>NZZG01000015.1 GCA_002698575.1 Pimelobacter sp. | reverse complement strand
GTACTCACCCGCCGTGACGAGCTCGTCGAAGTACTTCGCCCCGCCACCGAGCGTCACGTCGGGGCGCGTGGCGAGCAGCTGCTCGGAGATCGAGCCGGGCCCGCCGTTCTCGAGTGCCTGGTCCGCGCACTGCGCGGTCGTGGCGACCGGTCCCTTGCAGTTGCGCGACTCCACGTGCGCGACCTGCACGGCGGGGGTGGCGTCCTGGATCTCCGCCGTGGAGACGTCGCCGGTCTTGAGCCCGTTGAGCTTCGCCAGCTCCAGCAGGGACCGCTGGCTCTCGCCGTCGAGGTCGACCGAGATGGCCCCGTCGTAGCTCTTGGTGCCGGTGGCCCACGCGGTGCCGGTCGCGGCCGAGTCGGGGACGTAGTCGGGCAGCCTGGTCTCGCGGTCGAGGGAGTACGTCGTGTACTGGCCGGTGAGGGGCAGCGCGTCGATGCCCTTGAAGCGGCCGGCCGCGCCCTCGGCGTAGTTGCGGGCGATGGTGATCTCCGAGTCGCCCATGCCGTCGCCGATCAGCAGGATGACGTTGTGCGCCTGGCCGCCCACGATCGCGTCGTCGATCGCGGAGGTCTGGTCACCGGAGAGGCGGGTGGCCCCTCCGTGCTGGTCGAGGCCGGCGGGGGGTGCCGCGGCGAGGTCGGCCACGGCCAGGCCGGCCAGGCCGGCGGTGCTGCCGAGGGCGAGGGCCGCTGCCGACGCGACGAGGGCGCGCCGGCGGTTCCGAGAGGAGAGGTGCATCAGGGTCCTTCCGAGGAGACGAGCGGGTCGGTCCGACCACGCCCCTGCAGCCGAGCAGCGACCGGTGAACCGGCGTGGTGCTGCAGGCGACGAGTCCGTGACGGTCGGCCGACACTCCGGTGGCTCGATCGCTGCTCACCCGACAGCGGTACGGCGCCAGCGCGCCCGGGCGTGCGCGAGCGCCGCCGCGTCGGCATACCCGAGCCGGGCCGCGACGGCCGCGACCGGCATGGTCGACCGTCCGTTGAGCAGGGCAGAGGCCATCGAGCAGCGGACCTCGTCGAGCAGCTCCTGGTAGCCCGTGCCCTCGACCCGCAGTCGACGGCGCAGCGTCCGTTCGCCGACGGCCAGGGCCGAGGCGACCTCGCCCATGGGCGCTCCGCGCTCGAGGCGTTGCGTGATCAGGACCCGCACGTCCTGGGCCAGCCCGGTGCGCGCCCGCCTGGCCCCCACGATGTCGGAGCAGACCTGCGCTGCGAGCGCCTGACGCTGGGGGCTCCGCTCGGGCAGCGGGCGATCGAGCTGGTCGGCACCGAACACGATCGAGGCCCCGGAACGCGTCCACGTGAGCGCCGAGCCGACCCCGCCCGGCACCAGGCTCTCCAGCACGCGACGGACCGCGACGGCGTCCCGCTCGACGAGGAACCGGCGTACGTCGTCGGGCAGCCGGTCCCCCGACACCGTCACGACCACGCGGTCCCCCTCGATCTCGGCTCGGGGAAGGGCGAAGGTGTTGCTCAGGTCGATGTAGCTCACCGCGACCGACATCGCGTCCAGCACCGTGGGGCTGGCGAGCATCGCGTAGCCGAAGGCACCGAACGTCGCGGCCTCGTAGCGCTCCCCCACGCGCGCACCGACCTCGCCCAGCCTGCGATGCAGGGTCCGCACCACGCGGAGCTCCTGCGCGGCCGTGACCTCGACGGCGCGGTCGCGTCCCTCCGTGTCGAGCACGTCGTCGGCACGCAGACCGGTCCCGAGCAGGGTGGTGCGCGGGGAGAGCCCTGCGTCGCCGGCGAAGGCGAGCAGCACCCGCAGACCCGTCGACGAGCGGGGGAAGTCCCAGTCCTGGGCGACCGGGTCGAGTCGCTGCGAGCGTGACGGCGACGCGGACATGTCCGAAATTATCAACCCGTCGGCGTTCCCGGGCTCCCCCGGGGTCCTCGACAGCGCCTAGGTTCGAGTCATGAGCAGCCGCACACGTGGATCAGGCCCTCGCGTCATCGTCATCGGAGCCGGCTTCGGCGGGCTCGGCGCCGCCCGGGCCCTGCGCCAGCAGGGCGTCACCGACATCACCGTGCTCGAACGTGCCGACGGGATCGGTGGGGTGTGGCGCGACAACACCTACCCCGATGCCGCCTGCGACGTGCCGTCGCCGCTCTACTCGTGGTCCTGGGCGATCAACCCGGCCTGGGGTCGGCGCTACTCCAAGCAGCCGGAGATCCTCGCCTACCTGCGCGCCTCGGCCGAGCGCGAGGGCCTCACCGACCTCGTCGTCACCGGAGCAGCGGTGACCTCCTGCGTGCTGCAGGAGGACGGCTGCACCTGGACCGTGGCCACGGCCGGGGGCACGACGTACGAGGCCGACCTCGTGGTCTCGGCGGTGGGCCAGCTGTCGAACCCGGTCATCCCGACACTGCCGGGCGCCGACACGTTCGCGGGCCCGGCCTTCCACTCCGCCCAGTGGCACCACGACCTCGACCTGACCGGCAAGAAGGTGGCCGTGATCGGCACGGGCGCCAGCGCGATCCAGTTCGTGCCCGGCATCGTCGACCGGGTGGCCGAGCTGACGGTCTTCCAGCGCTCGGCCCCCTACGTCGTGCCGAAGCCCGACCAGGAGTACCGCCCGCGCCACCACCGTGCCTTCGACCGGTGGCCGCGGCTGCTCACGTTCGAGCGGAGGACGACCTTCCAGCTCACCGAGCTGCTCAACGCCGCGCTCGGCGGACAGGTGCGCTGGTCCAAGGCGCTGCTGTCCGCGATCGGGACCGCCTGGAGGCTCCACCTGCGCCGCCAGGTCAAGGACGCCTCGCTGCGCGCCAAGCTCGTGCCCGACTACGCCATCGGCTGCAAGCGGATCCTGTTCTCCAACGACTGGTACCCGGCGCTGGACCGCGACCACGTCGACGTCGTCACCGAGGGCGTGGCCGCCGTGGAGCCGACCGGGGTGCGCGACGACGCCGGGGTGCTGCACGAGGCCGACGTGATCATCTGGGGCACCGGCTTCGCCGCCACCGCGTTCCTCGCCGACATCGAGGTGACCGGGGCCGACGGCGCCGACCTGCACGAGGCCTGGTCGGACGGCGCGCGCGCCCACCTGGGCCTGGCCGTTCCCGGGTTCCCGAACTTCTTCGCGATCTACGGTCCGAACACCAACCTCGGCGGCAGCTCGATCATCGGGATGATGGAGGCCCAGGCCGCCTACGTCGCGCAGGTCGCACGCCGCCTCGCCGACACCGGTGCCCGACGGGTCGAGGTGCGCGAGGAGGTCTACGACGCCTTCGACGCCGAGATGCAGACGCGCCTGGCCGACACCGCGTGGACCGGCTGCGAGAGCTGGTACGTCGACGGTCCGCGGATCACCACCAACTGGCCGGGCAAGGTCAGCGAGTACCAGCAACGCACGGCCGAGGTCGACTGGTCGGAGCTCGAGGTCACGCCGGCACGAGGCTGAACCCGTCGGCGACGAACCGCTCGCCCTCGCAGTGCACGCTCACCTCGAGCAGCGAGCGCCCACCGTCCCGTCGATGCCCCAACGGCAGGCGACCCGTGCGGGGTTGCCTGCTCAGCCGCGCTTCTTCGTGCCCCGCAGCGGTGGGGCCGTCGCCGGGTCCTCCGGCCACGAGTGCTTCGGGTAGCGACCGCGCAGGTCGGCACGCACGCCGGGGTAGCCGGTGGTCCAGAACGAGGCCAGGTCGGCGGTCACGGCGGCGGGACGTCCCGCCGGCGACAGCAGGTGGAGCAGCACCGGCACCCTGCCGTCAGCGAGCCGCGGCGTCACCTCGGCGCCGTACATCTCCTGCACTCGGACCGCGAGGACCGGCTGCTCGGGCGCGTAGTCGATGCGCACGACGCTGCCGCTCGGCACCGTCAACCGCGGTGGCGCCAGCTCGTCGATCCGCCCGGCCTCGGGCCACGGCAGGAGCCGACGCAGTCCCGTGAGCACGTCGACGCGGGCCAGGTCGCGGGTGCTTCGCACGCGCGCCAGGTCGTCGCCGAGCCAGGTGTCGATCCCGGCGAGCAGCCCGTCGTCGCTGACGTCGGGCCACGGCTCGCCCAGGCTGCGGTGCAGGAACGCCATCCGGTGCCGGAGCTGCTGGGCAGCATCGCTCCAGCGGAGCACGTCGAGGCCGTCGCGTGCCAGTCCGTCACGCAGCGCCGCACCCACGAGCAGGGGATCGGGGTCGCCCAGCACGGCGCTGCTCAGCTCGACGGCCCCCAGCCGGGTCACGCGCCGCGCGACGATGCGACCCTCGGCCCACCGCACCTCGTCACTCTCCTGCCACCGGCTGGTGGCGGCGTCGAGGGCGAGCGACTCGTCCAGAGGTGCCGCCGAGCGCACGAGGGCGTCGCGAGCGCCGCTCGTCCGCTCCACGTCCCCGATCGCGATCCAGTCGGTCAGCGCGCCGGGGTCGACTCCGCGGGGCAGCACCGCACCGGTGCCGGAGACCATGAGGTAGGCCTGCGAGCCGGGGCGGCGACGCGCGATGCGGTCGGGGTGGGCGAGGGCCACGACGGTCCCGACGGCCAGGTCGTCGCCGAGGCCGGACTCGCCGCGGTGGTCTCGCAGGTCGTCGGGCAGCGAGCCCCGCAGCCGTCGCACGGCGGCCGCCCACGCACCGGACTCCCCGGCTCGACCACCGGCTCTCATGGCGCGCAGCGCGGCCACGAGATCGGCGCCGGGCGCACGCACGTCCTCGCCGAGCAGGGCCACGACCTCCGCGGCCCGCTGGGCACCGACCACCGCGGCACCGGCCAGCAGGGCCCGGGCCAGCCGCGGGTCGGTCGCCAGTCGGGCGATCGCACGGCCGCGCTCGGTGACGGCTCCGTCATGGGCCACGGCGTCGAGGTCGATCAGGGTGCCGATCGCTGCGTCGAGAGCGGCCGGCGGCGGCGGGTCCAGCAGGGCGAGGCCCTCGCCGCGCGGGGCGCCCCACACCGCCGACTCGAGGGCGAAGGACGTCAGGTCGGCGGTCGCGATCTCCGGGAGCGGATGGGCCAGGAGGTGGGGGTGCTCGGACTCGGTCCAGCAGCGGTGGACGACGCCCGGTCCCTGGCGTCCGGCGCGACCCGCGCGCTGCTCGGCGGAGGCGCGGCTGACCCGCACCGTCACGAGACCGGCGAGTCCGCGTCGGTGGTCGGTGCGGGGCTCCCGGGACAGCCCCGCGTCCACCACGGCGCGGACGCCGGGGACGGTCAGCGACGACTCGGCCACGGCGGTGGAGACGACGACGCGTCGGCGCGGACCAGGGGCGAGGGCGCGATCCTGGTCGGCGCCGGTGAGTCGGCCGTGCAGCGCCCGGACGTCGACGTCCGGCTCGCCCTGGAGACGTCGCACGACCTGGTCGACCTCGCGAGCACCGGGCAGGAAGGCCAGCACGTCCCCGTCCGTGGCCGCCAGCGCCCGGCGCACGGTGGCGGCGACGTGGTCGAGGAAGCCCGGGGTGACCCCCCGATCGTCGGTGGGGCGTACACCGGGAGGCGGCGGCGCCCAACGGACGTCGACGGGGTGCAGCGAGCCGGGCACCGTGACCACTGTCGCCGGCCGAGGACCACCGATCAGCGCGGCGGTGCGCTCGGCCTCGACGGTCGCCGACATCGCGACGAGCGGCAGGTCCTCGCGCAGGTGGCGGCGCACGTCCACCAGGAGGGCGAGGGTGAGGTCGGCGTCGAGCTGGCGCTCGTGGACCTCGTCGAGGACCACGGCTCCGATCCCCGGCAGCTCGGGGTCACGCTGGAGCCGACGCAGCAGCACCCCCGTGGTGACGAACTCGACCTGTGTCGCGGCTCCACCACGGCGATCGCCTCGCACGGCGTACCCGACCGTCTGGCCCAGCGGCTCCCCGAGGAGGTGCGCCAGACGTGCCGCGGCCGCGCGGGCAGCGATCCGCCGCGGCTGGGTCACCACGACCCTGCCGGCGACCGCGAGCGCCACTGCCGGAGGCACCAGGGTGGTCTTGCCGCTCCCCGGTGGTGCCTGGACCACCGCACTGCCGCGCTCGGTCAGCGCCTGGGCCACCTCGGCCAGGCCCGCGGCGACCGGAAGGCTCGGCGGGTCGGCGATCAGGCGAAGCAGCGAGTCCCGGGCCATGGGTCCAGTCTCGCCGGTGCACACGGAAGAGGCACGAGGGCACGCGACTGCTAGCCTGGCGGGCGAAAGGGAGTAGTCCCCGATCGCTGCGTCGACATACTGAGCCCCGGCTCCGGTGCAGCGGGCCAGTCACCACGCTGGCGGACGAGACTTTCGACCGGTACCGCCCGACTCCGGGCGTCCTGGTCGAAGGGACGCCCCACTTCCTCTCGCCAGGTCGCCTCCGACCTGAAGGATTCCTCCGTGTCCGCGTTCCTGCTCAGCACTGCCGTCATCTTCGTCGCCGAGCTCGGCGACAAGTCCCAGCTCATGGCGATGACCTTCGCCGCCCGCTACCGCGCTCGCGACGTCCTGATCGGGATCACGATCGCCACCGCCCTGGTCCATCTCGCCTCCGTCGGGATCGGCGCGGCCATCGGCACGTCCTTCGAGGACTACCAGGGGACCATCTCGGTGATCGCCGGTGTCGCCTTCCTCGGCTTCGCGCTCTGGACCCTGCGCGGCGACGAGCTCACCGACGACGAGGCTGCCAAGGCGCGCAACAGCACCGGGATGGCGCTCCTGGCGGTCGGTACGGCGTTCTTCCTCGCCGAGCTGGGCGACAAGACGATGCTGGCCACGATCACGCTGTCCACCCAGGAGGGATGGTTGGGCACCTGGATCGGATCCACCGTGGGGATGGTCGCGGCGGATGCCCTCGCCATCCTCGTCGGGGCAGCGGTGGCGAAGCGACTCTCCGAGAAGACGATCACCTACGCAGCGGCCACGCTCTTCGCGCTCTTCGGCCTGGTGCTGATCGCCGACGGCGCCGGGTGGCTCTCGTCGGTATGACGTGACTGGCTCGGCCGAGGCGGTGGCGTGGCGAGGAGTACGGTCGGCTCCATGCGGCTGTCTGCTCGTCCGACAGCACGGCGGATGCTCGCCCCTGTCCTGCTGCTCGCCCTCATGGGGTGCTCGTCGACCACCCCACCCGGGGCGGCCCCGACCCCGGGGGGCGTTCCGTCCACGTCGGCCCCCACCCGTCCGTCCGGGTCGGCAACCGCACCGCTCGTCCCCGACCCGCCTGTCCTGACCATCGCGGTGGCCGGCGACGTGCACTTCCAGGGCTCGTTGCGCAGCCTCCTCGAGGCGGCGGACGCGACCGGCCTGCCGGTCAGCGACGCCCTGGCCACGGCAGACCTCGCCGTCGTCAACCTCGAGACGGCCATCGGCACCGGCGGCAGTCCGGAACCCGCCAAGCGGTTCACCTTCCAGGCGCCCCCACGGGCCCTCGAGGTCCTCGCCCGCTCCGGCATCGACGTGGTGACCATGGCCAACAACCACGCTCTCGACTACGGACGAGAAGCGTTGGCCGAGACCTTCGACGCGATCGCCGCTGCGGCCTCCGACCGCCCTGGCCTGAGCGTCGTGGGCATCGGTGCGGACATCGACGAGGCCTTCCGTCCTGCCTGGACGTCCGTGGGCGACACGGTCGTGGCCACCATCGGCGCCACGGTCGCCGACCTGGACCCCACGGCGGACCGCACCGGCCAGTGGGCCGCCGCGGACGGCGTACCAGGCACTGCGGACGCGGTCCGGCCGCGCCGGCTGCTCGAGGCCGTCTCCGCATCCGACGCCGCCGCCGACGTCGTCCTGGTCTACCTGCACTGGGGCGTCCAGGGAGAAGGATGCCCCGACCGGTCCCAGCGCGCCCTCGCTCGACGCGTGGTGGCCTCCGGTGCCGACATCGTGGTCGGCAGCCACGCACACCGCCTGCAGGGCGACGGCTACCTCGGCGGGCCCGCCGAGGGCTACGTGGCCTACGGGCTGGGCAACTACCTCTGGTACACCCAGACCTCCGACACCGCCTCCACCGGCGTGCTGACGCTGATGGTCGAACCCCCGACCTCACGGACGGGTCGCGCGACCGTCACCCGGGCCGCGTGGGAGCCCGCCACGATCGGTGTCGACGGCGTCCCGCGCGTCGTCTCGGGCCAGGCCGTCGAGGACTTCGCCGAGACCCGCGAGCGGCTCCGCATGTGCGCGGGCCTCACCCGCTAGCTGCCGACCCCCAGGAACGGCTCAGCCCGAACCCCCGCGAGGAGGGCCCGGGCTGTCTCGAGCGATGTCGTCCGGTGGAGCTGAGGGGATTCGAACCCCTGACCCCCTGCATGCCATGCAGGTGCGCTACCAGCTGCGCCACAGCCCCGAACCGCCGCCCCGTGGGGCAACTCGGAGTACTTTAGCCAACGCGTCCCGTGAAGCGAAATCGCCCCCCGCCTCGCGGCGTGTCAGGCCGTCCTGTTGTACGCCACCAGCCGCAACGCGCCGGGCCCGTGCAGGTCCGGATGCTCCTGGAGGACCACCCATCCGCAGTTGTCGAGCCCGCGCAACGTGTGGAAGGCGTCGTCCGGCCACCCCAGCAGGGCACCCGTCGCGACCCGGATGGCCGCGCCGTGCGACACGGCCAGGGCGGTCTGCCCCGGCTCGGTCGCGGCCAGGAGCTCGCCCAGGACCGTGGTCATCCGGACCTCGACCGCGGAGGTGCGCTCAGCGCTCGGGCACGCGTCGTAGTGGCCACGCCGGAACTGCTGGAACTCCTCCGGGGCTGCCTCGGCGTACTCGGTGTGGGTCAGGCCCTCGCGCTCGCCGAAGAAGAACTCGCGCAGCCGAGCGTCGTACGTCGGCACCAGGCCGGTCGCCGTTGCCACCGAGGCGCAGGTCTGACGTGTGCGAGCGAGGTCGGAGCACCAGAGCAGGCTTGGCGACAGCGCGGCCATCACCTCGGCGACCCGTTCGGCCTGCTCCCGCCCGATCTCGTCGAGGTCGACCTCGAGCTGGCCCTGGACCCGGCCGGCGTGGTTCCAGGCGGTGCGGCCGTGGCGGAGCAGGATCAGGGAGCGCGGTCCAGGGGCTCGCTCGGCTCGCTGCTCACCCACCGTCGGGCGCTCCCGAGGGCGAGGAGGGACCCGTGACGTCGGCGGGCAGCGCGATCACCGGACAGTCACGCCACAGACGCTCGAGGGCGTAGAACTCCCGCTCCTCCTCGTGCTGGACGTGCACCACGATCTCGCCGTAGTCGATGAGCACCCAGCGCCCGTCTCGCTCGCCCTCGCGGCGGATGGGCTTGGCCCCGATCTCGCGGAGCCTGTCCTCGACCTCGTCGACGATCGCCTTCACCTGACGGTCGTTGGTCGCCGAGGCGAGCACGAAGGCGTCGGTGATCGCGAGCTGCTCGCTGACGTCGAAGGCGATGATCTTCTGGGCGAGCTTGTCGCCGGCGGCGCGGGCCGCGGCGTGCACGAGCTCGAGGGCATGGTCGGTGGCTGTCATCAGGAGTCTTCCATGGGGTAGAGGCGGTGCTTGGTGATGTACTGGACGACGCCGTCCGGGACGAGGTACCAGACGGGTCGACCTTCGCGCTGTCGTCGGCGACAGTCGGTGGAGCTGATCGACAGGGCCGGTATCTCCAGGAGCGTGACCCGGTCGTGCGGCATCAGGTCGACCGTCGCGGGATCCAGCTCGGCCCCGGGCCTGGTGCAGCCGACGAAGTGAGCCAGGTCGAAGACCCGTTCGGCATCTCGCCAGCTGAAGATGTCGCCGAGGGCGTCGGCGCCGGTGATGAAGTAGAGATCGGCGTCGGGAAGCTCGACCGCGAGGTCGCGCAGGGTGTCGATCGTGTACGTCGGCCCGTCGCGGTCGATGTCGACGCGCGAGACCCGGAAGCGAGGGTTGGCCGCCGTGGCGACCACCGTCATCAGGTAGCGGTCCTCGGCCGGTGAGACCACCCGGTCCGACTTCTGCCAGGGACGCCCGGTCGGCACGAAGACGACCTCGTCGAGGTCGAACCACGCCTGGGCCTCGGAGGCCGCGACCAGGTGTCCGTGGTGGATGGGGTCGAAGGTGCCCCCCATGACGCCGATCCGGCGTCGCGCTATCGCACGGTGGGTCACGAGGGCTCAGGACGCACTAGCTGTGCTCGCGTCCTCCACCGAACGCGATCAGACCGAGGAGCAGGGCCAGCAGGATGCCGAGGGCGATGGCTCCGACGACCCACGGCGGGACGGCCGGGTCACCGGCCTCCTCGGCAGCACGGAGGACAGCGGTGGTGATCAAGCTCAGCGACATGGCGCTCAGCGTATACGTGTCAGTGGAAGAGGAGATCGACGCCTACGACGATCAGGTAGAACCGCACCGCGCGACCCACGAAGACGGTCGGGACGAACACCCACATCGGCATCTTCAGCGCCCCCGCCACCACCGCCATCACCAGCAACGGTGGGATGCCGACCGAGGCCGCGAGGAACATCACCGCCCCCGCGTACCAGGGTCGGCCCTCCATCCGCTCGGTCCACCGGGCGTGCGCGGCCTGGAGCTTGTTGCTGGACAGCTTCTTGCGGGCCCACTCGGTGTCGATGCCGCGCCGGGCCACCTCATACCAGACGACCTTGCCCGCGGTCTGGCCGGCGCCGGCCACCAGGGCGATGCCCACCGCACCCCAGCCGGCCACGTCGGCGACCCCCGAGGCGCCGGAGATCCCGCCGAGATAGATCTCGATGTTGATGAACGGCAGCAACGCCGAGCCGAGCGCGACCACGAACGTGGTCAGCAGCAGGATCATGCGGTGATGCGCTCCGGGACGGGGAGCCCCAGCTCGAGCAGCCACTTCAGCGAGACGCACTTGAGCACCACCAGGCCGCTGGCGATGATCAACCCCAGCCACCACCAGCCGGTCACCAGCAGGAGCACCGCGAAGAGCGAGGAGTTGACCGCCTTGGCCGGCTTGGACCAGTTCCAGCGGTAGATCCGCTCGTCGACGACGTAGAAGTAGTTGGGGCTGCGGATCGGCCAGGCGAGGAAGGCGAGCGAGAGGAAGAAGTCGATCACCATGAACTCGAAGAGGTAGACCGCCACCGGCAGGATCATCTCGTGCTGCAGGGCGGCGAACCCGAGGTAGAAGGCCGCGCAGTTCAGCCGGTCGCACAGCATGTCCATCACGCCGCCGATGCGCGTCTCGCAGTCGAAGCGGCGGGCGTAGGCGCCGTCCGCCATGTCACCGACCCAGTAGACCCCCAGCCCGACGACGAGCCAGACCAGCTCCTCCTGCCAGACCCCGACGAGGCACAGGGCGAAGGATGCGATGGTGCGCACGAAGGTGATGAGCGTGGCTCCGGTCCAGAGCCGCTCGGCCGCGGGGTCGGCGTGCACGGACAGTCCCTGATGCTCGGCCACGCGGTGACCCTACCCGGGGTCCGCGGTCGTCCTTACCTGACGTGGCCGTCGCCGGTGACGACGTACTTCGTCGACGTCATCTCGGGCAGCCCCATCGGTCCTCGAGCGTGCAGCTTCTGGGTGCTGATGCCGATCTCGGCACCGAAACCGAACTCTCCACCGTCGGTGAACCGGGTCGAGGCGTTCACCACGACAGCAGCCGAGTCCACGGCCGCCACGAATCGGCGAGCGGTGGCCTGGTCGCGGGTGACGATCGCCTCGGTGTGGCCGCTGGAGAAGCGCCGGACGTGCCGGATCGCGCCCTCCACGTCGTCCACGACCGCCACCGACATGTCCAGGGAGAGGTACTCGCGGGCGTGGTCCTCGTCGGTGGCCGGCAGCACGCCGCTCAGCGACGCCGTCGCGGCGTCGCCGTGGACGCTCACCCCGGCCTCCTGCAGGGCTGCCACCACGCGCGGCAGGAAGGTGTCGACGAGATCCGCGTGCACGAGCAGGGACTCCGCGGCGTTGCACACGCTGGTGCGGTGGGTCTTGGAGTTGAGCACGATCGACAGCGCCTGGTCCTCGTCGGCGGCAGCGTCGACGTACACGTGGCAGTTGCCGACCCCGGTCTCGATCACCGGGACCGTGGACTCCTCCACGACCCGTTGGATCAGGCCCGCTCCCCCTCGCGGGATGAGCACGTCGACCAAGCCGCGAGCCCGCATCAGCGCGCTCACCGTCTCCCGGGTCTCGGCCGGCACCAGCTGGACGCAGTCGGCGGGGAGCGCGGAGGCCTCGATCGCTCGTCGCAGCACGGCGACGATGGCGGCGTTGGACGACGCGGCGCTCGAGGAGCCCCGCAGCAGCACGGCGTTGCCCGACTTGAGGCAGATGCCCGCGGCGTCGGCGGTCACGTTGGGCCGAGCCTCGTAGATCATCCCCACCACCCCGAACGGCACCCGCACCTGCCGCAGCTCCAGGCCGTTGGCCAGGCTGCTCCCCCGGACGACCTCGCCCACCGGGTCCGGGAGGCCCGCGACCTGGCGCAGCCCCTCGGCCATGGCCTCAAGCCGGTCCGCGGACAGCCGGAGCCGGTCCACGATCCCCGGGTCGGTCCCGTCCGCCTCGGCGCGAGCGACGTCCTCGGCGTTCGCGGCCAGGATCGCGTCGGTCCCACCGAGCAGCGCCTCGGCCATGGCGGCCAGCGCGGCGTCCTTGGTGGCACGGGTGGCCAGGGCGAGATCCTGGCCGGCCGTTCGGGCGCGGGCGGCGAGGGCACGGACGACGGCCTCGGGGTCGACGGTCTCGGTCTGGGTGGTCACGGGGCGAGCCTAGGGGTCGCCGTTTGGTCCCAAACGACAATGCTCGCGCCCTGAAACGTGTCGTGTGGGACCAAACGGCACAGCCCGGGGACCGCGACACCCCGCCGCCCACCGAGGGGCGACGGGGTGTCGACGTACGACGCGTGCAGGACGCGACGTCAGCCCTTCTTGGCCTCGATCTGCTCGGTGGCAGCCGGGAGAACGGCGTGCAGGTCGCCGACGACGCCGAAGTCGACGAGCTCGAAGATCGGCGCCTCCTCGTCCTTGTTGACGGCCACGATCGTCTTGGACGTCTGCATGCCGGCGCGGTGCTGGATCGCGCCGGAGATGCCGTTGGCGACGTAGAGTTGCGGCGAGACCGTCTTGCCGGTCTGACCCACCTGGAAGCTGTGCGGCATCCAGCCGGAGTCGACCGCGGCGCGCGAGGCGCCGACAGCGGCGCCGAGCGCGTCGGCCAGACCCTCGATCGGCTCGAAGTTGCCTCCGGTGCCGCGGCCGCCGGAGACCACGATGGCGGCCTCGGTCAGCTCGGGGCGACCCGAGGCCTTGCGCGGCTGCGAGGCCACGATCTGGGCCGTCTTGGCGCCGTCCGAGATGGTCGCCGCGAACTCCTCGACGGTGCCGGCACCGGCCGTCTCGTCGGGAGTGGCGGAGTTGGGCTTGACCGTGATGATCGGGGTGCCCTTGGTGACCTTGGCCTGCACCGTGAAGTTGCCGGCGAAGACGCTCTGCGTCGTCGTGCCGTCGTCGGCGAGGTCGACGGCGTCGGTGATCAGGCCCGACTCGAGCTTGATCGCCAGGCGTCCGGCGATCTCCTTGCCCTCGTAGCTGCTCACGATCAGGATCGCGGCGGGCTCGACCTTGGCGGCCAGCTGCTGCAGCGCCTCGGCCTTGGGGGCCACCAGGTAGCCCTTGATCTCGGTGTCGTCGACGACGTACACCTTCTCGGCGCCGAACGCCTTGAGCTTCTCGGCCGCCTCGCCCGCCTTGTCGGCACCGCCGATGAAGACCGCGGACGGCTCACCGAGCTTCTTGGCCAGCGCCAGCAGCTCCAGGGTGGGCTTGCGCACGGCGCCGTCGACGTGGTCGACCAGAACCAGGACTTCAGACATGTCTACTCCTCGTTATCCGTCAGTGTTCCGGTGCCGGCTCAGATGAACTTCTTGGACGCCAGGAACCCGGTCAGCGCCTCGGCGCCCGACCCGTCCTCGTCCTTGACGATCTCGCCGGCGGTGCGGGGCGGGCGCTCATTGGTCTCGGAGACCTCGCTCCACGCCACCGACAGGCCCACGTCACCGGCGTCGACGCCGATGTCGGAGAGCGCGTAGGTCTCCAGGGGCTTCTTCTTCGCGGCCATGATGCCCTTGAACGACGGGTACCGGGCCTCGCCGGTCTGGTCGGTCACCGACATCACCAGCGGCATCGTGCCGCCGACGACCTCGGTGGCGGTGTCGCCGTCACGCTTGATCCGGACCTGGTCGCCCTGGCTCTCCACGACGGAGGCGAACGTCACCTGCGGCAGGCCGAGGCGCTCGGCCAGCATGGCCGGCACGACGCTGCCCGAGGCGTCGGTCGAGGCCATGCCGCACATGACGAGGTCGATCTGACCCTTCTCGGCGCCGACCTTCTCGACGGCCTTGGCCAGCACCAGCGAGGTGGCGACGTAGTCGGAGCCCGCGATGGCCTCGTCGGAGACGTGCACGCCCTCGTCGGCTCCCATCTGCAGCGCCTTGCGCACGGCGTCGAGGGCCTTCTCAGGACCGACGCACAGCGCGGTGACGGTCACCGAGGACGGGTCCTCGGCCTTCTCCTTCAGCTGGAGAGCCTGCTCGACGGCGTACTCGTCCAGCTCGGACAGCAGACCGTCGACGCCGACGCGGTCCACGGTGTTGTCCGACTCGAACCGCCGGTCGGCGGTGGCGTCGGGGACATACTTCACACAGACGACAATGTTCATGGTGGTGTGGCCTGGACGGCCCCTCCTGATGCACTCGGTGGCCGGTCCCACGGAGGTGTCCGTGGGAGGTCGTGGCCGGAGACGATGCGACAACGGGCAGGTTACCGCCGCGTCACCGCGAGCGGTACACACGTCCGAAGAGGGGGCACCGCACGTGGGACAGATCACGTCCCGGCCCTGCACCCGACGGGGGTCGGGCGAGGTGCCGGGACGTGTCGTCGATCCGGGCTCGTGCCGTTCGGCTCAGCCGTGGGTCAGGGGCGGATCACGGCATCGGCGATGCGGCCGATGACGAGCCAGGCGATCGCGGCGAGGCCGTAGTTGAACAGCGCGGTGCCGGTGTCGGAGAAGTTCGGGACCTTCTCGTTGAAGTCCTTGATCGGGTCATCCAGGCTGAACAGGCCGAGGTCGACCTTCTCGGCGGTCTCGCGCAGGAACATCACCAGGTCGTTGGTCTCGTTGGCCTCGATGGCGATGAGGAGCACCTCGCCGGCGAGCACCAGGGCGAAGAACAAGCAGATCCACCACACGACCTTGGCCGTCGTGGTGCGCACCGAGTTGACGTCGATGTTCATCTCCGGCAGCTGTCGCTTGCCGACCTTCGTCGGGGCGTTGCCCGCGTCGGAACCGGTCTCCGCCGGAGCCGAGGTGTCCGGCGTGCTGCTCTTGTCGCTGTCGCTCATTGGTCCTACCTACCTGTGTCTGCGGATCTGCCCCATCGCGGCCCGTCGGAGGAACCTTCGCACATGAGTGACGTGCTTGACACCGACTCGCCCTCATCCACCCGTGTCCAGGCGGGTCCGGCAGGCTCCTCATCGCGTCAGCGTCCGGTGAAGACGGCCTTCCCGGGACCGTTCTCGACGAAGGAGCTCATCCCGATGGCGCGGTCCTCGGTCGCGAAGACACCGGCGAACTGCAGGCGCTCGATCTCCAGACCGCTCTCGAGGTCGACCTCGAGACCCCGGTCGATGGCCTCCTTGGCGGCGCGTACGGCGTACGACGCCGCCCCGGTGAACTGCGCGGCCCACGAGCAGGCCTCGGCGTAGACGTCGGCAGCCGGCACCAGCCGGTCGACCAGTCCGATGGCCAGCGCCTCGTCGGCCTTGACGAAACGGCCGGTGAAGATGATGTCCTTGGCCCTGCTGGGACCGACCAGGCGGCTCAGGCGCTGCGTGCCGCCCGCCCCGGGGATGATCCCCAGGAGCACCTCCGGCTGGCCGAAGGTGGCGTTGTCGGCCGCGATCCGCACGTCGGCCGCCAACGCGAGCTCGCAGCCTCCGCCCAGGGCGTAGCCGGTCACCGCGGCCACGACCGGCTTGGGGATGCGCGCGATCGCGGTCACGGCCGACTGCACCGAGCCGGAGACGGAGACCATGTCGGTGTAGGACAGCTCCGCCATCTCCTTGACGTCGTTGCCGGCCGCGAAGACCCGCTCCCCGCCGTAGACGACGACGGCCTTGACGTCGTCCCGCTCGGTCGCCTCGGCGGCCGCAGCCCTCAGCTCGGCCTGCACCTGGACGCTGATCGCGTTCATCTTCGGCCGGTCGAGCCGGATGGTCCCGACCCCGTCGGCCACCTCGAGCTGCACGAACTCCGCCATGTCGTCTCCTCGCCTCGCAACATCGTCGTGACCGGACTGTTTCCTGGCCATCGATCGTCCCTGCCTATCATTCCCGGATGAGCCCGGGGGTGTGGAGCCAGCTCGGCGAGCGGGCAGCCGTCTGGCCGGGTCGACAGGATCCCCTGGGTGCGACGTGGTCCCCGGAGTCGACCAACTTCGCGGTGCACGCCCCCCGCGGCACCGCCGCGTGGGTGTGCCTGTTCGACGACCACGGCACCGAGACCCGCCACCGTCTCAGCGAGCACACCCTGAGCGTGTGGCACGGCGCGATCCCCGGCGTCGCCCCCGGCACCCGGTACGGCTTCCGCGTCGACGGTCCGTGGGAGCCCGACAAGGGCCTGCGGTTCAACCCCGACAAGCTGCTCCTGGACCCCTTCGCCCGCGCCGTCTCGGGCCGACTGGTCGCCGATCCGGCGATCTACGGCTACGTGCACGGCGCACCGGACGAGCGCAGCGACGCCGACTCCGCGCCGTACGTGCCGCTCGGGGTGGTCACGGCCGCCGACGACTTCGACTGGGGCGACCAGGTCCCGACCAAGCAGCGCTGGCGCGACACCGTCATCTACGAGCTGCACGTCAAGGGCATGACGGCCCTGCACGACCGCGTGCCCGAGCACCTGCGCGGCACGTACGCCGGCCTCGGCAGCCCCGCGGTCGTCGACTACCTGTGCGACCTCGGGGTCAGCGCCGTCGAGTTGCTCCCGGTCCAGCAGTCCGTCTCCGAGACGGGCGTGCTCGAGCGCGGTCTGCAGAACTACTGGGGCTACAACACCATCGGGTTCTTCGCCCCCCACGGCGCCTACTCCGCTGCCGGGGACCGCGGCCAGCAGGTCACCGAGTTCAAGCAGATGGTCAAGGCCTTCCACGCTGCGAAGATCGAGGTCTACCTCGACGTCGTCTACAACCACACCGCCGAGGCGGGGCCGCTCGGTCCGACGCTGTCGTTCCGCGGGCTCGACGACCTCGGGTTCTACTCGCGCGTCGCCCTGGACAAGGGCACGGACGGCTACTGGGACGTCACCGGTTGCGGCAACACCGTCGACGCCGGCGACCCGTTCGCCCTGCGACTGATCCTGGACTCCCTCCGCCACTGGGTGACCGAGTACCGCGTGGACGGGTTCCGCTTCGACCTGCTCTCGGCCCTGACCCGGGTCAACCACGCCGTCGACATGCGCACCCACCCGCTGCTGACCGCCATCGGACAGGACCCGGTCCTGCGTCAGGTCAAGCTCATCGCGGAGCCGTGGGACGCCTCGATGGACGGGTACGCCGTGGGGAACTGCCCTCCTCCCTGGGTCGAGTGGAACGACCAGTACCGCGACGAGCTCCGTGACTTCTGGCGCGGCCACACCGACGGCATCCGCACGGTCGCCACCCGCGTGGCCGGGTCCTCCGACCTGTACGCCGACGACGGCCGCTCGCCGTACGCGTCGGTCAACTTCGTCACCGCGCACGACGGCTTCACGGTGCGCGACCTCGTCACCTACGACGGCAAGCACAACGAGGCCAACGGCGAGGACAACCGCGACGGCACCGACAACAACCGCTCGTGCAACCACGGAGTGGAGGGCGAGACCGACGACCCCGCAATCCGGGCGGCTCGTCGTCGCGCCGCCGCCAACCTGATGGCCTCGCTGTGCCTGTCGAACGGCGTCCCGATGATCACGGCCGGGGACGAGCGCGGACGGACCCAGCGGGGCAACAACAACGCGTACTGCCAGGACAACGAGATCTCGTGGATCGACTGGAGCGCCGAGGACGCCTGGCTCGACGTCTACGACGTCACGCGTGCGGCCCTGCGGCTGCGTCGCGAGCACCCCGCGTTGCGTCAACGCCACTGGTTCGAGGGTCGACCCACCATGAAGGGCGGCCCCAAGGACCTCGCGTGGCTGCATCCCAGCGGCCGCGAGCTGACCGGTGACGACTGGCACGACCCGTCCCTGAGGACGCTGTCGATGTTCGTCCTGGGCCGCCCGCTGCGCTCCCCCGGTCCTCGCGGCGAGCAGCAGACCGACGCCTCGTTCGTGCTGTGGTTCCACTCCGGCGCGGACCCGGTCGAGGTCCTGCTGCCCGAGAACCCCTGGGTGCGTGCGGGCGAGGTCGCCCTGTCCACCGACCCGGGCCTGCCCGTCGGCACCCGGGTCGAGGCCGGGGGGAGCATGCGGCTCGGCGGCGAGTGCGTCGTGGTGCTGCGCGAGCTGTACGGCGACTGAGTCGGGGTTGGTCCGGGTGGTCGTCGTGGGTGGGGCCGCGCGCGTAGCCGACCTGGTCCTTCGGGGCTGGTCCTGGTGGTCACCGTGGGTGGGGCCGCGCGCGTAGCCGACCTGCTCCCGCCGTCAAGGATCGAGCTTCG
>NZZG01000014.1 GCA_002698575.1 Pimelobacter sp. | reverse complement strand
GCGCCAAGCTCGGCCCCGAGAACGAGACCCTCATCGGCACGGTGCGCAACGTCGGCTACCGGTTCGTGCTGCCGGCCAAGGAGAAGGACTCCTCGGCTGACGCCGCCCGGTTGAGCGAGCGGGAGTCGCAGCGCGTCTGACCTGTTCGGTCTCCTCAAGTGTGAAGCGAGCCTCGAAACCTGTCGGCTGACCATCCCGGTCGGCTCACGAGGTTTCGAGGCTCGCTTGCGCTCGCACCTCAACGACCATCGTTGCGGTAGTCGTCCGGCTCGCTGGGCTTCGTCGACGCTCGCTGGCGCTCGCTGCTCAGCCTCCGAAAGAGGCTAGCGGTGGGGCGGCATGTGCGGGCATGCCACTCCGTACTTCCACTTGCACCGGACCCGCCTCCAGGTGCGTTTCCTCCATCCCATGGGGTGAGCATGGCGTACTTCGGTTACCGCTGGTCGACGGTCTCGTGACATCGCTGCGGCGCCGGCGCGGCGCTCACGCGCGCCAGGCGATCCAGGCGCACCCGGCGACCCCGACGAGCCAGGCCAGCACGACCGGGACGTCGCCGCTGTGGACGCCGTGGGTGGCGGTGAGGACGAGGATCACCGGCCCCTCGCCCTGTCGCTTGTCGAAGAGCAGGCTGGCGACCAGGTAGGTCAGGCAGACGGCCACCACGGCCGCGGCGAGGCGGCGCTGCCAGGCCCGGTCCACGCCGGGTCAGCGAAGGGGGCGCACGTGGAGCCCCACCTCGGGGTCGACCACGATCTCCTGGGCGGCGTCGATGCCGTCCGTGAGCAGCGGAGCGTCTACGGGGGTGTTGCGCTTGAGCACGGCCAGGGCGATTGGGCCGAGCTCGTGGTGGCGGGCCGAGGAGCCGACGTACCCGACGACCTTCTCGCCGCTCAGCACGTCGGCGCCGACCTCGGGCAACCGGTTCTCGGAGCCGTCGAGGTGCAGCAGGGTGAGACGGCGGGGCGGGCGACCCAGCGTGTGGACGCGGGCGACGGTCTCCTGCCCGCGGTAGCAGCCCTTGTCGAGGTGGACCGCCGGCCCGATCCAGCCCATCTCGTTGGGGATCGAGCGGTGGTCGGTGTCGATGCCGAAGCGGGCCTCGCCGCGCGCGATGCGCAGTGCCTCGAAGGCCCACAGACCCGCCGCGGGACCGGCGGCCTCGGCGTACGTCGGCAGCTGGTCGCGCGGGACCAGCCGGTAGCCGGTGGCCGGGCGCCAGGTGAGGGCCAGCGCAGCGGTCTCGTCGGTGATCTCGACGCGGGTCATGAACTTCATCCGCTCGAGGAACTCTACCAGCGCGGCCGAGGCGCCCGGCTCGGTCCAGGCGGTGAAGGCCTCGCCGTCGTCGGTGCCGCGGAACTCGTGCTCGACGTGGCCGTTGGGGCTCAGGATCAACCCCTGGGTCACGGTGTCGGGCGCCAGGTCGAGGAAGTACTGCGTGGTCAGGGAGTGCAACCAGGTGAGCCGGTCGGGCCCGGCGATGCGGAAGACGTCGTGGTGCGAGAGGTCGACGAAGCCCTCGCCCTGCTCCAGGGCGCGCTGCTCGGTGTTGAACGATCCGTAGTGCGCGGCCACCGGCGCGTCGATGCCGTTGCCGGCCACGGCGCCGTCGAGCGTGAGCAAGGGGCTGTCGGTCATGGTGCACATCCTCCCTGGCAGGTCCCGAACACCGTGAGGTGCCCTTCGTCGATCTCGAAGCCGTGCTCCTCGGCCAGCGCGGCGCGCAGCGGTCCGAGGACATCTGTCTTAACGGAGGTGACCCGCTTGCAATTCCGGCAGACCAGGTGGAAGTGCTCGTGGCCGTGCACGGAGTGGTACGTCGGCGCACGGTCGCTGAGGTGGGCGTGGCGGATCAGGCCGACCTCCTCGAGCACCTCCAGGGTGCGGTAGACCGTCGACAGGTTGACCGCCGCCGACGACGTGCGGACGTGGGCGTGGACCTGGTCGGGGGTGGCGTGGCCGAGCTCCTGGACCGCGGTGAGGATGAGCTCGCGCTGCGGGGTGAGCCGGAAGCCGCGGGCGCGCAGCTCGTCACGCCAGTCACCCTCGTGGTGGGTGTGGTCGTGGTCGTGCGCGCCCTCGGTCATCGCGCTCAGGCCCGTTGCAGTCGCGCCCACAGGTGCGGTTGGAGCTCCTGGCCCATCGCCTCCATGTCGTAGGCATAGAGCAGGTCGCCCTCGACGTTGCCGTAGAGCCGGTGCCCGGAGGTGACCTCCTTGGCGGTCTCGGTGAAGCCGACCCCGGCGGTGTGCAGCTCGACCTTGCCGCCCTCGGCGACGCCGTACCAGATCTCGGAGAAGCCGGTGTTGTGCGCCAGCACCATCTCCAGCTTGCCGTCCTCCAGGCACCGGATGAAGCCGGTCTCCTGGGCGGCCTCACGGACCTTCTCGCCCGACTCGTCGATCACCCAGCTGCGGGCGAAGTAGTGCAGGAACGGCCGCCCGTCCTGCTGGAAGACGAGCTCCTGGCCGTACTGGTAGGGCTCGATCGTCGGGTAGTCACCGTGGCCGTTGCCGGCCCAGGTGCCCAGGAGCCAGGCGACGGGGCCGCAGTTGGGGTGGAGGTTCTCGGGGATGTGAAACACGGCTCCAGCCTAGTGGCCTCGCCTGCGCACACGGAGGCTGAGCAGCCGAGCCCCTGGGCGAGGCGTCGACGAAGCCGCCGTGAGCCTAGGGTGGCCGCATGCCGCGCACCCTCGCCGTCAAGCTGACCTGCGGCACCGAGTCGGCGGAGCGGGCCAACCAGGGCCTCACCGTGGCGGCCTCGGCGGTGGCGCTCGGGGCACCGGTGTCTCTGTGGCTGACCGGTGAGGCGGTCTGGTTCGCCGTACGGGATCGGCAGCCGGACCTGGGGTTGGAGCACGCCGTGCCCCTCGCCGACCTCGTCGAGTCGGTCCGGGCGGGCGCCGACATCACGGTTTGCTCGCAGTGCGCCGCACGGCGCTCGGTCACCGAGCAGGACCTGATCGACGGGGCTCGGATCGCGGGGGCGGCCGTCTTCGCCGAGCTCGTGCTGCAGGACGGCGTGCAGGCGCTCGTCTACTAAGGACCCTCCGCGATCGCGGTGTCGTCCAGCGACGAGGGTGGTCCTCAGACCTGGGGCAGGGCCTTGAGGAACCTCTTGCGCAGGATCTTCTGGCCCTTGTCGGTCGGCAGGCCGGCGTCGTCGACCGCGCCGGGCTTGTCGAGCCACGCCGTGGCGTCGACGTACTGGCACTGCGTGGAGGCCTCGCAGACCTCCTGCAGGACACCGCCGACCGTGATCGCTGTCTGCGACGGCGCCCCGGGGGCGAAGGGCGAGACCATCACGATCGGGGCGTCGGTGCCGGCGGCGAGGGCGGCCAGCGCCTTCTCGGCGCCGGCCGCGATCTGAGCCCGCGGGGTGTTGGCGGCGATGTCGTCGTACCCGGCTGCCAGGACCCACAGGTCCACCTCGGTGAAGCGCTCGAGCAGGCGCGGCACGCGCTTCTTCACCGGCTCGCCGGAGCCCGAGGCCACGTAGCCGGCGCCCGCGGGAGCATTGACCTCCGCCGCCAGTCCCCGCTTGTCGCCGACGAGGGACGGCCAGGTCTCACCGACCCCGTCGCGGCTGGCGGTGAAGGAGTCGCCGAGGACGACGAGCGTCGACCCGTCGGCGGGCTCGGCGGGGTCGGCCGAGTTGGCGGAGTCGGCGGGGGTGGTGGCGGTGGGGGTCGGGTCGCCGAAGGAGTTCGGGTCCGGGTCGAACGTCGTACCGCGTGACGGCGGCGGTGACGGAGTCTGCAGCGCGACCCAGCAGATGCCGGCCACGATCACGGCCAGCACCATCAGCCCGGAGTTCCGGAACGAGAAGAAGTCGCTCACGGGGGAAGCCTATGCGTGCCCGACCGTGAGGGCGCAGTCAGCGGCAGCCGAGCAGCTCGCGCGCCTCGGTCGGCGTCATCGGTCTCCGCTGTGCGAGCGCACCCATCGCCACGGCCCGTTCGACGAGCTGGGCGTTGGACTCGACGGGCTTGCCGCGGCTCAGAGTGAGGACGTCCTCCATGCCCACGCGCAGGTGGCCGCCCTTGCTGAGCGCGGCCAGGCCGACGGCGAGCGTCGTACGGCCGATGCCGGTGGCGCTCCACGACGTCACCTCGGGCGGCAGGGCTGCGACGCCGGCGACGAGGGCGTCGGTGGTGCCGGGCATCCCGCCGGGGACGCCCATCACGAAGTCGACGTGCACCTTGCCGCCGTACGGCAGTCCGTAGCGGGCGATCAGACGGGCCAGCGCAGCGACGTGGCCGAGGTCGAAGAGCTCGAACTCCGGGACCACCTCGCGCTCCTGGCTGAGCTGGTAGAGGTCGCAGATGAACGGCCACGGGTTGCTGAAGACGTCGTCGCCGAAGTTGGTCGTGCCCATCGTGAGGCTGCACGAGTCGGGGGCAGCGTCGAGGACCTTCAGACGGGCGTCGAGGGGGTCGTGCACCGAGCCGCCGGTGGAGAGCTGGACGACGAGGCCGGTGCCCTCGCGCAGGGCGGCGACGGTGTCCTTCAGGCGCTCAGGGTCCAGGGACGGCCGGTGGTCGTCGTCGCGGATGTGGACGTGGACCATCGCCGCGCCCGCCTCCTCGCTCTCCTGGGCCGCGCGGACCAGCTCGGGAAGGGTGGTGGGGAGCTGCGGGCAGTCGGCCTTCGTCGTCTCGGCCCCGGTGGGGGCGACGGTGATGAGGAGGGCCTCGGGGGGTACGGGCATGGGTGGATGGTGCCAGAGGGAGAGGTGAGTGGGCGGGTGATCGGGTCTCGAGGCTCGGCGCTGGCGCGCCTCACACCTCGACCACCGTCGACCCGCCCGTCGCTGGCGCGCCTCACACCTCGACCACCGTCGACCCGCCCGTCGCCGGCGCGCCTCACACCTCGACCACCGTCGACCCGCCCGTCGCTGGCGCGCCTCACACCTCGACCACCGTCGGGAGCGCGGGCGACGGTCACCCGTGGAGGTGGCCAAAGGTGTCGGTGCGGAGTGCCATGTTGGGAGTGGACCGTCCGTACCGATCGAGGAGCCTGCCCATGAGCGACCCGAAGCCCACCACCACCGATGCCGGGATCCCGGTCGAGAGCGACGAGCACTCGCTCACCGTCGGGCCCGGCGGGCCGATCCTGCTGCAGGACCACTACCTGATCGAGCAGATGGCGCAGTTCAACCGGGAGCGGATCCCCGAGCGGCAGCCGCACGCCAAGGGCGGCGGAGCGTTCGGACACTTCGAGGTGACCGGCGACGTGAGCGCCTACACCAAGGCCGCGGTCTTCCAGCCGGGCACGAAGACCGACACCCTCATCCGCTTCTCGACCGTCGCCGGGGAGAGCGGGAGCCCCGACACGTGGCGCGACCCGCGTGGCTTCTCGCTGAAGATGTACACCACCGAGGGCAACTACGACATGGTCGGCAACAACACGCCGGTCTTCTTCATCAAGGACCCGATGAAGTTCCAGCACTTCATCCGATCCCAGAAGCGCCGCGCCGACAACGGCCTGCGCGACCACGACATGCAGTGGGACTTCTGGACGCTCTCCCCCGAGTCGGCCCACCAGGTCACCTGGCTGATGGGGGATCGCGGCCTGCCCCGCTCGTGGCGTCACATGAACGGCTACTCCTCGCACACCTACATGTGGGTCAACGCCGCGGGCGAGAAGTTCTGGGTCAAGTACCACTTCAAGACCGACCAGGGCGTGGAGAACTTCACCCAGGACGAGGGCGACCAGATGGCGGCCGTCGACACCGACTACCACCGTCGCGACCTCTTCGAGCACATCCGCGACGGCGAGTACCCGACGTGGAGCCTCAAGGTGCAGGTGATGCCGTTCGAGGACGCCAAGGACTACCGGTTCAACCCCTTCGACCTCACCAAGGTCTGGCCGCACGCCGACTACCCGCTGATCGACGTCGGCACCCTGACGCTCGACCGCAACCCGACCGACTTCCACACCGAGATCGAGCAGGCCGCCTTCCAGCCCAACAACCTGGTGCCCGGCATCGGACCGAGCCCCGACCGGATGCTGCTCGGCCGCCTCTTCGCCTACGCCGACGCCCACCGCGCCCGCCTCGGCGCCAACTACACCCAGATCCCCGTCAACGCCCCGCAGTGCCCCGTGCACAGCTACAGCAAGGACGGCGCGATGCGGGTGCAGAACGTCTCCGACCCGGTCTACGCCCCCAACTCGTACGGCGGCCCGGCCGCCGACACCGCGAGGTACGGCGAGGTCGCCGGCTGGGAGTCCGACGGCGACATGGTGCGCTCCTCCTACGTCGACCACGCCGAGGACGACGACTGGGGCCAGGCCGGGACCCTGGTGCGCGAGGTGATGGACGACGACGAGCGCGGCCGCCTGGTCGACAACATCGTCGGCCACCTGCTCAACGGCGTCAGCGAGCCGATCCTCCAGCGCGCCTTCACCTACTGGTCCAACGTCGACGCCGACCTCGGTCGCCGTATCGAGGAGGGCGTGCGCGCCAAGCAGGACGAGGTCGACCCGAAGGCCGACGAGCAGGACAACCCGGCCCGGCGGGGGGCGCAGGAGAAGGCCTGAGGCGGGGGCGAGCCGTCGGCCCACGGGGCTTCGTCGACGGCTCACCCAGGGGCTCGCCTGCTCAGCCTCCGCGGTGGCGCGGGGTCTCGAGGCTCGGCGCTGGCGCGCCTCGCACCTCGACCACCGTCCAGGCGATGCTGGCGCGCCTCGCACTTCGGCCACCATCCAGGCGACGCCGGGATCCCTCGACGGCGGTCGGGTCAGCGCTCGGCGAGGGCGTCGGCGAGCTCGGCGCGGCCGTCGATGCCCAGCTTGCGGTAGGCGTTGGTCAGGTGGAGCTCGACGGTGCGGCGGGTCAGGAACAGCGCCTCGGCGATGTCGCGGTTGGCCTGGCCGGTGGCCGCGAGCTGGGTGACCCGGCGCTCCTGCGGGGTCAGCGCCTGCAGGCCCTTGACCCGCGGACGCCGGGGCCGGGCCCCCGTCTCCCGCAGGGCCTCCATGGCCCGCGAGACGGCTCGCCACGAGCCGCAGCGGTGGGCCAGGTCCATGGCGTCGCGCAGGATGCGGCGTCGCTGGTTGTCGGTGCCGGCGTCGCTCCGGCTGCCGAGGTCGATCATCACCTCCGCGAGCACGAGGTCGGCGCCCGAGCCGTCGAGTGCCTCGAGGGCCTCACGCAGGTGCTCGAGGGCCTGGCCGGCGGCGGGTCGTTCGGCCATCAGGCGGGCGCGCGCCAGCAGCGCGACGCCGATCGCGCGCGGGGCGCCGTACGCACGAGCGGCCGCGAGCTCGTCGTCCACCAGCGCCAGGGACTCCTCGCCGGCCCGCCCCTGCCGGAGGTGGACCTGGGCGGTCATCGAGCGCCAGGGTGAGGCGATCGGGTTGAGGTACGCCGAGCGCAGCCCGCGCCGCTGGACCTCGGCCAGGTCGACCAGCGCCCGATCCAGCTCGCCGACCTCGATCCACAGCCGTGCGCGGGAGAGCAGCAGGGTGTCGATGGTGCCGATGTCGGGCAGCTCGCCGTCCAGCCCGAACGTCTCGAGCAGGCTCCGGGCCACCTCGGGCGTCTCCCGCTCGATGCTGATCTCGATCTGCCAGCCCACCGACATCGCGAAACACATCGGGTCGGCGTCGGCGAGCTCCTCGAGCACGCGCTGGGCATCGGTCTCGGCCTGGGCGATCTCGCCGCGGTAGACCGCGTTGCCGGCGCGCAGCGCGGTCGCGTAGGCCAGGCCCACCAGCGAGCCGGTCGCCACCGCCCGCTCGACCCCGGCGGTCGCGTAGGTCGCGACCTCCTCGTAGGCGCCGGCCCAGGAGAGCGCCGTACCGGCGTAGACGAACAGCGGCGAGGCCGGCCCGACCTCGTCGAGCAGCAGTCCCTCGCCGGCGGCGCGGCGCGCCAGGTCGGCGACGTCGCGGTGCTCGAGGTCGCCGCGGGCCGCCCGGTCCCACGCGACGTGGGTGAGCACGGCGCGCTCCCCCGGCGTACCGGCCGCCTCGACCTGGCCCTGCAGCCGTGCCGGTCGGTCCCGGTTGAGCCCGATCATCGCCTCGGAGTTGAGCGCGGTCGCCTCGAGCAGCAGCCACCGCTCCGACTCGTCGGGACCCAGCGACTCCTGGGCCCGGCGGCACACGGCGCCGGACTCCTCGAGCAGCGCGAAGTGGAAGAGCGCGTCGGCGTAGGCGGCCGCGACCGTCGGTGTCGAGATCTCCGGCAAGGTCGGCGCCAGCTCCCAGGCCCGCGCCAGGTGCTCGAGGGCGGTGACGTCGTTGGCGTCGTCGAGCAGGACGCCCAGCATCCGCCGGACGTCGCACTCGGCGGCCGCCTCGAGCGGCTCGGCCAGGGCCCGCTCCAGGTAGGCGATGGCGCGCTCGCCGCCGCCGCGCACCGTGCTCACCCGAGCGGCCTCATGCAGCGTCGGCACCACCCAGCCCTCGCGCAGGGGCGCCAGCTCGGGGGCGCCGACGAGGTGCTCGGCCGCGCGCACCGGGTGTCGCGGCGCCAGCAGCTGGGCGCAGGCAGCCGCCAGGTCCAGGCGGCGACCGACCGGGACGCTGCCCGCCACCGCGTCGCGCAGTAACGGGTGCCGGAAGCGGCGCGGGTCGCCGCCGTCGAGCAGCGTCGCGGCGACCAGGTCGTCGACGGCCAGGGCCGTGGTGCGGACGTCGTTGCCGGTCAGGGCGGCCACCTCGCCGACCGAGGTGGCCTCCCCCAGCGTCGCCACCGCCACCGCCACGTCGCCCGCCGGTGGGCTCAGCGTCGCGAGCTGACGCTGGACCGCCTCGACCACCGAGGACGGTGTCGCGTCGACCCCGGTCAGTCCGGGGGTCACGTGCCGCAGCAGCTCGTGGACGAAGAACGGGTTGCCGCCGCTGCGCCCGGCGACCTGCGCCGCCAACGCCGCCACCCCCGGCCCCGACTGGCCGGTGACCGCGTCGGTGACCGCGCGGACGCCGTCGCCGCTGAGCGGTTCGAGGGTGAGCCTGTCCTGCGGGCGCTCGAGGAGGTCCGCGAGATCGGGGTGCGACGGCTCACCGGTCCGCGCACCGACCAGGAGCAGGATCCGGTGTCCGGCCACCCGCTCGGCCAGGTAGCGCAGGAACCGTACCGATGCCGGGTCGGCCCACTGCACGTCGTCGACCACCAGCACCAGCGGCCGCTCCTCGCTCAGGCTCACCGTCAGCCAGTGCAGCCCGTGCAGCAACGGGAACTCGCCTCGGTGGCCGGTCTCGCCGTCGCGGAAGAGGGGTACGGCGAGCGCGCTCGCGCCGCGGAAGTCGTCGTCCGGTCGGGCGAAGACGGCCTCGGCCAGCAGGCCGATCACAGCGGCGAAGGGCTGGTGCGCCTCGGCCGTGGTGCACCGGTGCCGGCAGACCCGGGCGTCGAGTCCGTCGATGGTGCCCGCGGTCGAGGCGCAGGTCAGAGCCGCGGAGGTGGCCGCGTCGAGCAACGAGGTCTTGCCGATCCCGGCCGGCCCCTCCACGAGCACGCAGGAGCCGGCTCCCGAGGCGGCGGCGCGCAGGGAAGCGGCCAGGGAGGCGAGCTCCTCCTCGCGCTCCACCAGCACGGCAGCGCCCGAGGTGAGAGTCATCGCGCTCGAGCATAGGGATCGCGCCGGGTGGTGGACAGGTCCCGGCCCCGTCCGGCCTGCCCCGGCCCGTCCCCCCTGTCACGCGTGGACGCGACGGGCTGCGGGAGGACTCGACCGCGCCGCGGGAGGCCGCCGTACACCTGCGGAGCCGGGGCGCTAACCCTGCGGCCGGACCCCCTGGCCCCGGGCACGAGCACCGGTCAGGCTGGGAGGTCGTGCGGCCGCTCGGGCCGCGCCTGCGAGAGGAACCCCCATGCCCCGCCCGGCCTCCTTGGCTTCCGCGCCCCTGCTCCTGCTCCCGCTGCTGCTCGTGGCGGGGGTGCTCAGCCTGCTCGGCCCGCCACCGGCGAGCGCCGGCGTCACCCCCTCGGGGCGCTCCACGGCCGCGTCCTCGTCGGCGTCGGCGGCGTCGTCGGCGGCGGAGCCGGTCGCGGCCGCCTCCGTCAGCGCCGGCTACAACCACACGTGCGTGGTCACCGTCGAGCAGGCCGTGCGGTGCTGGGGCACCGGTGCCGACGGCCGCCTGGGCTACGGCAACACCTCCCGGGTCGGGGACGGCAGCGTCCTCGGCGCCGAGACCGCCGCGGCCGTGGGCGACGTACCCCTCGGCGGTCCGGCCACGGCGGTGGTCACCGGTCGGGCCCACACCTGCGCGCTGATGCTCACCGGAGCGGTCCGCTGCTGGGGCCTCAACGAGGTCGGGCAGCTCGGCTACGGCCACACCGACACCGTCGGCGACGGCCTCACCCCCGGGCTCGAGACGCCCGCCGACGCCGGCGACGTGCCGCTGGGCGGTACGGCGGTCTCGCTCGCGGCCCGCGACGACCAGACCTGCGCGGTGCTCGACACCGGTGCGCTCCGCTGCTGGGGGATCCACTCCTTCGGCAAGCTCGGCTACGGCATCTTCGAGCCCATCGGGGACGACGAGACGCCGGCCGACGTGGGCGACGTACCCCTCGACACCGACGTCGCCGAGGTCGCGACCGGCACCAACCACACCTGCGTGCTCCTGGTCACCGCGGCGGTGCGGTGCTGGGGCCAGGGCGTGTACGGCGCCCTGGGCTACGGCTCCGAGGCGGGCATCACCCTGGCCAGCAACGCCACGGACGTCGCCGTCGGCGGGGCCGTGACCGCGCTCTCGGCGGGCAGTACGCACACGTGCGCGGTCCTCGAGGACGGCGCGGTCCGCTGCTGGGGCAACGGCGACAACGGACGACTCGGCTACGGCGACCTGCTGGACGTCGGCGACGGCCAGGTGGAGGGGTACGAGACCCCGGAGAAGGCCGGCGACGTCCCGGTCGGCGGCCCGGTCGCCGCGATCACCGCGGCGGGCGCCTTCACCTGCGCCGTGCTGCAGTCCGGCGGGACCCGGTGCTGGGGCTGGGGGCTCTACGGACGCACCGGCTACGCGATGACCGACGACATCGGCGGCGGGGGGACCCCCGGCTTCGAGACCCCCGCCGACGCGGGCGACCTGGACCTGGGTGGCCGCGCCCTCGCGGTCAGCGGTGACAACCACTCCTGCGCGGTCCTCGAGGGCGGCACGCTGCGCTGCTGGGGCCACGGCAACGCCGGCAAGCTCGGCTACGGGATGCCGGTCGTCGCGATCGGCGACGACGAGACCCCCGCCAGCTTCGGTGACGTGCCGGTCGGGGCGCTGGTGCAGACCGTGGCACCCGAGCCCGAGCCCGAGCCGGAGGTCACCGTCCGGCCGAAGCACACGCTCACGGCGAAGCCGAGGCGCGACCGGCGGGCGCCGTACGTCTTCAGGCTGAAGGGCGCCCTGACGGGCGACTTCGTCGCCGACGCCGACACCTGCGCGGGCAAGGCCACCATCGTGGTCAAGAAGGGCAGGCGCACGGTCGCGAAGAAGAAGGCGCCGCTGAGCGCCGACTGCACGTACGCGACCAAGGCCAAGCTCAAGAAGAAGCGGCTCGGCAAGGTCAGGAAGAAGACCAAGCTGAAGGTCGTCGCCACCCACGCGGGCTCGGACGTGCTCGAGGCGAGCTCGAAGAAGATCCGGGTGGTCGTGCGCTGAGCTGAGGCGGCGGTCGGCCGGCCGGGCCCTCAGGTCAGGCCGGCCTCGTCGACGACGTCGGCGATCCGCCGGGCGATCTCGGCGTGGGCCCGGTCGTTGGGGTGGAACGCGTCGCGCTCGCCGTACGGCGTGTCGAGCCCGGCCGGGCCACGCATCCCGTCCTCGACGAACAGGTCGCTGACCTGCACGTAGACCCGTCCGCCGCCGTCGCAGACCTGCGCCACGGCCTCGTCGTAGGCGGCGCTGGCGACCGGGTCGTTCCACGGGCCGAGGCAGATCGTGAGCAGGCCCGGGGAGCCGGTCTCGGCGTTGTCGGCCAGGCGGTCCACCGACGCGGAGTACTCCTCGACCGAGGACTTCCCGACGTCGTTGGCGCCCACCTCGAGCACCGCGACGTCGAGGGCCGCGGGGTCCAGGTCGGCGACGGCGCGCGCGACCCGCCACGCGCGGGCGCCGGGCTGGCCGATGCTCTGGGCCTCGACCGGGGCGTCGTCGTCCCACTCGTCCTCGAGGAGCGCCGCGTAGGAGCGGTCCTCGCCGGAGGCGTAGTAACCGGCCGTGATCGAGTCCCCGGCCAGCAGCACCCGCAGCGGGTCGCCCGGGGGCCCCGCTCCCCGGTCACCGGCCTCGACGGCGCCGCAGCCGGTCGTGACGAGCGCCAGCGTCGCCGCGAGGCACCCTGCGGACGCTCGGTTCCTGCACCCCATGGGCGCGACGGTAGTCCGACGCGAGGCCGGCCGCGGGACAATGGTCGAGTGCGAGCCGTCGTCCAACGTGTCCTGACCGCCTCCGTCCACGTCGACGGCGAGGTCGTCGGAGCCCTCGACCGGCCCGGCCTGCTCGTCTACCTCGGCGTCACCCACGACGACGGCCCCGACCAGGTCGCCTGGACCGCCCGCAAGATCTGGGACCTCCGCCTGCTCCGCGACGAGGCCTCGGCCTCCGACATCGACGCGCCGGTGCTGGTGGTCAGCCAGTTCACGCTGTACGGCGACGCCCGCAAGGGACGGCGTCCCACCTGGGCCGCGGCCGCGCCCGGCCCCGTGAGCGAACCGCTCTACGAAGCGGTCTGCGCCGAGCTGGAGCGGCTCGGCGCCTCGGTCGAGCGGGGGGTCTTCGGGGCGGACATGAAGGTGGCCTCCGTCAACGACGGGCCGGTGACGTTGGTGCTCGAGGCGCCCCACGGTGGTTGAGGTGCAGCGCGACGGTGGTTGAGGTGCGAGCGCCAGCGAGCGGCCCGACGGTGGTTGAGGTGCGAGCGCCAACGAGCGCCCCGACGGTGGTTGAGGTGCGAGCGCCAGCGAGCCTCGAAACCCGGTGAGCCGAGAAGCAGCCGTCGGGCGGGGGCCTTCGCTCGTCGTACGGGGTCTCGAGGCTCGTCGCTGGCGCTCCTCACACCTCGACCACCGTCGGGGCCGCGCTGGTGCTCCTCGCACCTCGACCACCGTCGGGGCCTCGCTGGCGCTCCTCGCACCTCGACCACCGGCGAGGCCGCGGTGGCTAGGGTCGACGGGTGAGTGATCTCGATGTCGTGACCGCCGTCCGGGAGGCCTGTGTGGCCGCCGACGGGCAGGACCCGCTCGACGAGCACGCGGTCCTGCGGCTCAAGCACGGTGGCCTGGACGGTGCGGGCCTGTGGGTGGAGGACGGCGGGTTCGCGCTGGTGCGTGACGGCGACCTGACGCTGGCGGTCGCGCCCGAGGCGCGCGGCGCGGGCGTCGGCGGTCGGCTGCTCGCCCTGGCCTCCGGCTCCGAGCACCCCGTCGACCGGGCCTGGTCGCACGGGGACCACCCCGGCGCGGTCCGGCTCGCGGAGCGCGACGGCTGGCGCCGTACGCGCGAGCTCTGGGTGATGCGGCGACCCACCGCCGACCCGCTGCCGCCCCTCGACCTGCCCGACGGCGTACGGATCCGGGGCTACCGCGACTCCGACGCCGACGACCTGCTCGCCATCAACGCCGCCGCCTTCGCCCACCACCCCGAGCAGGGGCAGATGGACGCCGACGAGCTGGCGCAGCGGATGGCAGAGGAGTGGTACGACCCCGAGGGGCTGCTGATCGCCGTCGACGACGCGGAACCCTCGGCGATGCTCGGCTTCCACTGGACCAAGCAGCACGACGCCACGACGGGCGAGGTGTACGTCGTCGCCGTCGGGCCGCACGCCCAGGGCCGTGGCCTGGGCCGGGTGCTCACCCTCGCCGGGCTGCACCACCTCGCCGCGACCGGCGTGGCCGAAGTGATCCTGTACGTCGAGTCCGACAACACCCCCGCCCGCGAGCTCTACGCGTCGTCCGGCTTCGCGCACGCGCCCAGCGACACGCACGTGCAGTACACCCGCTGAGCAGGTCCCCGCGGGTCGCGGCCCCCGTAGGTACCATCCGCCCATGAGCTCCGAGCCCGACGTCGACGGCGCCCGAGGCCGCAGGTGGCGCAAGCCCCGCCGTGAGGCGCCCGGCTCCACCGCCTCCCCCGTCGTGCAGGTGAGCGACGAGGAGTTCGTGCGTGCCGCTGCGCTGGCGCAGCTCGACACCCTGGTGAGTACGCCGATCGCGTCGGCCGCGGTGAGGGCGCCGTCCGCGCGGGTCGAGCGGTCTGCGCCGGAGCCGGAGCCCGAGCCGGAGATCGACGCCGGGCAGGCGCGGGCGAGCGAGCCCGTGGAGCCACCCGCGGGCGCGCCGCCGGAGTCGGCGAGGCCGGCGAGGCCGGCGACACCGATGGAAGAGCCTGCCGAGGCGGCTGGTGCGCCCGAGACGCCCGTCGCGGCCGACCCGGCCGGGGCCGCCGCGCAGGCAGCGGCCGAGGACAAGCAGGACGACGTCCTGGCCCGGGTGGCGGCGTACAGCAGGATCACGATGCCGCAGCCCCCCGTCGAACCGGCCGAAACGGCCGAGACGGTCGAACCCGAACCGGTGGCAGGGGGCGGTTCGGCCGAGGGCACCGGCGAGGAGCCCGTGCCGCAGGCGCACGAGCAGGTCGAGCCTGCGCCGGGCCAGGGCGCCGACGACGTGGTCAGCGCACCGCGCGAGGCGCGCATCGCCCACCGCGCGGTGGCCGCCGCCGAGGCCCGGGCCCGGGTCGCCGACACCGTCGCCGCCGAGCAGGCCGAGCTCGCCCGCCAGGCCGCGGAGGAGCGCGACGCGGCAGCCGCCCGCCTCGCCGAGCTCGAGGCGGCCGTCGGCACCCAGTCCCAGGCGCTCGAGCGAGCAGAGGCGGACCGCGAGGCTGCGACCCAGGCTGAGCGGCGCCAGCGGGAGATCGCCGCGGCTGCCGAGGCCGCCGCTGCCGAGGCCGCCGCCGACGCCGACGAGCGCGTCGCTGCCGCCGAGGCCGCCGCGGAGGCCGCCGCCCGCGAGGCCGCTGAGACCGTGCTCGCGCTGCGCCGGGAGCTGGCCGCGGCCCGGGGCGAGGAGCCGCCCGCGGCGCCGGCCGTTCCCGAGGCACCCGTGGCGGCACCCGCTGGAGACAGCGCCGCCGAGGAGGTCGCCTCCCAGGACGACATCGCCGAAATCGCCGACATCGCCGTGGACGACACGGAGGATGTCGCTGAGGACAACGCCGAGGACGACGCCGAAGCCGTCACGGGGGACGACACCGCCGACGACACCGCCGACGACGTCGCCGCGGAGGTCTCGGTCGAGGAGCTGGAGGTCGAGGCCGCCGTCCGCGACGACGAGTCCCCGATCCTGGTCGAGCCCGAGGACTCCGTGCCGGACGAGGGCGCGACCCAGGCCGAGCCCGAGGTCCGCGAGCCGGACGAGGACGTGACGCAGGCCGAGGCCGAGGCCGAAGACGAGGTCGAGGTCGAGGCGCCCCCGACACCCGAGGACGAGTCACCGGGTCTCGAGGCTCGTCGCCCAGAGGCTCCGCACACCTCGACCACCGACGAGCACCCCTCCGGCAGCGACCCCAGCGACCCCGCCGCCGAGGACGAGGACTACCAGGACCCGTCCCCCACGTCGGTGGAGCCCGAGCCGGAGCCGGAGCCGGACGCCGAGGCGCGCGCCGAGCGGCTGACGGTGCGTCCGAGCGACCTGCTTCCCGACCACGGCCCGGCGGTGGTGGCCGCACCGGTCACCGCACTCTCGCGCGCCTGGCGTCGGGTCCGCGGCAAGCAGCAGCCCGCCGAGGATGCTTCGTGGAGCGAGGTCGTGGTGCCCCCGGTCCCGGCGCTCGGCTCGCGCAGCGCCCAGGCAACCCGGCCGGAGACTCCTGAGAGCTCGGCCGTCGTGCCGGACGAGGTCGTTGAGGAGGCCGACGCCGAGGCGTCCCCGACACCCGAGGACGACTCACCGGGTCTCGAGGCTCGTCGCCCAGAGGCTCCTCACACCTCGACCACCGACGAGGAGGCCGACGCCGAGGCGTCCCCCACGCCCGAGGACGACTCACCGGGTCTCGAGGCTCGTCGCCCCGAGGCTCCGCACACCTCGACCACCGTGGAGGAGGAGCCGGAGACCGGCTCCACCCCCGAGCGCGACGCGCTCGCGGCGCT
>NZZG01000013.1 GCA_002698575.1 Pimelobacter sp. | reverse complement strand
CCGCTCTACCAGAAGGAGGAAGTGGAGCGTGTCCTCTTGGATGTCGAGGACGTGAGCGGACCTGCTCGAAGTCTGGTGGAGGCCAAGCTCATCCGAAAGACGTTCTTCGACTTCGATTGGGCAGGAAAGCCAGCTCCGATCGTAGTGGAGGTTGCCGAAGTCGAGCCCGTGAACTCGGGTCCGGTCTACACGCCGGTCGAGGAGATCCTGTCTATCGCCGACCTCTTCCTGATGCCGTCCGAGTCGGAGACGTTCGGGCTGGCGGCGCTGGAGGCGATGGCCTGCGGCGTGCCGGTGGTGTCGAGCGACGTGGGTGGCATCCCGGAGCTCAACCTCGACGGCGAGACGGGCTTCGTCCGCCCCGTGGGGGACATCGCGGGCATGACGGAGGGCGCGCGCACCATCCTCACGCGGCCCGACCTCCACGCCACCATGGCGGAGGCGGCCCGCCGCCGTGCCGTCGAACACTTCGACATCGACCGGATCGTGCCGCAGTACGAAGCGCACTACGCGCGGGTCGTGGAGGCCGTCACGGCGTGAGGTGGAGGCGCCCGCAGCGACGAGTGGACGCTCGCGATGTGCCGTCGTGCCCCTCACCGCTCGCGTCTCACCCGGCGCAGATGCCGCGGCGGGCAGACGACCGAAGAGCATGAACAGACGAGGGATGGCACCTCGGGATCGACGCCGTAGACTTGGGGCGTGCGCCCCGTCCGTCCCCTGCTCGTCGCCGCGCTGCTGACCCTCGCCCTGCCCACCTCGGCGCAGGAGGCGACCTCGTCGACGCCGTCTTCGGAGGCCACCCCCCTCGACGCGGCGCTGGTGTGGACGCCCGTGCCCGGTGTCGTGGTCGCCGCGGCAGACTCGACGGCACTCGTGGCGCTCGCCACCGCCGACCCCTCCGACAGCTTCGTCGAGGTGGAAGCCCGCGGGGTGCACATCGGCACCGGCCGCGCCAGCTACTACGGCGAGCGCTTCCGCGGACGCCGCACCGCCAGCGGCGAGCGCTTCGACCCGGACGCCCTGACCGCTGCCCACCGGACGCTCCCCTTCGGCACGCGCCTTCGGGTCACGAACGAGCGGAACGGGCGCAGCGTGGTTGTCCGCGTGACAGACCGGGGACCGTTCCACGGCTCGCGCATCCTCGACCTGTCGAAGGGCGCCGCCCGCCGGATCGGGATGGTGCAGTCCGGGACGGCGCGGGTGCGCATCGAGCGGCTGTAACGCTGGAGCGGGGGTGCCGGGCAGGAGCGAGTTGAAGTCCGCCCCTACGGCTGGTCCCCGGAGAGCGCGCGGATCTCGTCGTCCAGGCCCGTCATCTCCCAGCGCGCCAGCGAGATCGGGACGCTGTCGATGGCGTTGAGGCGGTCGAAGAAGGTGCCGAGGGGGAGTGCCTCGCCGCGCGCCGCGGCCAGACGGGTGGCATCCCCCAGGGTTCGCTCCAGGAGATACTTGCCGGTGACGTAGCTCGTCCCGTAGCCCGGCTGGCGGAGGTAGAGGTGCTGCTCGAAGAGCAGCAGGTCGGGCTCGGTGGACATCCAGCCGCGCGGCGTGCCGGTCATGTGGACGCCCCCGGCCTCCTCCATCGTCATCTCGTTGGCGTGGGCGTAGAGCGAGCCCAGGCCGCGGGCGGCGCGCTGGGCGAGCAGAATCCAGACCAGCTCGCGCGAGCGGGGGCTGTCGTCGTAGAGCCCGGCGTGCATGAACATCTCCTCAACGCCCGTCGCCGTGCCCTCGTTGCGGCTGTCCCAGATGTTGTAGAGCAGCGCGCCCCGGCGGACCGGGCTCGGGTGCGGCTCCAGGTCCATCCGCGCCAGTTCGAACCAGTGGTACCAGTGCGTGGTGAGCGGCAGCGGATCGTAGTGGGCACCGATCAGAAAGAAGTTGCGCGTCGCCTCGGGCGCGAACTGGACCCGGTGGGGCAACAGCGCCGGCTCCATGTAGTCGGTCACGGTCAGGATGTCGCGGTCCTCCAGGAAGGTCATCAGGCGCCGGACGGCCTCGTCGGACTTGGTAGCCATCGCCTCGGGCGTCGTGGCGAGGTCGAGCGGCGGGAGGTCGCGGTTGCGGTGCTCCTCGAGTGCCAGCGACGCCCACGCGCGGTCGAGTTCGCGCTGCAGCAGGCGAACCTCGTCCTCCCAGGTCAGCGGCACGAGGTGGACGTTCTGCTGGTACCACGTGTAGTTCTCCCGCCCGATGCCCGACGGACCGGTCTTGCCCGGCGCCTCGGCCTCCAGCCACGCCACCAGGTCGTCGGTCGCGAGGGCGCTCTCCTGGATGATCTCCAGCAACGCCTCGCTGGCCGTCGGGGCGACGCGGTCGCGCAGGGCGTCCAGGTGGGCGCGCTGCTGCCGCATGGGGCGGATGCCTGCCACCCACAGTTCGCGCGCGTTGCCGGTCAGGTTGAGACGCGCCTGCCGCATCAGCGGCGGAATGACGCTCAGGTCGGCGATCAGGCGCTGCTCGGCGTCGGCCGAGAGCGGGAAGTCGTACGTCCAGACCTCGGTGACGGCGTGGTGCGTCGGGCCCTCGTGGGCGGGCACGTCGCTGCGGCCCATCCAGACGGACCGGTAGTAGGCCGGGTCGCGGGCCCACGGCATCAGCACGCGCCGGTTGAAGGCGTACCCGTTCATCTCCGCGCGGACGAGGTGCCAGTCGACTTGATCGGGCACGGCCCAGCCGGTCGTGTCGAGGGCGGCGAGCCGTGCGCGGAGCGCCTCGAAGGCGGGCTGCCGCGCGTCGAACGTCTCGGCGGTGTAGTCGGGCGCCCCGTCGCGCATCGGCGGGCGCTCGAAGGCCCGCCAGTCGGCGAAGAGGGCGTGCAGGTCCTCAGGCGTGTCCGCCCCACGGCTGGCCTCGGGGGCGGCCTGGGCGGAGACGACGGGGGCAGCCAGCAGCAGCAGCGTCCAGAGGACGACCGAGGTGGGGCGGGCGGGCATCGGGGCGGAGGGTGGGGGCGTGACGGAGGATACCCCGCAGCCCCCCCACTCGCGTCACTCGATCACGCCCAGTACCTGCACGGTGAGCGGCTCCGCGATCACGATCCTTCCGACGACGCTCGAAGGCTCACCCCTTCGCCCATCCTCCCAGTAGGGCGGATACCTGAGCGCTACACGCTCGCCTCCAGTCATCAGCCAGTTCCGGTCTGCGCTCAACTGGCCCCTCATCTCAACGACAGCGCCGACTGCACGCGTCCTCCTATCAGGCAACGCATCGAGTCCCGTGTAGCGGACATCCCACGGCACCGACGTGGCCCTCTCAGCCAGCATGTCAACCCCAGCCCGGAGTCCTGATTCGAAGTCGCCGGTCGCGAAGTGGGACACCATGCTCTCGACCGCCCTCCCGGCTACAGCATCCGGGATCTGCCACTCCAGTCCTGTCCCGACACCGACGTAGACCTCGCTCTCAGCAGGGGCGAGCAGCACCAACAGGCCGTTGTTCAGTCCCGCCTGCCCGATGCCCCACTCCCGCATCAAGCGGGTCGCGTAGGCTCGAGCAGGAAGCCCACTCAGCGATGCAACCGTGACGACACTCATCTGCACCGAGGTGTAGTCGTCGAGGGACTGAAGCTGCCGGTTCAGTTCCTGCTCGGTGCTGAGGGGCAGGACATCCGCTGCATCGACGACGAATCCGGATGCGGACGGCGGAGGCCCGTGCTGTGCGCACGCTGGAGCACCCAGCGCCACGAATGCAAATAAAACGATGTACTTAAGACAAACAGACATGCGCAGAGGGCATCGTGATCGAAGACGAGTATACCTCATGCGTACTGACTCGAAGATCACCGGGCCGACCGCGTCGAAGAACAGGACGCCTCGAACGTCCCCGCCGGGCCTGCGTATCTGGCCCACCTCTCCTGCCTACTGTGGACGCCCGCCGCAACCTGATCTCGAAGAAGAAGCCCGCCTACCCGGTCAGCGACCACCTCGCCGACTACCTCGCCGGGTACGGGCGCCTCGCTGACGGCGGCGTCCGCTACGAGGACCTCGCGCGCCACGTCGGCCAGTTTCCGCTCTACGACGAGCGGGGCGAGGACACGCTCTGGAGCAGCGTCTTCTACGGGCCCGCCGAGCAGGTCGAGATCCATGACGCCCTGCGGACGACCTACGCGCTCCTCAAGTCGGCCGGAGACCGCTCGACGGTCGAGCACCTCTACATCGACCGCATCGACCTCTGCCTGTACGGCAACACCCTTCCGTTTCGCGTCCGGATCGTGAACCGGCTGAACGAGAACTTCGACTACTTCTACGTCAAGCGCGCCGACGCGAGCCGCGTCTACGGGCTGGAGCTGGAGCACATCCTCTCGCCCAACTCGATCAACTTCCTCGTCCGCGTCGACGGCACCGAACTGCGGGACCAGACCATCATCGAGGAACACATCATCGGGCTGCCCGGCGACGCCTTCATGCGCGACCAGCTGCCCGACAACCGGTTCGATCAGGTCCGCCTGTCGAAGGAGTTCGTCAAGTTCAACGAGCGCTGCTTCGTGCGCCTGCTCGGCGACATGCACGCGGGCAACTGGGTCGTGGACATCACGCCGGACTTCGAGAAGCTCCACTTCCGGATGCGGGCCATCGACTTCGACCAGCAGAGCCACCACGCCCGCCGCCAGGTCTACCTGCCGCAGTACTTCCCGACCAACAACCCGGTCATCCAGTTCGGCCTGCAGCATCTCACCGAGCCGACTGTGGACCAGTACCAGCGCGAGGAGCGGGCGCTCATGGCGGGGCGCCTGCGCGTCACGCACGGCCGCTACGCGGAGCTGATGGCGGTCATGCGCGAGGACCTGATCGCGCCCGAGGCGTCGGTGACCGCCCTCGGCGACAGCCTTGCCCGGCACTACGCCATCTCCGACTTCCGCGAGGCTCAGACGATGGGGGAGTTGGTGTGGCTGTCGCTGGAACTGCTTCAGAGGCGCGCCGAGCCCGCGTCGATGAAGCTCCTCTCCGGCGCCACCGCCGCCGATGTAGCGGGCGACGTGCAAGGCTACGGGGTCTGACCTCGCCCGCCTCGGGCCCGAGGCTGACGAGCGGGTCCGCCCGAACCTCGAGGCGCCGTGTCGACGGTCTCGCTGCGGGCTAGCTACGTCACGAGGCACACGCTGAAGAGAGAACCAGCAACGTGAAGACGCTGGGGGAGTAGTGCAGATGTCGAAGGCACATTCGGCAGGAGGTCACGATGGCGTGGCACCGCATGGACACGAGCTCGCCGACTCTACCGAGCCACGCTAGGCAGTTCTTCTTATAATGAATCAGATCGGTACCTGCATACACGCCCATGCGCCATCTTTCAACGCTCTTTGCACTCCTCTCTTTTACCGCGGTTTACGCCCAGCCTGACAGCATCGTAACGCCGCTGGTTTCCTGTGTCGAGGAGACTGACGACGGCTACCGGGCGTACTTCGGCTACGAAACGGATGGAGAGACCGTCGTCAACGTCCCGCGAGGCGAGGACAACCGGTTCCAAGGAGGACGCACCGACGATGAGCCGATCGAAGACTTCGAGCTGGGGAGCAACGAGTACGCCTTCGCAGCAGAGTTCCCCAACCGTCTCACTTGGTCGATCCGTACAGGCGGAACGAAGAGGATGGTGCGGGCGGACCAGCGGCACCCGCTGTTCAACCAGTGCGACCCGCCGCTCAGCCAGCCCGAGGTGGAGGTCGGCTCCGCCGGCACCCTGACCGTCTCCGGGCTGTCCGAGCAGGGCTTCAACCCAGTCGGGACCGTCCTGGTCTCCTATGCGCTGGAGGATGCCGTGTTCTCTGCCGACTCACTCGATCACGTCCTCGTGATCAACGACGAGTACGTGGGTCCAGAGGGCGTGACGGCGTCCACCCTCACGTTCCGAGTGGCGTTGCGCGCGGGCCGCAATGACCTCGCCCTCTACTCGGCCGACACTGCCTACCTCGGGCTGACCTCGCGCCTCGTTGCGTGGGCCGGCAGCGCCACGCAGGCCGTCCGTGTGGTCGACGCCAACGGGGCCCCTGTCAACGGCGCGCGCGTGCGGTTCGCCATCGTGGACGATCTGGAGGTGGGCGCCGATGGGGTCACCTCTGGAGGGCAGGTGTCGTTCACTAACGTGCCCCCTCGGACGCTCATCGCGACGGCAGAGGACGACGCGAATCGGTTCGGAACTGCGGGCGCGCTCGGCAACGGGCAAACGGTGACGGTCGAGGTTCTCGGGTTCGACGCGCCCTCGCCGATCGACAACAACGATTTCAGTCTCGGGACCGACGGCTGGGACGTGACCTCGGGCATTGCGGGCGGCATCGTTCAGATCGTGCCTCACGAAGAAGCCCCGGGTCCCGGAGCGCCGGGGATGGCCGACGCCGCGGTGTCGGGGATGGACCTCCTCGTGGGGACCGGCCCCGAAGGCCCGCAACGGGTCTCCCGGACGTTCGAAGTGAGCGAGGGCGTGTCCGAGGTGACTGTCCGCTACCGATTTGTCACGAGCGAGGTCCCAGGCGGGTACTACGGCTCCGAGTTCAACGACTACTTCGGCGTCACCGCCCGCTCGCAGGGCGGCGGGGGACGGGCGTCGGAGTCGGCGAGCATGAATGGGCTCGGTCTAGAGGCCTTCACCTCCGACGGCGCGACGGCCTGGCGCGAGATCTCGCTGCCCGTGAACGAGGCAGGCGACCTCATCCAGATCGATGCTCTGGTCGCCAACGTTGGGGACGGCGCGTTCGACTCTCAACTCGTCCTCGACCTCGTGGAGGAGAATCCGATCACCATCGCATCCGTGCAACTCCAGGACCGGATCCCGCCGGTCCGCCCTTACACCAGCGCCGCGCGCCTCAGCCCCCTACAGTACATCAGCCTTGCCAACCACCCGTTCTATGGTGGATTCACGCGGGTGTGGGGGAGCGTGACGGTGCGCGGAGAGCCCGACGACCAACTCGAGGATCTGATTCTGTCAGTGGACCCGTACCCAGGCTCGTCGAACCCCCTCCCTGGAGGCAGCCTTTCGTCAGCGGCCGCCAACCAACTCCCGCAGACATTCGGAAGCGACGGGACTGTCACACTATCGATGACCGGGTCGGAGCCGCTGTTCGAGATCCCTGGGTTCTTTTTCTTCGACAACGTCGCGCCGTACCGCGTGCCGCTCACGGTGTTCGCCTACGCGACGAGCGGATCGTCGGCCGAGAAGGGTGCAGGAACCGCCTCTCTGCTGCGCTATTACGACGGCGCCAACCGGTTCAGCCGCTCGGGAGATCCGCGCGACAACATCGTCGGAGGGGACTCGTGGGCCCAGCCCTCGGCGTACGCCTTCGCCCAGGGGCTTAGCTCCGACCCGGCGTCCAGCGACTTCCTTTTTAACGACTTCGCGAACATGAACGGCGGGCCGTTCCCGCCCCACAGCGGCCACAGCAATGGGTTCGAGATGGACACCGCCACGCCGCGCGTCAACACGGGGGTGCGCGACGCGACGACCGCCAACCGCCTCGTCGCGTTCCTGAACGGCCCCTACGGCGAGGCTGTCGAGATCATCGGGATCACGTACACCTCGTCGCTAAGCTCTGCGCTCTCAGGTGTGACGCTCAACGACGGGCGGAGCGCCCGTGCTGTCATCCGAAACTGGAGCGCCCACACCCATCACTTCCATATTCGGATGCGTCAGGGGTGGACCCCTGCGAGCGGGCGGTCTCTGGTCGCCGCGTCCAGCACCGGGCAGGCGTGGACGACGCGGGGTCCGCGCACGGCCCGGAGGCCGGAGGCCGCCCTGAGGACGCAGGACGCCGCAGTGTCCTTCTCCGTCTCCCCGAACCCGTCGCGAGGCCGACAGGCGCGGGTACGGATCACGGTGGAGACGCCGGTCAGTGCCCAACTCCGCGTCTACGATGCGATGGGCCGCGAGGTGGTAGCGCGCACGCTGCAGTTGACGACGGGAGGACACGAGATCACTCTCGAAGCGGAGCAATTCGCGCCCGGCGTCTACATCGCTGTCCTCGATACAGACCGCGGCGAGCGACTCCGCCAGCGCTTTACCTTGATCCGATGAGCAAAAGCGCTGTCGTTGTGCTGATTGGGCTCGCGTGTGGCTTCGTCGGCGCGGGCGCCAGTGGGTGCATCGCAACCCCCGACCCGGCGGCCGGGGCGGAGGCGTCGCGGACGCATGACACTCCTGACGTGAACGGGGCTTCCGACACGCTGGACGGAGACCGAGTCGAACTTGGCGGGCCGCCCCCTCCTCCGATCCCCCCCTGCGGAGACGCTCTCGTCTCTGAGGCGACCGAACGGGTCCTGCCGGAGCCGGTCGCCACAACGCGCCGCCTGCTCCGGCAGGCCGCCCTCGACGGAGACTGGGGCGCCATCGACTCGCTCAGTCGAGGACACCCTGACTTCAAGTTCTCGTTCGCAGACCCAGGAGGAAGCGCTGCGGCGTACTGGATCAGGTACCATGGCGAGGCCTTCCTCCAGGATCTCGCCCTCACCCTCTCCAGTGCGCCCTCGGAGGAAGGAGGGACGTACGCCTGGCCCGCCGCGGCCTCACGAGACTGGGAGGCCGCTACAGACACGGAGCGCGCCGAGATCGCCTGCATCACAAGCGAGGAGGCTCTCGCCGAAATGGATCGGGCGGACCGCTACCTGGGACCGCGAACGGCCATCGCCCCGGATGGGACCTGGGGCTACTTCCTCAGCGGCGACTGATGAGCATGACCGACCATGCCTCGGTACCGAGACGGGATCACCGACCGCCTACGACCGCCGAAGCGACTGGCGGAAGACCTCCGCGAGGTCAGCGGCGGACGGCGCGCGGGGGGCGAGGACGAGAAGGCGCTGCTGTTGTTCGGCGCCCGCCACCAGCGCGGGGAGGTCCGCCTCGGCGTAGCCTAGCGTCTCGATGTCGAGCGGGGCGCCCAGTCGCGCATGAGCGTCAGCAGGGCGTCCGGCAGCGCGTCCGGGCCAGGGTCGACCGGCCCACCGGTGAGGCGTTCGGCCGCCTCGTGGTGCTTCTCGGGCATCGCCTCGTAGGTGAAGCGGAACGCGGCGGGCGCGGTCACGATCACCGAGAAGCCGTGGGGCAGGAACGTGCTTGGGTAGCCGGGAGCCTGGTAGGTGTGCTTCAGCCCCGCTAGCGGATACGCGCACGCGTGCGGGATGTGGACGCCCGCCGACCCGAATCCGACGCCCCCACGCAGTGGCTCTGCCTCGTCAACCGACCCGCTCCAGACGGCCGTCGCCCGCCTCGTCGGCTACCGCTGGCCCGCCCTGTCCGACGACGACGCCCGCCCTGTCCCAGACGCCCTCGACGCCCACGCCGACGATGACGGGATCGTCTCCCTCGTCGCTGTCCGCGGCGAAGCCTCCGCCGAGAAGCGGCTCCGCGACGGGTTCTTCGCCCAGCACCTCAAGCGGTTCAACAATCGCCCCTTCGTCTGGCACATCTGG
>NZZG01000012.1 GCA_002698575.1 Pimelobacter sp. | reverse complement strand
TTGAGCGCGTGCGTTCGGGCAGCCGTCGGATCTCGTTCCAGAGAGCCCACCACTTCATATCCCGCACTCTGAAACCCGAGAGAGAAGCCGCCGCAACCAGAGAAGAGATCCAGGACCCGCGGGTGCGCCCCGTCCCGGAGACGGTCGCGCTTGAAGAGAATCGCAGATGTCGAGGTCATTCGGAAGTGGAGAAGGGGGATTGAGAAGGGCACCCGGTCGGCTAGAGCCCGAGGGCGTCGGAGGGGTTCTCGTCGAAGAGCTGTCCGTCGCGGATGTACTCGCGGAGCACGCGCTCGCTCTTGTGTCGCGTGTGGCGCATGATGGCGCGCTCGTGAGCGCCCGCTCGCGCCGCCTGCGTGGCAAACCCCGCCCGGAGCGAGTGCCCCGAATATGCTGCAGGATCGAGCCCCGCTCGACTGGCGGCTCGCTTGACGATTCTGGCCACGGACCCCGAGTCGAGCGCCCGGTCCGAAACGTTGCCATGGCGGTCGACGCTCCGGAACACAGGACCTTCCGTTATTGCAATATGTCGAATCCAATCCTGGACCGCACGTACCGGACAGGAGAGAGGTCGGTCGCCGTAATGGAGCCCGAGCGTCGCGCCCTCCCCCTCCTGATCCGCCTTCGACCGTCGTAATCGGAGCCGCATCCCGTCAGCCCCGAACCCGAGGTCGGCCACCGTGAGCGCCGCGAGCTCGCTGCGCCGGAGCGCCCCAGCAAACCCGACAAGCAGCAGCGCCCGGTCCCGCTTCGCGGCCGTCGTGAGCTGGCGCGAGCCGTCCAGCAGTTCAACCGTCGGGAGCGCCTCGACCATCGCGACGACGTCGGGCGTCAGCGCTGGGGCCACCTTGTCCTTCGCGCGTCCCTTCGTCCGCACCAAGCCGGCCCACACCGAGTGCAGCGGCTCCTCGCGCGTCGAGGCCGGGCTGGGAAGACCGCTCATCCGGTGAGCCTGGCTGATCGCTGAGAGCCGCCGCTCCAGCGTCGACACCTTGAGAGGCGCGCTCCCGTCCGAGGGGGCCGCCTTGTCGGCTACATATAAGGTGACCGTACGCGGGTCTGCGGGCAGCGCGTCGAGCCCGCGCTCCCCACACCACGACCGGAAGCACCGCCAGTCCGCCCGGTACGCCCGCTTGGTGTTCTCGGCCTTCGCCTGCTCGGCGAACGCGCGCGCCGCGCCCGCCGCGGGTCGGAGAACGTCGGGGAGTGCGCCCTTCGGTGACGGGCTGGCGGAGAGGTCGGTCGAGTCGCGCATGACCCAATCTACACCCTTGACGCCCGATAAGACTCCCTTATCGGGCGCCAGACTCAACTGCTTGCTAGCGTCCCATCGATACCTTAAGTCGCGTTCGGGGAAGTGGTAGTCGAGCCACCCAACCTAGGTGCCTACCGTCCTCCGTCGAGGACCCAGGTCCCCCTCGCCGACCTCGACGCCACCCTGCCGGCCCTCGTCGCCGACCTGCTCTGGCTCACCCTCCACTCGGGGGACGGCGCCCTCGCCACGGGGGGGGGCGGCGGTTCGTCGCCCTCCGCGAGGCCTACCCGCCCGTCCACGCCGCCCTCGCGCCCTATCGCCACGTCGACTCCCTCGGCTGACGGCCGACCCGGGCGACACTCGCGCCTGGACCCCCCTCCGAGACGCTCGCCCCCCACGGGTCGTCGCTCGCACCCGATGTCCCTGCCGTCCCGCGGCAGGGGGCACTCAGGGGCCGTCCGCCAACGGCGGGCCACCGGGTCGTGAGGGCGGAGAGGCCAGGACACCCTCCCAGGCGCCGAGGTGCGCCCGGCGCTCCGACGTGCCCGCCGTGGAGAGCAGGAGGGACCCCACCGCGCGCGGCAGAGGCTGCGTCGCGCCGCTCAGGTTCAAGGCGACGATCACGGCGTCCTCCCCCTGGCGGCGCTCGAAGGCGAACACCTCGCCTGCCGCGGCGAGCGCGCGATACGAGCCCGCGTGCAGCGCCGGATGCCGCCGCCGGAGCGCGAGCAGCCGCCGCGTGAGCCGGAGGAGGGACGCCGGGTCGTTCCGCTGGGCCTCGACGTTGACGCGCGCGTGGTCCGGGTGGAGCGGCAGCCAGAGCGCGTCGGGCGGGGCGGTCGAGAAGCCCGCCGAGGCTGAGCCGTCCCAGGCCATCGGCGTGCGCCCGCTGTCGCGGCCGAGGGCGGGGACGCCGGAGCGGAGCCCCATCGGGTCGCGGCGCCGGGCGTCGGGAACGTCCACGTCCGGGATGCCGATCTCGTCGCCGTTGTACAGCGTCGGCGTGCCGCGGAGCGTGAGCAGCAGCACCGTCGCCAGGCGCGCGTGCGCCGCGCCGAGGCGGGTCGCCAGCCGGCGTTCGTCGTGGTTGCCGAGCACGTACGTCGGCCAGCCGCCGGGCGGCACGGCCGCCTCGACGGCGGCCACGTGCCGCCGCAGGCCGTCGGGGGTCCAGTCCACGTCGAGCAGGCCGAAGTGGATCGGCAGGTGGATCTCGTCGAGCGCCTCGCCGAAGTACGCCGCCCAGCGGTCGAGCGCGTCGGGCAGGTGGATCTCGCCCAGCGTGACGCGCTCCCGGTCGTCGAACCCGTCCACCACGGCGCGGACCTCGCGGTAGAGCGCGTGCGCGTCCGGGTGGTCCTTTTCGTGCACGTGGAGCTGCGCGTCGTAGGCGCTCGCGGGCTTGTGGCCGCCGCTGGGCGCCGGGTTCGGCGGGTTGTCGCGGAACGCCGGGTCCTTCAGCACATGGTGGGCCACGTCGATCCGGAAGCCGTCGACGCCGCGCGCCATCCAGAACCGGAGCGTGTCGAACATCGCCGCGCGGAGCGCCGGGCTCCGCCAGTTGAGGTCGGGCTGCTCGGCCAGGAACGAGTGGAGGTACATCTGACCGGTGGTCTCGTCGAGCGTCCACGCCGGGCCACCGAAGGGGCTCTGCCAGTTGGTCGGCGGCGCGCCGTCGGGCGCCGGGTCGCGCCAGACGTACCAGTCGCGCTTCGGGGCGTCGCGCGACCGTCGGCTCTGCTCGAACCACGGGTGCCGGTCCGACGAGTGGTTGGGCACCCAGTCCACGATCACCCGCAGGCCGCGGGCGTGCGCGTCGGCGACGAGCCGGTCGAAGGCGGCCAGGTCGCCGAAGAGAGGGTCCACGCCGCAGAAGTCGGCCACGTCGTAGCCGAAGTCGGCCTGCGGGGACGGGTAGAACGGGCTCAGCCAGAGCGCGTCGACGCCGAGCCACGCCAGGTGGTCCAGCCGCTGGCGCACGCCCTGCAGATCGCCCACGCCGTCGCCGTCGGAGTCCTGGAAGGAGCGCGGGTAGACCTGGTAGATCACCCCCGTCTGCCACCACGGCCGGGCGCCGGTCACCGGACCACCAGCACGCGCCGGGTCGTCGTGTGTCCACCCATCGTCGCGCGGACCAGGTAGACGCCCGCCGCGCCGCGCCCGTCCCAGGCGACCTCGTGCGCCCCTGCCGCCAGCGGCCCGTCCACCAGCGTCGCCACGGCGCGGCCCAGGGCGTCGAGCACGACCACGCGGACCCTGCCGGCCTCGGACACCCCCAGGGTGAGCCGCGCCGCGCCCGAGGTCGGGTTGGGGCGCGGCGGCCCGAGCGCGAACGGGACGCCGGGAAGGCCGTCGGGCGTCGTCGTCCCGCCCGCGCTCAGGGACACCACCTCCGCCTCGGTCAGCGCGCGGTTGTACACGCGGACGTCGTCCAGCACGCCGGGGAAGTTGTAGCCGGCGTCGCCCGGCAGCATCTGGCCGAGCAGCAACGGGAGGTCCACGACCGGCATCGGGCCCGCGTGAGCCGCCGCCGCCGCGCGCACGCCGTCGACGTAGAGGACCATCTCGGCCCCGTCATACGTCGCCGCGAGGTGGACGAACTGCTCGGGCACGAGCGAGCCTGGCGCGTCGAGGTCGATCACGCCGGTGCTCGTGCGGACCGTCCACCTCGGGCGGCCCTCGGGCGTCATCGACAGCTTCCAGCGGTTCTGCCAGCTGCCGTGCGAGACGAGGAAGCGCTCGCGGTCCGGCCCGTCGTCCGGCCGCGCCCAGACGCTGACCGACACCGCCTCGGTCATGTCGAGGGTGGGGGCGGAGGCGACGCGGACCACGTCGTCCACGCCGTCGAAGCGGAGCGCGGTGCCGGGCTGGCCCTCACGGCCGGGCGCGGCGACGGCACCCAGGATCTCGCCGTCGTTGCCGAACGGGCTCGCGTCGGCCGCGCCGCCGTCGAGGCCGAGGTCGAGGACGAGTCGGCCGACGGTCACGAACGCCTCGCCGGTGGCGGACGCGCCGCTCGGGTCGGTCGCGGTGCACGTCACGCGCCAGCGTCCGGGCGCTTCGGGCGCCCGGTACGTCACGTCCGGCCCCTCGCCGTCGAGGGTGCCCGCCTCGGCGGTCCAGGCGATGGTGAGCGCGTCGCCGTCGGGGTCGGTGGCCGTGCAGGCGAGTGCGGTGCGGCCCGACGGGTCGGTCTCGGCCGGGGCGGCCGTCACCACCACGTCGCGCGGCGCCTGGTTGGCGACGACGCGGAGCGTGACGCTGGCCGCCGCCGTCTGCCCGCCGCCGTCGGTCACGGTGCAGGTCACGGGCGTCTCGCCGACGGCGGTGCTCTGCCACGTCGCGCGCGCGCCGTCGGGGGTGAGCGTCCCGCTCGGAGCCGACCACGCGACCGACACGGCGCCCTCGGCGTCCCCGCCGGTGCACCAGAGCGTCGTCGGCTGGCCGATCGAAAGCGTGGTCTGTGCGGGGAGGAGGGCGCGGACGCGCGGGCGACGGTCGGCGGGGAGGTCGAACCGGGGGTCGACCACGATGCCGTTGACGAGCAGTCGCCCGCCCTCCCGCGTCTCGGTGCCGCCCGCGACGGGGAAGACGAGCACGCGGGCCTGGTCCGGAGGGATCGTCACCAAGGCGGACTGGCGGACGCCGCGCGCGAGGAAAGCGTCGGCCGCGGCGTCGTACACGTCGTACGTCCCGAAGGCGAGCGGGACCGAGACCGTGGCGTCGCCGGCCGTCGGGTTGTAGATCAGGTACGAGGCGTACGACGGGCCCCGGTAGAAGTCGGTCGCGCGGAGGTCGAGGCGGAGCACGCCCGGCACCTCGGTCGAGTCCACGAGCGCGCCGAGGGTTCCGACGCTGGCGGAGCCGTAGAGACCCAGGTTGGTCGGCGCCCAGCCGTTGCCCTTCGCGTCGCCCGTCGCGACCGGGCTGACGCCCCCCTCGCGCATCTTCAGTCCCTCGTAGGCCACGACGCCCAGCGGGTCGTTGGCCGCGACCCAGTCCGCGTCGGTCTGGTGGGACGCGGGCAGGGACGGGCCGTAGAACAGGCGCGAGGCGCTCGCCAGGTTGACCATCCACCGGCCGATGGACCGCGCGAACCGATCGTCGTAGCGAACGAGGGGAACGAGCGCGGCGGCCTGCTGGAAGCCGTTCAGCGCGAACGCGTAGTGCTCGTACCGCGCCTCGCCCACGAGCCCGCTCGCGGAGTATCCGCCCCACGTCCCGACCACCGTCCCCCAGTTGCGAAGAGGGCCGACCTCGAAGCTCCAGCCGACCATCTTGGCGATGTCGTAGTCCGTGCCCAGTTCGGCGTTCATCCGGGCGGCGGCGAGGGCGCCGTAGGGGAGCTGGAGCTCGTACGACGGGTTCTGCGTCCGCCGGTCGAGGTCGTCGAGGGCCAACTCCGCCGCGATCCGGTACCGGTCCTCGCCCGTCTCGCGGTAGGCGGCGTAGAGGATCCACGCGATGGCCCCCGCCGCCTCGGGCTCGTGGACGCCCGACCGCAGCGGCTCCATCGTCGTCAGCGAGATCGCCCGGGCGTTGAACGACGGGACCGTCCACGGTGTCGCGCTCCCACCCAGGGCGCCGACGGCTCGGCTCCACTGGTCGGCCACGGAGACGAACTGGGCCTCCGAGTCGCCGAACCCGGGGTAGAGGTCGCGGAGCTGGTAGAAGAAGACGTTCGGCATCGTGTCGTACCAGAAGTCGTCGCCGCTGCGCGCGGTCGGGCTGTTCAGGTAGACGCCCTCGCCGGAGGCCCGGCCGAAGAACTCCTCCGCCCGCAGCACCCAGTCGGTGCCGAACTGGGTGCGCTTGCGCGCGCCGTTCAGCGTCGCGCCGACGAGCGCCGGGAGCACGGTGATCGCCTCGCCCGGCACCTCGTTGCCGCCGCCCACGTACGTCTCGATCCCGAACGCGCCGTGGGGGTAGTTGACCGTCCCCTCGTAGAGCCCGACGAACGGCGCGTTGGTCGCCGTCCGGGACACGTCGAACACGAGCGAGTCGAACGCCGTCGCCACGCGGCCCCAGTCGCGGAGGTGGTAGTCGGCCGGGAGCGCGGGCATCTGCTCGACGCGCTCGATCGAGATCTGCTGCGCCGACGCCGAGGCGGACAGGGCCAGCGCGGCGAGGAGGAGGGGACGGCGCAGGATCATGCGTGTTCGGAGACCCGCTCGCGGAGCGCGTCGACCAGGGCAGCGAGCGGGACGCGCGCGCCGAAGATGCGGCTGTCGGCCCCGGCGTACGGCACCACGAGGTCGCCGCCGACGACGTAGTTGGCGCACGAGAACACCACGTCGTCCACCCCGAGGTCGGCGTCGCCGACGCGCTCGGCGTCGCCCTCGGGCAGGAGGATCGGCTCAATGCGGGACAGCACCGGCTCCGACTCGGCGGGCGCGACGAGGGCGGCCGAGAGGTTGTAGAGCCGCGTGCCGTCGAACGTGAAGTGGCCCTGGTGCGTCAGCGCGAGGAACTGGCCGTCGCCGAGGGCGATGGGCGGACCGGCGGCGCCGACCCACGAGAGCGCGAAGTCGGTGAAGCGGCGCGACGCGAGGACGCAGCCCTGCGAGGTCCACGGCCCCTCGGGGCGGTCCGCCTCGGCGAGGTGCATGGTCATCGGGTGCGGGCCCGCCATCGGACGGTGCCAGAGCCGCCACGTCCCGTCCACGGGCTCCGGGAAGAGCGCGCCGTTCTTGTCGTCGACCGCGTTCACCTCCCCCTCCAGCGGACCGAGGAGAGTCCACGTCACGAAGTCGCGCGTCGTCGCGAGGCAGAGCTGGACGCGGCCCGCCAGCGACGGGTCGGCCAGGCCGCTGCTCGTGTAGCCGGTGTAGTGGAGGTAGTACGTGTCGCCGACCTTCGTGCAGCGCGCATCCTCGACGCCGAGGTCGTGGAATGCCGCCTCGGGCGCGATCACAGGCTCCGCCCAGCGGCGGACCAGCCGGAGGTCGGGCGTGAACACGGCCAGGCCGAGCGCCGAGGCGACGTGCGTGCCGTGGGGTCGCTCGCGCTCGTAGGCCGAGCCCTGCGCGCGGTACAGCATCACGCACGCGCCGCCCGCCTCGCGAAGCGCCGCGCGGTCGGTATCGCTCAGCGTCCACGTCTCCATCAGCCCCTCCAGTTCGTCGGCGTCGTCCACCAGCACGGCGGCGGGGTTGAGGACGACGCGCGACTCCCAGGCGTGGCCGGGGATGGGCTCCAGGACCGGCTGCCCGCCGTGCAGGCGCTCGACCGGCACCGGGCTCGTGCCGAGGTCGCGCGGCTCATCCCGGTCGCCGCGGAAGGCGAGGTGGACGCGGGCGACGTGGCCCTGCCCGCGCTCCTCGTGGAGCAGCGCCAGGACGTCCGCCAGCGGGGCGGACGCCTCGCCGATGGTCGTGTCGGCGGCGCCGTAGTACAGGCGGAGCGTCCCGTCCTCCACGACCGCCCCCTGCGGGAAGACGACGTTCGGCACGTCGCCGTGGAGCTCGTAGTCGTGGACCGGCGCCAGGACGGGCCGGCGCGTCCGGGCGATCACCCGGCGCGGGTCGTCGAGGTCGAGCAGGGCCAGCCCGGCGCGGTACACGTGGTCGGCGTCGGCGCCGTGGTAGACGACGAGCCAGCCCTCGGGCGTCTCGATGGGCGGCGGGCCGATGCCGATCTTCTTCTCCTCCCAGCGCCGCTGGGGCCGCATCACGACGTGCTCGTCGAGGGTCGCGAGGTGGCGCTCCCAGAAGGCCGCGCCGGGCTGACGGAGCTGCTCCTCGTCCTCGAAGACGGCGATCTGCATGTCCGGCACGACGCGGTGCATCATCGCCACCTTGCCGCCGATCAGCCGGGGGAACAGCGCCGCGTCCTTGTCGCGGACGGCCGGCCCGATCCGCCCGTGCACCTCGACCGCCTCCCAGTCGGTCGTGGACGCCAGCCCGATGCCGACGCCCGCGTTGGCCTGCGCAGCGGGCTCGGCCAGGATCGTGTAGGTGATGTAGTAGCGGTCGCCCAGGCGCGTGATCCGGGCGTCCTCGACGCCGTAGCGGTCGAGGTCGGAGCCGGGCGCGAGGAATGGCTCGGCGGCGAGCCGGAACGTGCCATCCGTCTGACGAGCGGCGAGGCCGAGGCGCGAGACGTAGTTGTCGTAGCCGTAGTCGGCCTCGGTGGCGTCGGGCGAGTCGACCGCGACGCGTGTGTAGCCGGCTGGGACGCCACGCGCCAGAAGCCGGAGCGTGCCGTCGGCGTCGAGCACGGCGCCGGGGTTGAAGACGGCCCCGCTCGCCCATGGGATGTCGGGCGAGGGCGCGAGGATGGGCGCCGCGTGGCGCGCGAAGAGGTCGATCAAGAGAGTCAGGGAGAGGGCGTCGCCGAGGCAAGGAAGCGCTCGGCCTCGGGCCCGACGAAGAGGTGCGACGCGTCGGCCTCGGGGTCGAGGACGACGATGGCCACGCGAGGACCGGACGCCGCGGTGCTCGCGCCGGAGAAGGTGCGGGCGCGGACGGTGTGGCCTTGCCAGGTCAGGGTACGGGGGGCGTCGGCCGTCGCCCAGGCCCAGGCCGCCGCCTCAGGGTGCTGGGCGACGGCCAGGAGCGTCATCTGGGCCTCGACGGTGCTCTCGGCCCCGGCGTTGGCATTGATCTGCGTGGGCGAGAGGATGCCGTCGTAGCCGCGGCCCGTCGCGGGGTCGGCCATGGTGGCGCCCGCCGGGTTGAGGCCGTGGAACCACGCGGCGGCCAGCCCGGCCATCACCGCGTAGCGCTCGTCGCCGGTCGCCTCGTAGAGCCGGACCAGCCCGACCGCTGCCGGACGAAGGTCGTAGGCGATCTGCTCGAACGCCTGCGCCTCGCCGGTCGCGTAGTCGAGGGTGTGGAGCCAGCCCTCCACCAGCAGCCGGGCGTACAGGCTCTGTGCCTCTGCCTCGGCGCTCGCCAAGGCGCCCTCGGCCATCCCGAGGCGGG
>NZZG01000011.1 GCA_002698575.1 Pimelobacter sp. | reverse complement strand
GGGCGGCATCCGGGAGGTTCCGGGGAACCGGAGCCTCCAAACAGAGCCGATCGGCTCTGTAACGGTATATAGGTCAGTGTGCACATTAGTCTGCACACGGCAACACCCAGGAGATTTGCGCTCTCTCCTGTGGCCGCGATGGCCGTTCTGTCCTGCTCACCGCTCACGACTGCCATGCGCCGCAGACCTACCATCGAGGTGTTCCGCTACGAGGACCACTACCTCGCCCGCTTCTCCTCGCCCGACGTCTTGGAGACGTTCGAGCAGGACACGCTCCCGACCGCCTACACCGCCGACGCGAACCCGCTCGACGTCCTCCGGAGCGTCGCGCGCGACAACCCCAGGGCCGAGGTGATCCTGGCACCCTCCTCGTCCACGCGGCCCGACAGGCCCACGACCGAGGGACTCCGCGACCAGCCGACGACGAACTGACGCCGTGAGCTGGACGACCGTGTCTTTACTCCTCCGCCTTCGGCGTCCAGCGCTTCGGGATGTGACGCTCGAACGCGTCGCAGTCCGTCTCCGGGACCGGCACCGAGGTCACCATGTAGTCGCGGACGAACAAGCCGCCCGCGCTCTTGATGTGCGGAAACTCCTCGCGCAGCGGCCCCGACGCGGCCCGGCGAAGCTCACGCACGATCTTGTGGGGCGACAGCGTCGGCGGGGCGTGGATGTGGATCGTGACCGTGGCCGGGTTCACGTCGATGCACTCGACGCCCAAGCCCATCCGCTCGGCCTCCAGCCTCAGCAGCTCCTCCAGCCTGGCCGCCGCAGCCGCGCCCTCGAACAGGGGCCGCCGCCGCCGCGTGACGAGCAGGATGTAGTAGGTCAGCGCGTGGACCGAGGGTCCGGTACGCCGGTACGCGGGCGAGGCCCCGCTCGTCGGCTGGAAGCCGTCAGAGTCGGCGATGGGTTCGGACGTGGACACGACCAGAAAAGGATGGCTCAGAGGGTCCGCGGGCTGCTCGCAAGGCGACACAACCTTGACCGTGTCTTAACGCGAGCGCTCTGTCGGCGGACTGACAAGCTAGACCTAGACGGCACCAAACGAGGGCGGAGACGGTGCACGCCCAGCCCACCCGAGACCAGAGCTCGCCTCCTCGATGCGCTCCTCGACCACACGCGCACCCCAGCCATCACCGCCCCACCGAACACCCCAATCCTCAACCAAAGAGAATAGACGCCCTTTCCAAAGCGCAGAGCCGGCCCTCTTTGCAGAGAGAGCCGGCCCTACTTCATCCGAGTCACGACCGGGGGTCCGGTGACGAATCGGCTGCACAGCCTCAAAGATAGGAGACTTAGAGGTTCGCTCGTTCGCTCACCGACGCCCGGCTGGCTCTCAGCCCGAGCCTCTATGAGTGACGGACAAACGCCCCACGCCGCGCCCTTCCCTGGTGACCGGACACCTTCGCGGCCATCCAGAGCCCAACTGGCAGCCCAGACGCGCCGCGACAACCGCAACCGCCAGGTGACCCACATCCTCTCGCAACGGCCCGAGGACGCCGGGGCCATCGCCATGAACCCCACGACGTTCGTGCAGGCGATGCTGCCTCACAAAGAGCGCTACCTCCTCGGCGCCGACGGCGAGCGCGTCACCATCAATGGCGTGGGTGGCAAGCCCCAACCGCTCCTGGCGATGACCTACGCCGCCACGAATGGCAGCTTTACGCTCACCATCCGCGCAGGGACGAAGCGCGGCCCGAGCCACTTTCACCCCGAGGTGTCGCGTGGCATCCCGTTCGGCGGCCTGGCGCGGCTGCTGCTGTGCTACATCATCACCGAGGCCCAGATCAAGAAGCGGCGCACCATCGACCTCGGGACCACGCTGACGGACTTCTGCGAGCGCGTCGACATCACGCCGTCGGGCGGCGAGCACGGTCGCATCGCCTACGTCGTCGACCAGCTCCAACGCCTGTCGACGGCCGTCGTGGACTACCGCTGGGACACGTTCGAGGGGCCGCACGCCCACCAGCGAGGCGAGAGCATCCTGTTCGTCGACAGCTACCACTTCTGGCACTGCGCAGCTACCCCTACGAGTGAGCCCGCCGACGGCGGGACGATCACGCTCTCGGACCGCTTCTGGCGCGAGATCGTCGTCGGCTCCTGCTTCCCCCTCGACTTCCGCAAGGCCCAACTCTTCCGCGCGCGTCCGACGGCCTACGACCTCTACCTCTGGCTCACGTACCGCCTGAGCGGCCTCGAACGGACGGGACGGCCCGAGGTCGTCGTGAACTACGACCAGCTCCATGCTCAGCTCGGCAGCCACTACAAGACCGACGAGCACGGCAAGCTCACCGCTTCGGCCAAGAAGAACTTCGGCTACAAGGTGCGCGACGCCATCCGCGCGATCGCAGCCGTCTGGCCCGAGCTGCGCGTCGAGTTTCCCCGTGGCCGCGTCGTGGTCCGGTCCACGGGTCCCGATGTCCAGACCCGACAGGCAAAGAGGGCCACGTAGGGCGCCCACCAGAAGGCCAGGGCGCTGCCCCTGTCGAGACCTCGGCCCATATGTAGAATCGGACCAGGATCGCACGGTAAGGATGGCGGCACCTCTGCCTCACCCTCGCCAGGGAGCCAGACCATTCCTCAAAGCCGGGGAGTTTGGAGTTGGCCCGCCGGGCCCCCCACCTTAGGGCGAACCGCCCCTTCCACGTGTACCGCTCCGTCTGCCTCATAGCCGCCGTCGTGACGCTCGTCGGCTGTCGTCCGGAGCCGGTCTACATCGTCGAGCCCGTCATCAATCGAGGTGGAGGACCGTGCGGGTGCTGGGCTCCGCGTGAGGTGATTGAGCGCGAGGTGCCAGAGGCCGAGCGGACTCGGCTTCCCTTCCCGCGCGAGCTTCTCGCTGAGGTCGCCGTCTTCCGCGCTCGGGCGAGGGGGGCCGAGCCCGACACGACGCGGCAGTGTTACGGATACTCGGGCCGGGGGGTGCTGGTGGTGGGGGCCGACCCGGACAGCCTCGTCGCCGCTCTCGACCGCGTCGGAGCCGCGGGCTCACCCTCCCCCCCTATGCCGTCCGATAGCCTCCACCGTCTGCGGGCGCGCCTCGACGTCCGGCAGATCTCGGAGCTGATCCGCTCCCCGGAGGTCGCAGCGGTATCGGGCCCGCCGGTCACGTGCGCCTACCTCACTGCCCAGCCGCGTCGCGGCGCGGCTTCCGACCGCGAGGCCGCACAAGAGCCATACTGACGCTGGGGGTTCACCGGCTCCTCTTGGACGAGGTGGACAGGGTGCTCGGGGGCGAGGACCGATCGGCGCTCGCCCCCGCCGTCGTCCGTCTCTGATGTGTCGTAGACCTCCGGGGATACTTGCCCACATTCTGCCCTGGCCGCGCCCAGTTGTCCACGAATAAGTAGGCGACCTTCTCCGAATACCTGGGCGACTTTCGAATAAGTAGGCGACCAACCTGTATGGTACAAGAGCGCCGGGCTAGCGAATAAGTAGGCGACCTTCCTATATGGACAAAGTGCTGCCAGAGCGCGCAGAAGCGAATACGTAGGCGACCATCCTCTAACCCTTCCTCTTCTAATCTGGTAACTAGGCCGAGGTCGGTTGTGGAGAAGCGGCCTCCCGGCTGTCACCGGGATCGGGTGGGTCTGGGATGGATGGGGGTGCAATAATGGAAGTACCCGACGGGGGCCATGCGGGCGCCGCGCTTCGGGGCGCCCGGTGCCACGCTCGGACAGTCGGCCGCTGGCGCGGCCTGTGCCATCGCCCAGCACGGGGACGGCGAGCGCTGCGCGCTCACCGCCCCTCTCCGCCACGCCCGATGAAATGCGGCAGCGAAGGGAGGGCGCTGCGAACGTCAGGCCATGCTCGACCCACCCCCGCCCGCCGTTGGCGGGCGGAGAGCTTCGACCCACCGCCGCGGCCGGGGAGGCAAGCCCGACCGCCAGCGCGCTGGACGACCGCCGAGCCATACCCGACCGGCGGCCAGGCGAGGGGGCGGCGCGCTGACCGACCGCCGAGTTCGATGGGTGAAGCTGCCAGGCGAAGGGGCGGCGCGCGAGCGCGACGTCGTGCTGGGCCAAGCCGGGGGGATGGGCGCGCGGCCGACGCAACCAGACGCCGAGCCCGCCCACTCCCTTCCTCTCGCGTGGACCGATGACCTCGACGACCAGATAAACCGCAGCCCGTCGGCGGGGCTCTGAGACAGGCCTCCAGACGACCGATCTCCCCCTATTCCGTCGGCGCCCGCTCAACGGTCTGCCAGGCTGACAGCTCGGCGATCCAGAGTCAAATCGGCCAGCACGACTCGGCGGAGTCGATTTCGACGAATGGCCGGAAAACCGCTCTTTTTGTGTCCTCATAACAAATGTTATGAGGACAGCCCCTCAGAAAGTTTTAAAAAAGTAGCCAACGTGTTGCCTTTAAAGGGCGCCGTCCCAAATGGTGCAAAGCGTTGCGTGATGCCCGATCTCGGAGCGGCGAGGAGCCGGTCGAGCCCTGTCCCGCCGCCGCCCACGGCGACGAGGTGCGCCTCAGCGGCTTGACACCGAAGCGGTCGCCCCTTTTACTTGTGCCGCCTACCCCCTAGTAGACGGCACGCGATAAGGCGTGCGCTCGACTCCCTAGAACGGACTGTTGCTCTCTCCATCTGACGCGAACGCACGCCTCTCTGCACCCGATCCGGGGAGCAGCGCGAGGGTGGAGATGAGCCTGGGGGAGGCCATCGAATTGTTCATCGGCCGGACGCTCCACACCAAGTCCGGGAGCCGCCACACCGAGAGCGCCTACCGATCCGACCTCAAACACTTCGGGCGCTTCCTCGCCAAGGACCGTCTGCGCGTGGGCACCGTCGGACGCCGAGACGCCGAGCGGTACCTCACCCGACTCTCGACGGGGTTGGCCGCCCGGACGGTCGCCCGCCGGATCTACTGCGTCCGGTCGTTCTACCGCTTCCTCCGGGGCATCGACGTGGTGACCACCAACCCCTTCGACGCCCTCGACCTGCCCGGCTTCAACCGGAAGTCGGAGACGCACAAGGTCCTGGCCGAAGACGAACTCGAACGCGCCGTGGCCCGGCTGTCCGACGACATGGTGGAGGCCAACCGCCAGCTCGAAGCCTCCGAGCCCGGAGGCGACCGGCAGCGCGCCTTTGCCGCCCTCTTCACCGCTGCCCGCCGCCGGGCCACCTTCACGCTCATGGCGTTTGCCGGGCTCCGGCGCGAGGAGGTGCTGACGCTCCCCCGCGAGGCCATCGTCCCACGACCGGACGGCTACTACCTCTCGTTCACCGGCAAGGGCGACAAGCGCCGCACCGTCCCGCTCGTCGGCTTCGCTTACCCGGCGATGACCGACTGGCTCGCGGTCCGCCGCTACGTGCCCAACGTGGCCGATGAGGTATTCATCACGCTCGCCGGCCAGGCCGTCGATCCCAAGCAGATCCAGCGCGACTGCGCCCGCCTCCAACGGCACGTCAAGACCCGGCACAAGCTGACCCCCCACGTGCTCCGCCGCACGTTCGGCACCCGGACGCTGCGCTACACCGGCGACCTACGCGGAACCCAGGAGCTGCTCGGCCACGCCTCGATCCAGACCACCGAGGTCTACACCCACGTCGACGAGGAGAGCCTGCGCCGCCTGGTGGAGACCAACACCGTCGGCGCCGCTGAGCACGCCCGAGGCGCTGTCCTCGCCCACCACGTCCCTGCCTGACCATGCGCCGACTTCCCGCCGCGCTGGCCGTGGCCCTCACCCTCGCCGTTGGCTGCACGCCGCCCACCGGCCCGACCGACTTCCAGGTCGTGTCCGGCTTCCGGGTCGATCCCACGTTCAACGCCTTCAACGAGCCGTGCGAGATCCGGTACACGCTGGAGGAATCGGCGCTCGTCCAGATCCGGATCGTCCGCATCGCCAGCGACGGGTCGAAGGAACTGGTGCGCCAGATCACCGAGGAGCGGCGCGAGACCTCCGGGCCGCGCACCGCCGCGTGGCGCGGCGTGGGTCCCAACGGCCTGTTCGCGCCCCAGGGCGAGTACGTGGTTGAGCTGTACGCCCGACTCGACGGCTCCGACCGCACGGAGCAGTGGGACCTCACCACCATCATGTTCCGCTCGTGATGGCCCGAAGTCCCCTCACCGTCCGCAGGTCACCCACTGGGTTCGTCGTCCACGACCCCGCACTGGAGGCGGAGTTCGGTCGCCACTCGCTGCCGTTGCCGTTCACGCCAGAGGCCACGGGCCAAGAGGTGCTCGCCCACCTCCGCCGCGCCAACCCCGGGCGTGAGGTCCGGCTCGCGGACGCACCGCCCACCTCCTCCCCACAGCGATGAGACTGGGCACCCATGTCGCCGGAGGCGTTCTCGGATACACCGTGGCGGCGACCTTCTTCCAGGTCCCGTGGACCGCTACCGGCGTGGTCGTCGCGTCGGCAGCCGCCGCCGCACCGGACATCGACACGCTGGGCTCGACCGTCGGCCGCGTGTTCTCCCCCATCGCCCGCCGCATCGAGCGCCGGTGGGGGCACCGGACGATCACGCACTGCTACGCCGCCCAGGCGGCCGTCGCAGCCCTCGCGCTGCCGTTCGTCTGGGCAGGCCTGCCGCACATCTACGCGGCCATCGTCGTCGGCTACATCAGCCACCCATTCCTCGACACCTGGACCGTGCAGGGCGTCCGCGTCTTCTGGCCGTGGAGCGACCGCCGGGGCGTCTTCCCCTACTACAACCGCCAGGAGACGAGCTACCGAACGACGACGGGCAGTCGCGTCGATGTGTTCTTCGGCATCTGCTTCGTCTGCCTCACCATCCCGTTCGCGGTCCTGGAGCACGACGGCTACCAGCGCTTCGTCCGCAAGGTGCAGGCCGACGCCAGCGCGGCTGTCCGCGACTTCCTCGACTGGTCGGCCGAGGGCTACCTGGTGCAGATCGAAGTGGAGGCGTCCGACCCTCAGCACATGCGCTTGCTCGAAGGCACGTTCGAAGCCATCGGCACGACGGGCGCCAACACGCTGCTCGTGCGCGACACGACCGACGGGCGCGTGTTCTCGCTCGGACCGGCCTACACCGCCAACTTCCAGCCCAGCCGTGTGCTCGCCCACCGCGGCGCCCAGGTCCAAGTCTCCCGTCGGCAGATCGACCTCGCGGGCCGGGTCCTGGCCGACCTCGAGTCCCTCGTGCCCGCAGGCGCCGACGGCCGGCCGGTCCGCCACTTGATCGACGGCCAGGTGACGGTGACCGAGGCCGCTGGCGTCACGCCCGACGAGTTCCGGTTCGACACCGTCACCGGGACCGACAAGCGCCTGTCGTTCCAGTTTGCCACGCTCGCGGACCTCACGCGCCTCAACCTCACCGGGCTCATCGTCGAGCAAGGGACGGTCACGCTCCGGGTCTACGTCCGCGACGGCGAGGCCGAGGACTACGACCCGCAGGACATGGCACGGAGCCAGGTCCGCCGCATCACCTTCGCCCACAAGCCATCTGAGCCGCCCCAGCTACTCGTCCGCGAGGGGCAGACGGTCGCCGTCGGAGACACAGTCGCCGTGCTCACGTCGTCGGCCATGAGCACCGCGCAGCTCGACGTGGCCGAGGCGCAGGCCGACCTCGCCGCCGCCCAGGCGACGGCGCCACCTACGTCGGCCGATCCGGTCACGCTCCGCCAGAGGCTCATCCAGGCCGAGGCCACATCCCGGCGCGTCGAGGAGCGCCAGCGCGAAGGCTTCGAGCCGCAGTCCGCCGTCGATGCCGCGCGCGCCGAGGCGTCCGATCTCCGCGTCCAGGTCGCCGCCGCCGAGAGTGCCGCCGCCAGCCGCAGTGCAGAGTGGCAGCGCACGCGCGCCGAGCGGATCCGCCAGGCGACCGCCCGTCTCCGCCGGGCCACCCTCCGCCAACAGCAGGCCATCCGTGACGGCTACGTCCGGTCCTCTGGCGCAGGCATCGTGCGCCGCATCGAGACCCGCGACCTCGGCCCTGACCGTACCGAGGTCCGCATCGTGCTCGTGTCCGACCGCGCGGGCGACCCCGATACACCTTCCACCAGCCCCCCAGAGTCCTAAACGGAGAGCGGCCACCGAGGACTTAGAGCCCTGCCCCGGTGGCCGCCACTTCCGAAGCGCGCGAAGACGCGCGCGAGATCGACACCCTCAACCATGGCGACGAGACGTCGCCAAAGAGCCACCGATCCGTGTCCCGATAATACGCGACCCGGAGGAGGAGGCTCCCCGAGACCCGACGACTGCCACCCTCACCGGCGGAACTCGGCTGCACCGGACCGAAGCGCACTCGGCGCGAAGGTCCTGGCGAAGTCCCTTCGCCATTCCCCGCGGAGGCGTGCCCTCGCCCCGCTCCTTTACATCGGAAGCCCACTTGGCGACGTCCCGTCGCCGCTCGGGCGACCACACCCTCAACCAAGAGATGCGACTCTCACTCCTGGCGGCCTTTGCGCTCGCCTTCACTCTCACCGCCTGCGACACCGCTGGCCCCGGCCCTGACGTACCAACCGGTCCGGATGTGATCGACCCGATCACCAGCAATCAGCAGGCTCTCGTCACTGCCGCCTTCGCGGAGGTCGAGGAGCTGTTCGACCTCGGGTACGGCGCCGCTGGCGGCGCCAACTCGTCCTCCGCCGCTCGCGCAGCGAGCAAGAACGCCGCCTCGCTCCCAATGGCGATGGCGTCGATGAGCGCGATGGTCGACACCACGACGTACACCGGCATCTACGATACCGGCAACGCCAAGGGCTACCTCGTCCAGATGTCCTACCGTGAGCCCCAGGGCGTCGGCGTCTGGCAGGCCCGCGTGCAGCACGCTCGCGCGGTCGATCACGACAACAACGCCGCGACGACGGCGCTGGACGCCGTCGAGTCGGTTACGCTGACCTTTCTCAGCTACCCCGACCTCGACGCCTTCATCACCGCCCTCGGGGCAGGCACCAACGCCTACCTGACCGGCACGTCGGACGACGCCGAGGCCAGCTTCACCAGCTACGACACGTGGCGCGTGGCCCAGGTCTACTCGCCCGGCGTGGGCGAGGCCGTCGTCGGCTACGCGAACCAGGAGCTGCGAGAGTCGGTGACCGTCCGCGAGCCTGTCGTGACGCTCAACACCAACGGCACTGGCACGGTCCGGGACGGTGGCGCTGACGGCGCGGTACGGACGCGGTACTACGGGGCCGACTTCGCCATCGCCGCCGACGGGTCGTTCTCGGGCACCCTCCTTCGGACCCTCAGCTCGTCGGGCGACCTGTCCGACGGCTCGCTCGTCTCCCGCAACGACTACGTCAACGGCACCTTCCGCCAGACGAAGCAGCGCGGCGGTGACGGTGTGGTGGTCCGCGAGAACACCGAGGGCTAGACCTCCCGGATGGCCCATCCGGGGCGCGAGGGCACCCCTCCCTCCACCGGAGGGAGGGCGGTAGCGCCCTCCGACGGCGCCGCCTACCCACTGCACGGGCGCTCGTGCGCCCGGTGGGCGGAGCGCCCGGCCTCACCCGTCCACCTGGGCCGCACCACAGGACGACGAGGCCGGGCGCCTAGTCGGCGCTCCCATCGACACCGATTCCACGGACCCATGCTTTCTCACATCGACCCGTTCCGCCGTCGCTCCGTCGCGCTCGCGCTCTACCGGATGCTGACCGGCCACAAGTACGACATCTGTGTCGTGACCGAGAGCATCCGCGCTGCGGGACTGGACCACGATCGCCAAGCGATAGCCGCGCTCCGGCTCCATCACTGCGAGCGCTACGCCGAGATGCCCCCAGGCTTCCACGCGGACCTCGCCAGCCAGACGCTCGCGCTGTTCGCGGGCCGCCCCGTCCCACCCCACCGCGGTGGGGTGGATGGCGACGGCTTCCTCAAAGACCTGGCGGCCACCGCCGGGCTCCGCCCCGAGGACGCGCCCAGCATCCAATGCCTCGTGTCCCTCCCCCTCTCGGAGGGAGAGGTCACGGCCGAAGCCTAGATCCCGACTCCCATGCGCCGATTCACCGACGAGCTCGACGACGATCACGAGGACGAGCACCGCGCAGCAGCCGGGCCGCTCCGCCTGGCCGTCGTCGTGCTTGCCCTGGCGGCGCTGGCTCTCCTTCCCTCTCGCCTGGCGACCGCCCAGGACCTTCCCGGCTACGGCCTGGACGGGATGCCGCAGGACGACCCGCTGACCGCACTCTCCATCCTGGCTGACACCAGCGATGCCGGGCTGCGCGTGGAGCGCGCCCGCCTCGACCTGGCCCAGACCGAGCTGCGCGCCGTCACCGACTGGCGCCGCTGGCGCCCGGCCGCCGACTTCTTCGTCTCCATGTCCACGCGCGGCCTGGCCTTCCCGTCGATCAGCAGCCAGGGCTACGATCCAGCCTACGCCGCGATCGCGCGCTGGCCGGGCGACACCTGGGGCGTCACGCTCTCGTGGAGCGTCGACCAGATCCTCGACCGCCGCCCCGTCGACCGCGCCCGCAACGCCGTCGAGGTGGCCGAGGCGCGCATTGATCTCTACCAGGCCCGACGCGCACAGCAGCAGGCGAGAGAGCGAGAGCGGGTCATCGCCCGCGCCGAGCGCGAGGCCGACGAGCGCGAGCGCGACGCCGAAGAGCTGCGCCGCGCCGACCTGGCAGCCCAGCAGCTTCGCATCGAGGCGGGCTTTCTCGCACAGCGCGTCGAAGCCCAGCAGGAGCTGACGCGCCTGGCGCAGATGAAGTACGACCAGGGCGATCTCGACTACGAAGGGCTGGCTCGGCAGCGGCTCGCGCTGCTGTCTGCTCAGCACGCCCAGGCGACGAACGCCGCGCGCCTCGCCACGCTCGACGCCGGAGGCGGTACCGACGTCGCGCTGCGCGACGTGGCGGCGCCCGTCGAGACCACGACTGCACCTCTGGCATCCAGCACCCAGAGCCCCGAGTAGATGCTGACCACGGCGCGCCCCATCATCGAATCGGTCTCGGCGTCCTTCCTGGACCCGGTCTCGCTTGCCGACCAGCAGGCTCAGGGCGTCGTGTCGCTCATCGTCGTCCGCTACGATCCCGAAGCGGGCCAGGAGGGTCCGGGGACGGACCCCTACGGCACGTTGGGGCCGACCTACGACACGTTCGTAGCCGCCAGCGGCCAGCTTCTCGCGGTCGCCCGAACCACGACCGACTACCGGTTCCCGGTCATGCCCGCGACCGCACTCGGGCGGTTCATCGAGCACCGCGACGCTGGGCGCCCGGCGTTCCTGTCGGTCTACGAACTGGACGAGCAGGACTGTGCGCGCTTCCTCGAAACGGTGTTCTACTCAGAGTGCCTGAAACTCCACGTGGACGGCGCCGAGTCGGCCGCGCTCGTCGCGCACCAGATCGCGCGCTCGGGTTGCGGAAACGGCATTCTGGAAGTCAACGACTTCTCCGATCCGCTCGCCCCGCGCATCCGGCTCCTCGACCTCGACGGTTTGGCCGTGTCGATCGGGACCGTCCCGCCCCCCGACGAGCGCGACGCGGACGAAGACCCAGCTATCGAGACGGGCACCGTCGATCCGGGCGGGCTGACGGCCGTGCTCGCCGGGCATCTCGACGGCGTCCAGGGCCGCGTGCTTCTCTACGACCGGGCCAAGAACAAGGCCGCGATGCCCGCCCGGACCGACCGGGCGTTCGACCTCGACGGCATTATCGAGCAGGCAAACCGCCTGGCCGAAGCGCGACGTGGCGCCTCTGGCGACGCCGCGGCCATCGCCATGCAGCGGACGGCGGCCGAGCTCCGAGCGGCCGCGCCCGACGAGCACACCGAGCGAGTCGAGAGCTACCTCCGGGATCACGCCGAACGGCCGCGCCTGGTCGAGCCGAACCACCCGCACGCGACCAACCTGGGTGTGCTGGTGGCGGAGTTGCAGGGCGGCGGTCCCGCCGCGCCGCCCTCGATGCCCACCAGACCCCGAAGCGGTCTCGCCTTGGGCGTAATGGACGAGCCGGGTGCCCCGGCCGAGACGGCAGCAGGCGATGGCGCGAGCGCTCCAGCCGTCATCGCTCCGGCCACTCCGGCACCGCCCGCCTCGACGCCTCCCACCTCGGGCACCGAAGGCGACAGTCAGGCCGGGCCTCCGCCCGTCCCCCAGCCTGTGCCGACGGTGGCACCCGTCGCCGCCGCGCCGTCACCGGCGACGCTCCCCTCCCCCGCTCCGGCCTCTGGCGAGCGCCATCGCCTCGCCACCCAGCTCGACCGGCTCCGGGCCGACGTGTTCGAGCTGTTCGAGGACGCCGTCGGCCGCGAGCGCGCCGTCGCCCACGAAGGCCACATCCTGGCTGACGTCGGCATCCCGTCGCCCGTCTCGGCCCAAGACACCGTGCGCTACCTCCGCTCGCTGCTCTGCGACGAGCCGCCCAAGCGCTGGCACTTCTTCAAGCGCAGCCGGACCAAGATGTACGCCGAGGTCACGAGCAAGCTGCTCGCCTTCCACGCTGCCAACTCGCACGTCGACGACCCCATCGTCCACGAGGTCACCAAGCTCTGGACCCGGCTCCACAAATAGGCTATGCGTGATGGGCTCTTCCGTAGTCGAGCACGAGCGGGCGGTTTCGCCTGCAAGGCGCGTGAAGCAGTCGATGCGCCAGCATCGGCGATGCAGCGCAACGCGGCAGGCGGGACCGAACGCCGGGCGCAGACAGGACGAGTCCCTTCACACATAGCCTGAGATGGCCTCCACCTCCGCCCCCCGGCTCTCGTCCATCTCCCGGCCCGACGCGCTCGCTAGGACCGCTGGCGGTCCTTCGTCCGTCCTCGCCTCCGGCCAACGCGCCCGCGGCGGCGCGGGTGTCGGCGCGCTGCGGCCCGTCGGCGTGCCCGGTGCGCCCGACTGCACCGTTCTCACCGACCCGATCCGCTTGGGCAACGGGCACGTGCTGGCCGAACTCGTGGACCGCGCCATGCTGGGGCGGCACACGCTCTTGCGTGGCGACGAGGGCGTCGGCAAGACGCGCATCCTCGAAGACCTCGTCGCCGTCGTCGCCGGGCGCCGCGTGCTCCTCGACGGCGCCGCCCAGACGCGCGCGCGCCGGAGGTACGTCGAGATGCCCCAGGGCGCGGGCGAGGCCTACACGCTCGTCTACGTGGCCGAGGCCGGGCCGAACGGCAGGCTCGTGGACGCGCTCGCCCGTGCGTTCCACGAGTTGGGCATTCTCGCACTCCCCGGCATCCCGGCCGCGCTCCGGGCCGGAGCGTGCGACGAGTACGAGTGGACCGAGATCAAGAAGATCCTCCGGACCGTGGACGAGCGGCAGGAAGCCGTAGTCGAGAGCCTGCACGACCTGGCCGGCGGCGGCCGGGCACCGCGCCTCTTGATCGTCCTCGATGCGCTCGACCGAGCGAGCGCGAGTCAGGGCCTCTTTCTCCGCGAGTTGCAGCAGCGCGCGACCATCATCGGCGCCATCCGAGCCCTCCCGCAGAGCCGCAGCCTGCGCACGTTCATCGCCACGTTCGGCCAGATCCCCGTCGAGGCGCTGGGCCAGGAGCACACCGCAGCCCTCTTCGAGTACTTCGTCTCGCGCTACGCCATCGCCAGCCCGGACGTCAAGCACTACCGACGTGAGGTGCTGCGCCGCGCCGAGGGCAACCCGGCCATCCTGCGCGCCATGATGCACGACGGCGCGCAGTCGCAGATCGTGACCGAGCAGGACGTCCGCGACCTCCAGGCTCGCGACGACGCGCCCTTCTTCAACCTCGGGCTGATCTACGTCTTCTTCCTCATCGGGCTGGGCAGCGTGCGCGTGTTCATGTCGGGCGTGCAGAACACCGACCTCACGATCGTGC
>NZZG01000010.1 GCA_002698575.1 Pimelobacter sp. | reverse complement strand
GGGCCCACTTCACGCCGCGGGCGTACGTCGAGCGCGTGATCGGCCCGGCCGTGATCGAGCCGCTCCGCGAGGAGTGGGAGGGCGTCCGGGCGGCGGCGCGGGCGGCGGAGGCCGAGGCCGAGGAGGCGACGAGCCCGAAGGCGGCGCGGGCGAAGCGGGCCGAGGCGCGCGACCTGATCTCGGGATTCCTCGGCCGGCTCGCGCGGGTCCGCGTGCTGGACCCGGCCTGCGGGTCAGGCAACTTCCTCTACGTCACGTTCGCCGGGCTCAAGGCGCTCGAGGGCGAGGTCCGCGCGGCGCTCCGGCGGTTCGGGCAGACGGAGAGCTTGGAGCTCGAGGGCGTGGCCGTCACGCCGCACCAGATGTTGGGAATCGAGCTCGGGGCGCGGGCGGCGGCCGTCGCCGACCTCGTCCTGTGGATCGGGTACCTCCAGTGGCACCAGCGGACGCACGGGGGCGCGCAGCCGCTCCCGGAGCCGATCCTGAAGGGGTACGGGCAGGTCGAGCACCGTGACGCGCTCCTGGACGCCGACGGGAACCGGGCCGCGTGGCCCGAGGCCGACTTCGTCGTGGGCAACCCCCCGTTCGTCGGGAACAAGCGGATGATCGAGTCGCTGGGGGAGGGCTACACCGGGACGCTCCGCCGGGCCTACCCCGCGGTGACGGAGAGCGCGGACTTCGTGATGTACTGGTGGGACCGGGCGGCCGAGGCCGTGCGGGCGGGGCGGGTCCGGCGGTTCGGTCTCATCACGACGAACTCGGTCACGCAGTCGTTCAACCGGCGCGTCGTCGAGCGGCACTTGGACGCCGACGCGGACCCGCTCGCCCTCGCGTTCGCGGTCCCGGACCACCCGTGGGTCGACGACGGGGCCGACGTACGGGTAGCGATCACCGTCGGGGCGTCGGCGGCCACGTTCGACCCGGAGGCCGGCCGGCTGGCCACGGTGGCCGCCGAGACGCCGACGGACGGCGGAGTGCCCGCGGTCGAGCTCGCGGAGGCTGTGGGGGAGGTCCACGCGGACCTCACCGTCGGCGCGGACGTGACGCAGGCCGAGAAGCTGGAGGCGAACGCGGGCCTGAGCAACCGGGGCGTGACCCCGGTCGGGACCGGCTTCCGCGTCATGCCCGACGAGGCCGAACGCCTGGGACTTGGGCGGATCAAGGGGCTCGACCGGCACGTCCGGCCGTACCGGAACGGCCGCGACCTGACCAAGAGCCCTCGGGGCTACCTCATCATCGACCTCCTGGGCGTCGGAGAGGACGAGGTACGGACCCGGTTCCCCGAGGTGTACGAGCACCTCCTCCGCGAGGTGAAGCCCGGCCGCGACAAGGTCCGCCGGAAGTCGTATCGCGAGAACTGGTGGGTGCTCGGCGAGTCGCGGGCGAGCTTCCGGCCCGCGCTCGACCGGCTCGACCGGTTCATCGTGACGCCGTACGTGTCGAAGCACCGGGTCTTCCAGTTCCTCCCCGCCGAAGTGCTCCCCGACGAGAAGCTCGTCGCCGTCGCCTCCGACGACCCGTTCCACCTCGGCGTCTTGTCGAGCCGGGTCCACGAGCGGTGGGCGCTGGCCGCGGGCGGCCGCCTGGGGGTGGGCAACGACCCGAGCTACAACAACTCGCTCACGTTCGAGCCCTTCCCCTTCCCCAGCCCGGCCGAGGCGCAGGAGGCCGAGATCCGGCGGCTGGGCGACGCCATCGACGCCCACCGGAAGGCGCGCCAGGCGGCGCACCCCGGGCTCGGGCTGACCGACCTCTACAACGCCGTCGAGGCGCTCCGCGCGGGCCGCGAGCTGGGCGAGGTGGAAGGGCGGGCGGCCGAGGCCGGGCTCGCCCACACGCTCCTCGACCTCCACCGCCAGCTCGACCGGGCAGTCCTGGAGGCATACGGCTGGGGCGACCTCGACGCCGAGGCGAAAACGTTCGAGGGGGCCGTCCTGGACCGGCTCGTCGCGCTCAACGCCGAGCGGCGCGAGGAGGAGCGCCAGGGCGTCGTGCGGTACCTCCGGCCGGCGTTCCAGGACCCCGACCGGAAGAGCCAGGCGGGGCTCGCGCTGCCCGCGACGGCGGCCCCGGAGCCCGAGGCGGCCGAGCCGCGTCCGTGGCCGTCGGGGATGGCGGCGCAGACGGTGGCCGTCCGCCAGGCGGTGGCTGCGCTGGGGTCGGCCGACGCCGAGGGCGTGGCCACGCGGTTCCGGGGGGCCGGGCCGAAGACGGTGGCGCCGGTGCTAGAGACGCTGGCGGAGCTCGGGCTGGTGCGGGCCGAGGACGGGGTGTTCGTGGCGTAGCGGATTAGTCCTCGTCGTCGTAGTGGGCCAGGCGGCATGGGACGGGGCGCCGGAACCACGGGAGCGTGTGGGGTCGGAGGACCCACACGCCGATGCCTTCCGGCTTCCCGCCGACGACCATCATGAGCGGGGTCGGCGCCCGGGCGTCCCGCTCGCGGGCGATGCCCCGGAGCGTCTTTCGGTCGCGGGGGCTGAGGTACGCGGCGGCCGTCGGGTGCGAGTGCCAGTCGCCCAGGTAGGTCTCGGTGCGCCCGCTCGCGTGGTAGTGCCGGGCCACCTCGCGCTCGTGGCACTCGTGGTCCGGGACGAACCGGTACGGTTCGTGGACCGCGTTGGGACCCGGCCCGACGGCAGCCGTAACGACGAAGCCTCCTCCAACGTCGCCGTAGCCGACGAGGACGCCGCCCGTCTCGTTCGGGGCCGTCCGGACCGTCTCGACGAGGATGTCGTCGAGGGCCGACGGGTCGATCCAGACCCTCGGGGTCACGCGGCTAGACGGCGCTCGTCCTCGGCCGCGACGCAGTACGGGCAGTCGGGGTGACGGTCGAGGGGGCGCCCCGTCCACGTTGGCGCGGTCGGGACCCCGTCTGCGTCAACGAGCCCGAGCACGCCGACGTCGTACGGGAGGTCGGGGTAGGCCCCCTCGTGGCCCTGGCAGAGCGTGGCCACGGCCATCCGCGCCGCCTCGGCTGAGACCGGGGCGAGGTCGAACCCGGCGCCCGTGAACGTCGGGTCCATGCACCCGAGCGGCTGGACGCCGCCCGACTCGTCCTCGGGGGGCATGGGGAGCGTCCCCCCGAACTGGGAGTGCTTGAAGCACATCCAGCACCCGTCCGTTTGGCCCGGGACCTCCCGGACGACCACGCCCCCCCACGCGCCCCGCGTGGCGTAGGGGGCCACGAGCGGGACGCCGCGCTCCCGCGCCATCACGGACAGGATGTGGGTCACGCCCCCCTCGGCCGTGGCGTCGACGACGAGGTCGACCCCGTCGAAGAGCCGGTCGAGGTCGTCTTGTTCGAGGGGGAGGCCGTCGGGCCGGACCCGCCCGATCGGCTTGCCGTAGAGGAGGTCGACGTCGACCGAGCAGAGCGGATAGTTCTGCTCGACGAACTGCCGGAGGGCCTGGACCTTGTGCGCGCCGACGGCCCAGAGCCCGATGGGCCAGCGGACGGTCGTCGGGGCCTCGACCACGTCGAAGTCGGCGAGGCGGAGCCGGCCTACGCCCGCGCGGCCGAGGTGGAGGACGACGGGGGCGCCGACGGTGCCGAGGCCGACGACGAGGACCGTCTTCTCGTGCAACGGGCGGAGGAGCGGCGCGCGTTTGGCGTAGGCGTCCCGGCTGATCCGGGCGGCCTTCGCGACGTACGTCTGGACCGGGGCCGGGACGGACTCGCCCCGCGGCGCCCGCTGCGGGCGTCCCTGGACCCGGACCACGAACGCGAGGCCGAGTCCGTACTGCCCCGGCGCGTGCTCCTCGGGGAACACGAGACCCATCACGTCGAACACCTGCCCCTGCGCGACCTTCTTCCGGTCCGTCGACATGAGGTCCGTGCCCTCCCTGCGGAGCGCGTCGAGGACCCAACGGTACATGGACGCCGGGTCGGCCACGGGCGGGGCCTCGGGGAGCCGGTACCACGCGCCCCGGAAGCGGTCGGGGAACTGGGCCGCAGCGGGCTCCGGCAACTCAGACAGCGGCCCGTCGGGGCCGAGGACCTCGACGGCGGCGAGCCGCGAGAAGAGGCCCGCGCCGCTAGGGAGGCCCACCATGAGCCGACCGGACCGGAGGCCGCCGAGCCCGGCGAGGAACGAGTCGTCGACGAGCACGGGGGCGGTCGCGAGGTACGGGTAGTACCCGCTGAGCGGCTCGGCCTGCTCGTCGTCGGCGTCCGCCAGCGCGTCGGAGTCGGTGACGCCGCCGTCCCGCAAGACCCTGGGGAGTTGGCGGTCGAGGAGGTCCGCGACGGTCCACGACGGCGTCCACTCGTCGGTGGGCCGGGTGAGCAGGCAGAGCCCCCCGCTCTCGGGGTGGACGTGCCGGGGGAGCCGGACGCCGGGCGCCCGGACGTCGGGCCGGAAGCTCGGGTAGGTGTCGGGGAAGGCGACCTCGAGCCGGACCAAGCCGCCAACCGGGGCCCCGTCGATGCCGGGGGGCGCTCCGTCGGGCGTGGGGTAGTCGACCGAGAGGCGGATACGGCCGGCCAGGCGGGCCGCCTCGTCGAGGCTAACGGTCGCGCCCGCATCCCGGAGCGACCGGAGCTCGCGCTCGAGCCGCTCCGGGAGCGTGACGAACCAGGGCTCGGGGCTCATCGCGCTACCCGACGGGCCGGTGCCCGGGGACCTTCGGCGGATCGGCCGGGCCCGGGTTGGGGCGGCCAGGCGGACGGCCCGGGCCGCCGGGGTTGCCGGGCGGGTTCGGGTTGCCTGGTGGGTTCGGGCGGCCGGGGTCGTCGGGCCGGCCCGGATTGTCGGGGCGGTTCGGGTTGGGCATGAGGGGGTTCAGGAGTGCGTGAAGAGGGTATGGAGTGCGGGTGCCACCGACGTGGCACCCGGGCCTATCGGTTCTTGTCCTTCGGCGGGTTCGGGTCGCCTCCGTAGCTGTTCGACCGGCCGATCCGGCCGTCCTTGTTGTGGATCCGGTGCTCGGTGCCGGAGGCCTTCGCCTGCTGACGGCCGGCGGCCGTGGCCGTCGCCTTCGTCCGGTGCGTGCTGGTGGTCTGGCCACCCTGCTTGTTGGCCCACCCCTTCCCGGAGGGGACGGTGTGGACGGGCTTCTTGCTGGGCATCGTCGTGGGGGGACTGGAGGGCGCAGCTCTGAGGCTGCTCGACCGGACTACGAGCCCGCGTGACACCGGCCCTCTGGCGACGGACCCGGAGCGCGGGTTGTCACGCCCACTCGTAGTCTCCCTACACGTGTTCACGCCGGGTCGCGCCCGGCCCCGGGACTCATGCGACTCGTTGCTACAGAGCCGTCGGCCCCCGCCGCGGAATCCGACGAAGACCTCCTGACCGATGTCGCGGCCGGGGACCCGGCCGAGCGGGACCTGGCCGCGACGGCCTTCTTCGGCCGCTACGCCCGGGCGGTGTACGGCTACGCCCTGCGCCGGTACGGGCACACGCTCGGCGAGGCCGGGGCCGAAGACCTCGTGCAGTGGACGTTCGAGCGCGCGTTCAAGAGCGCCGAGACGTACGACGCGCGCGGCATCACCGCCCCCGACCACCTCCGAGCCCGGACCTTCCGGTGGCTCACCCGGATCGCGGACGGCGTGTTCAACGACTGGCTGAAGTCGACGGACGAGGCGACCCCGCTCCCGCTCCAGCACGTCGGCGCGAAGTCCACCTACGGATCTCTCCACGGCGAGCCGACGGACCTCGACGGCGTCGTCCAACCGCCGTCCGGCGACGGTACCTCGCACCAAGAGGAAGAACCGGACCCCCTCCTCCGTTCCCCGGAGGGCCGACTCCTGCGGGCCGCGCTCGACCGGCTCTCGCAGCGGGAGCGCGAGGTCCTCGACCTCACGTACCGCTACCACGTCAACGACCGCCCGCTCGAGGTCGACGAGGCCGACCTCACCGCCCTGTGCGAACGGTGGGGGACGACTCCGCAGAACGTCCGGACGATCCGTCGGCGCGCGCTCAAGAAGGTCCGCGAGTGGTGCGCCTGTCACACGCCCTCGTAACGACCTCCCCCCCTCCCCTACGTACCCCGATCCCATGTCGAAGCGCACCCGGCCTCCCGGCCCGGCGACGCCGCCCGGCCCCCCGCAGGACACCGACGACGCGCTCCTCCGCCGCATCCGCGCGGCCGTCCCCCAGCCGTCTCGCTCGGACGAGGACGCCCTGTTCTGGCTCGAACACCTGGGCGACGCCTCCCCGCTCCCACCCTCCCTCTCTGACCCCGCCGAGGTCGTCGCCCGGATCTTCGGCGGCGAGCTCCCCCCCATCCGGGACGGCCAGGACCGGGACGACGAGCACGCCCACTCGCTCCGGCGCGCGGCCCGGAACGGGCGGGCCATCTCCGACGAGGTCGAGGACGCCATGCGCCGGGCACGCGAGGAGGCCGAGCGCGGCGCCGACCGTCCGTGAGCGGGACCGACGTCATCGGCCCGACACGGCGGGAGGAGATCGCGGACCTCGCCGAGGACGTCGCCGGCGACGCCGTCCCGGTCGACCCCGACGGCGTCCTCCGCTCGCAGCGGGACGTCTCGCTCGCCTACGGGTCGTTCGGCGACGCGTATGACGGGCTCATCGAGCGCCGCGACGGGAGGTTCTGGGTCTACTGCAACGAGGCCCGGACGGGCGGCCGGGACTCCCCGCGCGCCCGGTTCACGCTGGCCCACGAGGCCGGCCACTACTTCCTGGACGAGCACCGGAACGCGCTCCTCGACGGGAGGGCCGCCCCGCACCCGTCGAGGGCCGACTACACGTCGAACGAGCTCGTCGAGCGCGAGGCGGACCTGTTCGCCTCCCACCTCCTCATGCCGACGGCCCCCTTCGCCCGTCGGATGAAGAAGGCGGGCGTCGGGGCCCCGGCGGTCCTCGCGTTGGCTCGGGAGTTCGGGACGTCCGTGACCAGCGCCGCCATCCGCTGGGTCAGTCTCGTGGACCACTCCTGCGTGGTCGTCAAGTGGGGGCCCGACGGGTACGGCTGGCGTTGGGCGTCGAGGGAGGCGTGGAGCGGGAGGTACACCCGGACCGTCCAGGACGCCTCGGCGCTCCCGAGGGACTCCGCGACGGCGCTCGCCCTCCGCGGCGCGTCCGCGCGCTCCGGGTTCGTCGAGGCCGGGACGACGGCGTCGGCCTGGTTCGACTACGTCCGGGCGGGCGGGAGCCGCGACGAGATCCTCATGGAGCAGGCGGTCTCGCTCGGCGCGTTCGGCGTCCTCACCGTCCTGTTCCCCGAAGCGCTGGTACGGAGGTGAGCCAGGCGCGTGTGCCAGGGGCGCACGGGACACGAGTGACGCAACGGTCGGGACGGAGGAAATTGAGCGTTGGGCCCTCCCCAAGACGGATTGGATCAAATGGCGGCGGTCGCTATAATACGTCCACGCCCTCGGACGATATAGTAGGAACTCCTGCCCCAGAGCCCATGAGCCTCACCCTGACCCCCAACGAGGCCGCCTTCACGGCCGGCCGCGACGTCGACGACGTCCAGCGGGCCGTCGACAGCGGCGTCGTCGAGAAGCGGACCCGGACCGTCCGGGGCCGGACGCGCCGCGTGTTCGGGCGCTCGGAGCTCCGGTTCTTCCGGGTCGTCGCCGGCGTCGAGGACGACCTGACCCCGAAGGGCCGGCGGAAGCTCTACGAGGCCATCCTCCGCCCCCGCGGGAGCCGGGTCTCCGTGGGCCCGTTCGAGGTCGACCTCGCCGACGTCGACCGCCAGATCGAGGGGCGGCTCGGCGAGCTCCAGCGGATCAAGCGGAGCGTCCGGACCGGCCCCGACGGGGACCCCGTCCTGAGGGGGACCGCCGTGCCGGTCCACCTCGTCGCCGCGCTCGCCGAGGCGGGCGGGACGGACGAGGCCCGGCGGGCGTACCCGTCGCTCTCGGCCGCCGACGTCGAGGCCGCCGCCCAGTACGCCCGGGTCTACCCGAAGAGGGGGCGGCCGTACCCGGAGAGGAGCCTGAAGCGGATGCTCCGCGAGCTGGCCCTGCCCGACGAGGTGTTCGGGGAGCCGGACCCAGAGGTCGGCCCGCGCGAGGTCCGACTCTAGGCTCACCGGGGCCCCCTGTGGAAGTGGGACGGCGACGGCGTCATACTAGGAGCACGACACCGAGACCCCGCCCGTGCCCTACCTCCTCGACACGAACGTCTTCCGCGAGATCCAGAAGGGCGACGGCGGCCACGTGAACGTCCGGGCGTGGCTCGAGACCGTGGATGACGCCGACCTCCGCCTGAGCGTGATGACGGTCACCGAGGTCCGGCGCGGGATCGTTCGGCTGTCGAAGCGGAAGGCCGGCGCGGCCCGCGAGCTCGCCGGGCGGTTCGACGCCCTCCTCGACGCCTACGCCGGACGCGTGGTGGAGGTCGACCGCGCGGTCGCCGACGAGTGGGGGCGGCTCCAAGGCGAGAGGGACAAGCACCGGGACGACCTCGCGTTCGTGGCGACGGCGCGGGTCCGGGGCCTCGTGCTGGTGACTCGGAACGTGGCCGACGTCCGGGGCCGGGGCGTCCGCGTGCTCGACCCGTTCACCAAGCCGTGGCGCGTCGTCGTGGTCTGACGTCGTCGGGCCGAACGCGGAGCGCCTCGGTGCGAGCTCACGCGGCTTCGTCCGAGCCGAGACGCGGGATCGGGCCTCCGTCGAGGTATCGGGCGGCCTCGGCCCCCGTCCGACACGCGACGACCTCCCGCCCGAGCGGGCGGACGAGCTGGGCGTAGAACCGGGCCGCGTAGGTCAGGAGCGGCCGGTGGTCCGTCACGACGACGGTCTGCGACCCGGCCAGCCGGTCGCGGACCTCGGCCTCGAACGCCCGGAACCGCTCGGCGGCCGGGGGACGGGCGACGACCCGGCCCGCGAACCGGAGGTCCCAGACCTCGGTGAACCCCGGCTCCCACGCCGGGTGGTCGACGAGGGCCCGCCCGGCCCGGAGCAGGCTGTCCGTGTCCACGTCGCCCTGCGGCTGGACGAGCCCGAACCGACGGCCCGGGTAGACGGCGACGGGGTGGTTTTGCTCGGCGGACACGGCCGACAGTTTACCCACCTTTTCCGTCTCGGTTGCGTGGGGACCGCGGAGGGACCTACCGGGGCCGTGGGAGGTCCTCCCGCCGGGTTCCCCGTCAGCCCCTCGATGGCCGGCCACTCGAACCGGGGGCCGGGTCCGCCGTGACCCGCTCCGCCGTCGGCCCCCGGAAGCGGCGGACGGCCCGGACGACGCCGCGGCCGTCCGAGAGCGCGAGCTCGACGTCGCCCCCCCACCACACGCCGGCCTCGACCGGGGCCACCGCCTCGACGAACCCCGCCGAGCCCGGCTCGCCGACACGGACGAGGAGCGCGGCGCCGGGTCCATCGGTGGCCCCGTGTTCGTCGGAGACGCCGACCGAGATCGCCCCGGTCTCGACGGCCCGGCATTCGTCCTCCCCGGGGTCGGCCACGGCGACGACGACCTGGATGCCCCCGGGACCCGCGACGGCCCGGGCCTCGCCGGGCTCCGCCGCGAGCGGGGAGCCCGCGCGCGTCGAGACCGGCTCGCCGACGTGGAACAGGTGTGTCATCGGAACGCGGGGGCACAAGCTGCCGGGGCACGGAGAGGCCTCTCGCCCCGGACGGGGGTCCGACGAAACGGAGCCCCCCGTGCCGGCGTCGTGTCACAGGCCGCGAGGCTAGCCACGACGCGCTGCCCGTCGGGCGGACTACGCGGCGCGCCCCGCCGGTCGGTGGACCGGAGCGCCCGTCCGGCCCGCGAGCCACGCGGCCACGTCCGTCCGCGCGATCACGGCGCCCTCCTCGGGGAGGCGGGCGACGACCTCGGCCTTGAACGCCTGGTAGTGCGCCTCGGCCACGGCCTCGCCCGCGAGGGCGAGGAGGACGGACCGGGCGCAGTCGGCCGGGCCGCTCCCGCCGTACCCCCACTCGGGGCCGGACGGCGAATGGCGGACGGCGTGGGGGCACGTCATCCGGGCCACGCCACCGGCGTCGCGCCAGAGGCGGACGGCGAGGGCCTGGGGGTCCGGTCCAGGCTGTCCCCCACCTGAGGCGCAGTAGGGGACGGCCGGCTCGGCAACCGCGCGGAGCGCGGGCCGGGACGGCGGGTCGGACGCCCCGCCCAGGCCCGAGAGGCGGACGTTGACGCCGAGCGTGACGGGGAGCCCCCGCGCGCGCCGGTCGAGGCCCGTGACGGCGTGGAGGTGGACGGCGAGGCCCCCGTGAGACTCGTCGCCGAGGAGCGGGGTGGCCCACGCGACGTGCTTGGGTTGGAGGCGTCCGACCGTCTGGAGCGACCCGTCGGGCCGGACGGCCGAGACCTGGAGGGCGCCCCGCGGACCGACAGTCACGGCGAGTCGGGGCCGGCGGTGGACCGGGAGCTCGTCGTAGAGGGTCAACGTCTCGACCGCGTGCTGGTGGGCCTTCACGCCAACGAGCTTGGTCGGGACGGCGAGGTCGCGGAGCCCGTGGCGGAGCGAGAACGCGACGGCCGAGAGCGCCTTCCGGGCGACGTAGCCGGGCGGGAGCGCGGGGCCGTCTGAGGCGTCGGAGACCGCGAGGACGTGGTCGGCCCACCGGGCGGCCTGGTCCGTGAGGGTGTCGACGGGCGCGGGGTCCTGGGACGCGCGACGCGCCGGGATCGCCGGACGGAGAGCGGGGGATGGCATAGCGAGAAATGAGGGCTGGTGACTCGGCACCCCCCACCGCGGGGGGCGCTCGCCACGAGCCGCGCCCGCCACGGTGGGGTCCCAGCGGGACACGGGGACTCGTTGGGCACCGGCACCCGCCGGTGTGGGCTAATACTCAGACGGCAGGAGGACCGTCGTCGCCGAGCGGTCGGCCTCGGTGATGACCCAGAGGCGCCCTCCTCGCGTCTCGTACGCCGAGAGGACCCGGGCCGGGCACGCCGGGTCGAGCGCGAGGTCGTTGGCGAGCGCGTCGTCCTCCGAGAGGTCGCCCCAGTCGCCGCGCGCGTGGCGGCGGACGAGGGCGAGGACATTGAGGCCGTGGGAGCGGACGACGTCGAGGGCTCCGGCCGTCGCGACGACGTGGCCGAGGTCCAGCCGGACGGAGTGCGAGGAGGGCCGTCCGGTGGACCGTTCGGTCTGAGTATCGGGCGTGCTCATAGCAGCGTGGGGGGATGCGTGAGGCCCCCGACGTGGGGGCGTTCGCCGCCCGGCGCCCCCACGCCGGGGGAGCCGGTGCCCACCGCGCCCTACATCAGACCCCGCTCGGCGAGGCTGGTATGGCCGTGGTCCGTCAGGATCAGGTGGTCGTGGACCGGGACGCCCATGACCTTGCCC
>NZZG01000009.1 GCA_002698575.1 Pimelobacter sp. | reverse complement strand
TGTAGCAAAGTACGAGAACGGCGAGCGGAAAGTCGAGGTCGTCGAGTTCGTTCAGATAGTGAGCGCCATTGGCTGCGATGCTCATGCGGTCCTTGATGGTGTTGCGCGGGCGGAACTAGGTGGCTGACGTAAACACTGGTGGTCTTAATCGATTGAAGCCGCTAGAAAATGGAATCCCTGAGCCTGAGACGAAGCCGAAGTCATCCTGAAATACAGTGCATTGACAGTTGCCTTCACCGGGCAGCCCGGCAAGATGCGCGTCCAGTGCCAGTGTGCCCTCGGCTCGCAGGCGCGAAGCATACATGCGGGTGCATCATGATTCTTTCCTATTCCTTCGGCCCCTTCACTCTGGAAATGCCTTCCATGGATCTGAAGCACACTGGGGCGCCCGTGAAACTGGGAGCACGTGCGTTGCGCCTCGTGGCGGCGCTGGCCGAGGCGCAGGGAGAGCTTCTTCACCGCAACGCCCTGCTCGAACAGGTCTGGGGCGGGCAGGCCATCGACGAGAGTGCCCTCCGTGTCCACTTGTCTGCCGCGCGCAAGGTGCTTGACCCTCTTGCCGGGCAGCCGACCATCGTTAACGAGGCGGGGCGCGGGTATCGGCTGGCGCTGCCGGTGACCGTACAGAGTGCGGCGCCTCAGGACAGCGAGGAGATGGCGGGCTTGCCCCTGCGTCTGACCTCGATCATCGGTCGGGAAAGTGTCATCGCGGAGCTGTGCGAGGCATTGACCGAGCATCGGCTTCTGACCGTCGCCGGGGCGGGCGGGATGGGCAAGACCACCGTCGGGATGGAAGTGGCGCGTCAGGTCTCCGCGCAACAGGAGGTGCCGCCGGTTCTGGTCGAGCTTGCCCCGCTGAACGACCCCGCACACGTGACAAGCAGTCTGGCCGCAGCGATTGGCGGCACGCAGCAGGATGGGCTGGACCGGATCGTGGAGACGCTGAGGAGCCGTCCGCACCTGCTGTTCCTCGACAACGGCGAACATGTGCTGGACGCGGTGGCCGACCTGGCCGAAACGCTCTTGCGGCGCGTTCCCGGTCAGATGATCCTGCTGACAAGCCGCGAACCCATGCGGATCGAGGGGGAATGGGTGTACCGCCTGCCTCCGCTTGCCCTTCCCGAAGATCCCGCTGCCATTCCGTCCAGCGCGGCCTGTCAGCTTTTCGCAGAGCGCGCCAGGGCCGTGCGCAGTGATTTCGAACTGAGCGCGGACAATGCGGAGGCGGTGGCAGAGATCTGCCGCACTCTGGACGGCATGCCGCTGGCGATCGAGCGGGCGGCCAGCCGCAGCGACCTGATGACATCCCGGGAGATTGCAGATGCCCTTGGCGACCGGTTTGCCCTGCTGACCCGTGGCCGGCGCACGGCTCTTCCGCGCCACCAGACCCTGCGCGCCGCGCTCGACTGGAGTTACAGGCTGCTGGACGCCGGGCAGCAGGGCACTCTTGACAGGCTGTCAGTGTTCCAGGGGCAATTCGTGCTGGAGGACGCGGGCGCGGTCATTGGGGAAAGCCCGCTCGTGACACGGGACAGGCTGCATGAACTGGTGTCGAAGTCGCTGGTGGTCAGTACCAGGGACGGGTTTCGTCTGCTGGAAACGACGCGGCATTACGGGCTGCAGCGGCTTGGGGAAAGCGGTGAGCTGCGCGCGGCGCGTGAGGCGCATGCCGATCGGTTGCTGACGATCATGGCGGATACGGCGCTTGCCTGGGACGGCGGGGCACAGCGCGGCTGGCTGACCGGCAAGGCGCGCTACCTCGAGGATATGCGGGCGGCGCTCGACTGGGCTGACGCCCAGAGCGGGGGCGGGCAGTTGACCCTGCATCTGCTGAACCAGGGGGCTCCATTGTGGTTCCACCTGTCTCTCGCGTCTGAATACCTGTCGCGGGCGGAAGAGCTGCTGGCGCGTCCGGGCGAGGATCACGCCGATGTTGATCTGGTCGAACTTCTGAACGGGTACGGGCATGCGTTGTGGCATGTCCGGGGGCCGATCCCGGAGATGGGGCAGGCATTCGCCCGGGCGCTCGAGGTCGCGCGCGGTCTCGGGGACGAGCCGCTGGTGCTCAGGTCGCTCTGGGGGGTCTGGGCCCATGCGATCCTCGCAGGGGATTACGCCGCCAGCCTTCCGCTGGCAGAGGCGTTTTCCCGGCGCCTGCCCGCGGACACGGCCTTGTCCAACCGGCAGACGGCGGATCACATGCGGGCCCTCTCGCATCATTTCCTGGGGGATCATGAAATCGCGCTGGAGCTGCTGGAGGGATTGATGCGTCTCGACGCCGCCCCGGAGCGTGAAACCCATTCGAACCACGCGCAGGTCGACGGCGGGATCGCGGCGATGGCTCTGTTGATGCGCCTGCAATGGATGCTTGGCGATCTGCCCGGAGCGTTGGACCTTGCGCGCAGCTGCGCCGCCGCGGCGCTGGAGCTGGATCATGCGCTTTCGCTGTCCTACGGGCTGGCCATCGGCTGCATCCCAGTGGCGCTGGCTGCGGAAGAAACCGGCTTCGCGGAAGAGCTTATGGACGCCTTGCAGGCCACCACGGCGCGCCATGCTCTGCACCATTGGCAGATCTTCGTGGACGGATACCGCGGTCAGCCTACGCCGGAGGCAAGCAAGATGCAGCGCGAGATGTTCGCGCTTGCCCGTGGAGAAACGGCCGGCGCGCCATGGTACCGCGCACCCGCCGCTTAACAGCTCTTCACGACACTTAACTGCCGCCGGAACCGGCGATGCGTCATCTTCGTCTCAAGGCCGACATCGGGTCGGCAGAACGAGGAGTGACCCATGACCCCCCAGATCGTTACCTTCCCCTCCGTGCTGTTCAACGAAATGACGGCCGCTCTCGACGGGGCGCTTGCAGCGGCCGTGGACGCCGATGTGCGCGACCGGATCGTGGCGGCGCGCCGCCTGGTCGCCTCGGCCAGCGCGACGACGGCCGAGACAGCGACGGGCGGCCTTGCCCCCTGGCAGATCGCGAAGGTCAGGGCCCATGTCACGCGCAACATCGAACGGGGTCTGCCCAATGATGAACTGGCCGCGCTGACCCGCCTCAGCACCAGCTATTTCTGCAAGGCCTTCCGCGCCAGCTTCGGGGAAACGCCCCAGCAGTTTGTCCTGTCGCGCCGGGTCGAGCAGGCCTGCGCCCTGATGCTGGAAACGCCCGATACGCTGGCCGACATCGCCTATGCTTGCGGCTTCACGGATCAGGCGCATTTCGGACGGCAGTTCCGGCGCGCCATGGGCACAAGCCCCCATGCCTGGCGGCGGCATTTCTCGCAGGATCGCGCAGAGGGGCTCCTGGCATGACCTCGCACGAGCAGAGCGACGAAGGCCGGTTGATGCCGGCGATGGACGGAGCCTGGCTGCCGACGGTCGAAGGGGTTGTCGAGATGTCGACCCCCGCCGATCAGGGCATGTTGCTCCTGCACATCTGCGGTCCGGGGGCCCTCATGGCCGGCCCCTCGGGTGCGGCGGGGGCCTTCCTCCGGATCCTGCCCGGCCCGACGGGCTGGCCCTGTCTGCTGGCCTGCATTGATGTCAGCGCGGCCAGGGACACCCTTTTGCTGATGCTCGATGCCCCGGAGCCGGAGCCCGGGATGCGTCGGCAGCTGACACGGGACGTGAACCGCGGCGTCACCCTGCCCGGCATCGTTTTCGGGACGAGCGTCCGTGATCTGCCACGCTGGATCGGTCAGTTCGCGGCGCAGCTGGCGGAGCGGGGCTATCGCGTCTGCACTGTCTACCTGGGGCCGCCTGACGCGCCGCCCCCTGCCGGATCGGACGAATAAGCCTCGCCCGATCCGCTTTTCTCCTTGATGGTGAGGCAGATCAGACACCGCCGAACCGCTCCTTGATCACCCCCCCTGGCATGTCCCGAAAGGACCCGCACATGAGCTGGAACCCCTCGCAGAACCCCGACTGTCCCGATAGCGGCAGCCTCGACAGCATCGAGACGCTGATCATTCCCCGTGCCCGCGATCTTGGCGGGTTCGAGGTGCGCCGCGCCCTTCCGGCGCCCAAGCGCCAGATGGTCGGCCCCTTCATCTTCTTCGACCAGATGGGTCCGGCAGAATTCCTGACCGGCGGCGGCATCGACGTGCGCCCGCATCCGCATATCGGCCTCGCCACGGTGACCTATCTCTACAAGGGCGAATTCCATCACCGCGACAGCACCGGCGCCGACCAGATGGTCTATCCCGGCGAGGTGAACTGGATGATCGCAGGAGAGGGCGTCACTCACTCCGAGCGCACCAGCGAAGAGATGCGCACCAAACCCGGCGCTCTCTTCGGCATCCAGACCTGGGTGGCGCTGCCCGAACATGCCGAGGATCAGGCCGCGAGTTTCGAGCATCACGGACAGGAGGCTCTGCCCTTTCTCGACGAAGGCGGCAAACAGATCCGCCTGATCCTGGGGTCCGCCTATGGCGAGACAGCGCCGGTCAAGACTTTTACCGAAACCTTCTATGCCGATGCGGTGCTTGCCCCCGGTGCATCGTTGCCGCTTCCTGACAATCACGAGGACCGCGGCATCTATGTCACCGAAGGGTCGATCATGGTGGCCGGCGAGACGTTCGAGGCCGGTCGCATGATGGTGTTCCGCCCCGGTGACCGCATCAGCGTCAAGGCCGGGGAGCGGGGCGCGCGCCTGATGCTGCTGGGCGGAGAGACACTGAACGGGCCGCGCTATATCTCGTGGAACTTCGTCGCGTCCTCGCAGGAGCGGATCGATGCCGCCAAGGAAGCGTGGCGGCAAGGGGACTTCACCCACGGCCGCTTCCACTTGCCGCCGGGCGACGCGGAGGAGTTCATCCCGCTGCCGTAACCCGCGTACGGTTTACGGCGCATCCAGCCCCATGGCCTACACCTCCCCCGGCCCGCACCTCGCGGGCCGGATGGGACCCTGCATTCTTCACCCATGCGGTCGGCCGCGCCTCTCGCCACCGACCTTCCCCTTCTCGGAGCCCCCCATGACGCAGTCCGATACCGACTTCGAGGCGTCCACAACGCCTTCATTGCTGACCCGCCCCCTGCTGCTTGCGATGTCTGTCGCGGCGGGCGCGGCCGTGGCCAATATCTACTATAACCAGCCCATGCTGGAGATCATGCAGGGCGATCTTGGCGTGCGCCTGACCGGGCTGGTCCCCATGGCGACCCAGCTGGGCTATGCTGCCGGGCTTATCCTGCTGGTGCCGCTGGGCGATGTCCTGCCGCGCAAGACCCTGATCCTTGTGCAGTTCCTGGCACTGGCGGCGGCGCTTCTGCTTGCGGCGCTCGCACCCGGTGGCGGTGCCCTTGTCGCGGCTTCAGTGCTGGTCGGTGCAACCGCCACGGTGGCGCAACAGATCGTGCCCTTCGCCGCGCATCTGGCGCGGCCCGAACGTCGCGGCGCGGCGGTGGGAACCGTGATGGCGGGTCTTCTTGCGGGCATCCTGCTGAGCCGCACGATTGCCGGCCTCGTCGGTGAATACTGGGGCTGGCGCGAGATGTTCGCCATGGCGGTCCCCGTCGCGGTCGTCTTCGGGGCGCTCATGGCACGCCTGCTGCCCTCCGAGCCCAGGCAACGCGGCAGAGGCTACGGACCCCTGTTGCTCTCGCTCTATGAAATCTGGAAAACGCAGCCCGTTCTGCGCCGGGCCGCGACGACCCAGGCGCTGCTGTTTGCCGCCTTCTCGGCCTTCTGGACGGTTCTGGCCCTGTACCTCGACAGCCCGAAATTCGGGCTTGGGGCCGACGTTGCCGGGCTCTTCGGCCTGGTCGGGCTGGCGGGCATTGCCGCGGCGCCGATGGCAGGCCGGGTCGCCGACAAGCGCGGGCCGGGGCCGGTGATCCTGGCAGGCGCGGTGCTCACGCTCGGGGCCTGGGCGGTCTTCGGCCTGTGGGCGACACTGGTCGGGCTGGTCGTCGGCGTCGTCGTGCTGGATTTTGCGGTTCAGGCTGCGCTGATTTCCAATCAGCATGCGGTCTTCGCCCTCGGGGCGGATATTCGCGCCCGGGTGACCACGCTGTTCATGGGCGCGATGTTCCTTGGCGGAGCCCTCGGCTCCGGGGTGGCAAGCCTCGCCTTCCATTCCGGTGGCTGGACGGCCGTCTGCCTTGCGGGCGCGGCCTTTTCGGGGCTTGCGGTGGTCCTGGCCGTGACGCGGGGCGTGGGCCGGTGAACGGCCCCCTCTGCCCGCGGCCCCCGTGTCCGGTTCCTCTGACCTGCTGCTCTTCAGCCCACAGGCCCGGCGCCGAAATCGAACCCGCCCCGATCGCGGATATAGGCTTCGAAGAAATCGGTGAAGGTCGCCACCAGCGGCGGAAGCTTCTCGTAGGGCGGATAGTAGAGCATCAGGTTGAGCGGCGCGATCTGCCAGTCCGGCAGCACCATCTCCAGCGCCCCGGCCTTCAGCCCGTCGCGCACCAGAAGATCGGGCAGGTTCACGATCCCGTTCCCCGAAAGCGCCAGCGCCCGCAGGAATTCCCCGTTGTTCGAGACCACTTCGGTGCCCGCCCGGACGCTGCGGCTCAGCCCGCCGCTGGCGAAGGTCCAGGTCTCTGCCATGCCCTTCGCCCCGTAGGACAGGCAATGGTCGGGCAAAAGATCCTCCGGCGTTTCGGGGCGCGCAATACGCTCGAACAGGGAAGGCGCGGCCACGACAGTTCGGGGCATCCGACAGATCCGGCGCCAGATCGTCGACTTGTCCTGCGGCGGGTCGGAAATGCGGATCGCCAGGTCACAGGTCCCTTCAAGGATGTCGACCAGCGTATCCGTCAGTTGCAGGTTGATCGCGATATGCGGATAGGCAAGGCGAAAGCTTGCCACCAGCCCCGGCATCAGCCGCATCCCGAAGGACATCGGCGCATTGATCGTCAGTCGGCCGCGGTCGGGCCTCGTGGTGCGCTCGATCTCTTCGGTAATGCGGTCGAACTCTTCCAGCGCCGGGCGGTAGCGGGCAGCGACCATCGCCCCCATGCCGGTCAGCGACACCTGCCGTGTTGTGCGCAGCAGCAGTTGCTGGCCCAGATCCGCTTCGAGCTGCGCGACGATGCGGGTGATCGAGGCCGGCGTCATCCGCAGACTGCGGGCGGCCCCGGCAAAGCTGCCATGCTCGACGACGGACAGGAAGACGCGGATGGGTTTGATGCTCTGCATGCCGCAGTATTGTTATCATCCATCGAAACAGTAAATGCCGAAAGGCTTCTATTCTTTGAAAGAACCGATGCGCCTATCTTGGCCTCAACAGAAGCACACACCGCGTGAGGAAGAAAAATGATAAATGACATCAAGGGCCTGCACCACGTCACCTCAATGGCGGCGGACGCAGCAGAGAACAACCAGTTCTTCACCCGGACGCTTGGACTGCGCCGGGTCAAGAAGACCGTCAACTTCGATGCGCCAGAGGTCTATCACCTCTATTACGGCGATGAGATCGGCACCCCCGGTTCGGTTATGACCTACTTTCCCTTCGGGCGGATGCCGCAGGGCAAGCGCGGCACCGGCGAGGTTGGCGTGACCGAATTCGCCGTACCCGAGGGGGGGCTCGATTTCTGGAAGGGGCGGCTGGCCGATAGTGGCGTCAGCGGCCTGACGGAGAACAGCTTCCTGGGTGAGAAACGCCTCGAATTCGCCGGCCCGGACGGGGACGGGTTTGCCCTGGTCGAAAGCACGGATCGCGGCCGCACCGCCTGGACGGGCGCCGGCGTGCCCGAAGATGCCGGAATCCTCGGCTTCCACGGCGCCCGGATGCGGCTGCGCGACAGCGCTGCCACCGCCGAGCTGCTGACCTTCATGGGCTACCAGAAGGATGAGACCGACGGCAATGTGACGCGCTACCGGATCGAGGGCGGCAACGCGGCCGATACCATCGACCTCGAGGCGGTCGCGGGCGGCAAGGCGGCGGCGCAGGGGGCCGGATCGGTCCACCACATCGCCTTTGCGGTCGAGGATCGCGCGGCGCAGCTGCGGGTCCGTCAGGCGCTTGTCGACACGGGCTACCAGGTCACTCCGGTGATCGACCGCGACTACTTCTGGGCGATCTATTTCCGGACTCCGGGCGGCGTGCTGTTCGAGATTGCCACGAACGAGCCGGGCTTCGACCGGGACGAAGACACGGCGCACCTTGGTCAGGCCCTGAAACTGCCGACCCGCTACGAACCCTATCGCGACCAGATCGAACCCCTTCTTCCCGCCATCGAAGCGTGAGAGCCATGGCCACCAATGCAACCTATCACGCCCGAATACGGGCTCCCGAAGCAGGGGCCCCTCTCATCTTTGCTTTTCACGGCACGGGCGGGGACGAGAACCAGTTCTTCGACCTGGCAAGGCAGCTCCATCCCGGAGCGGGCATCGTCTCGCCCCGGGGGGATGTAAGCGAAGGCGGCGCGGCGCGGTTCTTCCGCCGCACCGGGGAAGGCGTCTACGACATGGACGACCTTGCCCTGCGGACGCAGCGGATGGCCACCTTCATCGCAGAGGAGGCCGCCAGGCATGCCGGCGCCCCGGTCTACGGCTTCGGCTATTCCAACGGCGCCAACATCCTCGCCTCGGTGATGATGGCGAAGCCGCAGCTCTTCGAGAGGGTCGGCCTGCTGCACCCGCTGATCCCATGGGAGCCTGCGCCGGTCGACCTGACCGGGCGGCGGGTTCTGATCACCGCCGGGCGCCGTGATCCGATCTGCCCCTGGCCGCTGAGCGACCGGCTGATCCGCTGGGCGGCAGCGCAGGGCGCAGAGCTGAACACGGAGATCCACGACGGCGGTCACGAGCTGCGGCAAGGCGAGCTGCAGGCGCTGCAGGCACTGCTGACCTGACCGACGAGGGGGCGCTGGCCTTTATCGAGGGCTGACCCCCGCTTGCGGAGCGGCTGGTCCGCCCCGTGTTTCCCTGACTGTCGCCTAACCCCTCTCTCAATCCAAGGACTCTTCCCATGTCGAAACTTGACCTGCTCACCCCGCTCAACAGCCAGTTGATTTTCGTTGACCATCAGCCCCAGATGGCCTTCGGCGTCCAGTCGATCGACCGCCAGACGCTGAAGAACAACGTCGTTGCCCTCGCCAAGTCGGCGAAGATCTTCGACGTGCCGACCACGATCACCACCGTGGAAACAGATGCCTTCTCGGGCCACACTTTCCCCGAACTTCTGGATGTCTTTCCCGAGGCGCCGCTGCTGGAGCGCAGCTCCATGAACTCGTGGGACGACCAGAAGGTGCGCGATGCCCTGCTTGCCAACGCGGCGAATGGCGCCACCAAGGTCGTGGTATCGGGGCTTTGGACAGAGGTCTGCAACTGCACCTT
>NZZG01000008.1 GCA_002698575.1 Pimelobacter sp. | reverse complement strand
CGTTTGCTCCAGATCATGTAGGCCAGCAATGCCAAGCCCACGGGCCAGAAGAAAATGAAGCCGAGGATCATAGCGACGATCCAGGCGCCTTTTCCGCGCGCATCGAGCCAGTTTTCGGCCTGCGAAGGCCAGGTTGCGACGGAACTCATTCGGTCCTTCCTTTCGGTTCGTGTGTATGTGAATGTCTTTCACATCCCCAAGATCGGGATTGTCGCCCTTTCAATCAAGTCCTCATGTGAATGTTTTTTACATTTACTTTTTAAACCGTTTAGAAACAGTGACTTGCTTGATGCTCGCGGCACAAATTTCTTCAGTCTGACAGGGCGGCAGGCGCGCTTTCGTCCAAGAATGCGGGGAATTCGCGGTCCGAAACGGTCGACTCGCGGACCAGTTGGTCGAAGTGATCCAAGATCGTCTGGACCCGTCCAGTGTCGCGGAACGCAAGGTAGTGTCGCCCGACATAGATCACCGCCAGCAACGGGCCGAACACCGTGATCGGCGACGAATACAGACGCCGGGCATCGAACAGGTAGATCCGCAGACGGGGATACAGACGGCGATACAGCACACGCATATGCTCGACCTGTGCAAGCCGCGTTTCCAGCGGCAGCCCGCGATAATAGCTTTCGGCGTTCAGAAACGACTCGATCTCGTGCAGGGGCAGGGCGATCTCATAGTCCGACTTCGACGTCAGCATCAGGTTCAGCCGGTCCTCGGACGCACCGATGGCCTGTTCCGTGGTGCGGCCAAGGTGGGGGCTGTATTCCCATTCCAGCATCGCAGGCGTCTTCAGCAGATCGGGCATCCCGGCCGGAACGTGACGGATCTTGTAGCCCGCCGCCTCGCGGTGCCAGTCAAAGATCTGCTCGTCCACCAGCGCCCTTGGGGCCTGCGTCACCGCCAGCGCGTTGGCGACGACGTCGTCGGCGCTTTCCGGGCGCTCGCTCAGGCCCAGCAGCCAGTCCGCCGATACGCCAAGAGAGGCGGCGCATTCCCCGACCACCTGCGCGTTGGGCAACCGCGCGCCTTCACCGGACAGCAGTTGCGACACCGTCGAGCGGTCGACGGATATCGCGCGGGCCAGCGCGCTTTGGGTGGTGTCGTTGATCCGCATCGCGTGCAGAAGCCGTCGGCGGAACAACTCGGCACGATCGCGTTTGTCGAATTTTGTCATGATTGATGGTTTTTATAAACAAGTGCGGGATTTCGTTAATCATATACGGAATTCGCCTTGGCTGTCATCCAGAGTACGCCTTGCTGGCAATCGGCAAGGGATTCAAAGACATGATGGAAACGCGGCGCAGAACCGTGGTGAAGGCTGTCCTGTGGGCGGCGCTGGGATGGGTGACGATGGGGCTTGTCGGCCTTGCGTTCACCGGATCGCTGGCCGCGGGCGGCACGATGGCCTCGGTCAACACGGTCGTGGGTCTAGTGTGCTACGTGATCTACGAACGCATCTGGGCGGCGGTCCAATGGGGGCGGTGGGGATGAATCACCGCGACCGGATCGCCTGACCGCCATCGTCCCCGCCGCGCTTTCCCGTCTGGCGGGGCCGCGGCCCGCATGCCATAGCGCGGCATGGATATCTGGATCATCGCCACCCTGTTTGCCGCCGCCGTGCAAACGATGCGGTTCATGCTGCAAAAGCAGGTGAAGGCCGCGGGTCTGTCGACCGGCGGCGCCACCGTTTCGCGCTTTTTGTTCGCGGTCCCGCTTGCGGCGCTGGCCGCTGTGGCGCTGGCGCAGATGTATGCCGAACCGTGGCCGAGCTTTACCCCGATCTTCTGGATCTACGCGGCCGTCGGCGGGCTTGGGCAGATCGTTGGCACCTACTGCACCGTGACCCTGTTCAGCCTGCGGAACTTTGCCGTGGGCATCGCCTTCACCAAGACCGAGACCGTGCAGGTCGCGTTGTTCTCGCTGGTTTTTCTGGGCGAGGCGGTCACCGGCATGGGCCTTCTGGCTATCTTCGTGGGGCTTGCGGGGGTGATCCTGATCTCTCTGAAACCCGCGGGCACCGAGGGCGGCGTCGGCAGCCGCGCTGTGGCGCTGGGGCTGCTGGGGGGCGCCATGTTCGGGATCTCGGCCATCGGCTATCGCGGCGCGACGCTAGAGGTGGGCGACGGAAATTACCTGTTCCGCGCCGCGCTGACCCTGTCGGTGGTGACGCTCCTGCAATCGGTCGCGATGTCGGTCTGGCTTCGCCTGCGGGAACCCGGAGAACTGACAAAGGTTCTGCGCTCGTGGCGCTCGACCTTGCCGGTTGGCGTCACCGGGTTGCTGGGGTCGTTCGGCTGGTTCACCGCCTTCACCCTGCAGAACGCGGCCTATGTCCGGGCGCTGGGGCAGGTCGAACTGATCTTCGGCTTTGCGGTCACCGTGCTGGTGTTCCGCGAGCGTCTGTCCGCGCGCGAGATCGGCGGCGGCCTTCTGCTGGGCCTAAGCGTCGCGATGCTGGTCTTGTTTCTCTAGGCCTTCGCGCCCAACGCCTGCATCGGTCCCACACCACCCAACCGGCGGAACAGGCTTTCCTCGGCCCCGTTGTCGAAGAACGGCACCGTTTCGGGCGGGTCGAGCGAGGGCAGGGCGGCCGCGACCTCGGCCAGCACCACTTCGGTCACGAAGGGCAGGTGAAAGTCGCGCACCTTCTCAAGCGGGATCCATTGCAGGTGGCTCAGTTCGTCCGAGGCGCGCGAGAAATCGTCGATGTCGCCCAAAAGCGCGTCGGCATCGGCGACGAAGAACCGCGCATCGAAACGGCGCGGGCGGCCTTTCGGCGTGATCGCGCGGAACACGAACGACAGGCGCTCGGCGGCGGGAACGCAGCCCGGCGCAGCGAAGGCCTGCCAGTCTTCGGGCGGCTCGCCGGGCCAGACGCCGGGCATGGCCAGACGCAGGCCGGTTTCCTCCCACAATTCCCGGATCGCGGTGGCAGCCAGCGCGCGCCCTAGGCCGGGGGTGCTGCGGTCATCCATCCGGGACAGGCAACGCGGGCTTAGGTCGGACCCGAAGGGAACGTGGTGGTCGCCGGGGTCCATCGCGCCGCCGGGAAAGACGAACCGGCTTGGCATGAAGGCGGCGGTTTCGCCCCGCTGGCCCATCAGCACACTGGGCGAACCGCCGGGGTCGCGCACAAGGATAACCGTCGCCGCGTCGCGAAGCGCCGTCTTGTCCATGCAGTCGTCCCTCCCCACGATACCGCCGGACCGCACATGGCGGGGATCAGCGGACGCCGCCGAACCCGTGCATCCGCTTGGCCCATTGCAGGCCGACGATCATGCCTTTCAGCCTTGGCAGAAGATACAGCGAAAGCGCCACGCACCCAACAGAGAACACGACCGCCAGCACCAGCGGCTCGGGGCGCCAGTGCGTGTAGACGGCAAGGATCAGCGGCGCCAGCAGGTGCCCGACGATCAAAATCGTCAGATAGGCCGGGCCGTCATCGGCGCGGTGGTGGTGCAGTTCCTCTCCGCACACGGGGCACTCGTCGCGCACCTTGAGATAGGAACGCATCATCGAGCCGGACCCGCAGCTTGGGCAACGGCGGCGCCAGCCGCGCATCATCGCCGGCTTCACCGGGCGCTCTGCAAGCGGATCGGCGTCTTCGAATGTCGCGGTGTCTCTCATGGCGTACCTGGGATGCGGGCAGAGGGATGTCGGGGACACTCGAAAGATACGACTTTTTTGCGTGTATTGAACCCGGCGGGTTGTCCTTGCGGCGGTCTGTCGCGCAATGGGCCGGAATCCTTGCATTGTTAAGACATTGTGGGCCGCACGGCGGGACGATCCCCGGCCGATGGTGCGGATTTCAGCCGATCCCGACGGGGAGGCGCCGAAAATTTTTTGGGTGCCGCGCGACGGAAACCCAGCGGCCCCCCGTTTCAGGTTCAGAACGCGCGGCAATGATGCCCACGGCGTTCAAGCAGACAGATACTGCGAGGAGAGTAGACGATGAAACGCACAACGCTTCTGGCCGCCACCGCCATGATCGGGATCGCGTCGACCGGCGTGATCGCAACCGCGCAAGGCACCCCGACGCCTCCGCCCGCACAGGCCGAGGCCGACGCACCCGCCCGTGGCCCGATGATGGGCATGATCGCCCAGTTCGATACCAACGGCGACGGCGAGATCACTCAAGCCGAGGTCGACGCGGTCCGCGCGGATCGCGTGGCAGAGGTCGACACCGATGGCGACGGTCTTCTGAACGCCGAAGAGCTTGCCGCCTTCTGGGAGGCGCGCCGCGCCGAACGACAGGCCGCCCGACAGCAGGCGATGATCGACCGGCTGGATACCGATGGCGACGGCCTGCTGAGCGCCGAGGAACTGGCCGAGATGGGCCGTGGCGACTTTTTCGCGCGGCTCGACGCCGACGGTGACGGCACGATCACCACGGCGGAACTGTCGGACATGCGTGGCCGGTTCGGCCCGCGCGGCGACGGCGAAGGCCGTGGCCGGGGCGAGGGACGCGGCGAGGGCCGGTTCCACGGGCAGGGCGAGCACCGTGACGGCGACCGCATGGGCTTTAGCAAGCGTGGTCACGGAGATGGGCGCGGAAACGGCATGATGCAGGGGATGCCGATGATGCAGGGCTACATGATGGTGCCCGTCTATCCGATGCAGATGTACGGCTATGGCCCGATGAACGGACCCAATGGCGATCACCCGATGATGCAGCCTGCACCGAACCCGACGGAACAGCCTGACGGCTGACCCTCGGCGGCGGCGCGCCTCTCTGTCCCTGAGACCGCGCCGCCAATTGCCCGACGGGCGCAAAAGGACTACGCCGCCGGTTCATGGTCATGGCACTCGACGCACTTTCCGATGTGCCCGACGAGGCATTGCTGATCGCCTACGGTAACGGCGACCGCGATGCGGCGCGGGCCCTGACCCTGCGGCTGACGCCGCGGGTTCTGGGCTATGCCGCGCGTGTGCTTAGCGACCGGGCCGAGGCGGAGGACGTCGCGCAAGAGGCGATGCTGCGCCTTTGGCGGCAGGCGCCGAAGTGGCGGCAGGGGGAAGCGAAGGTGACGACGTGGCTGTATCGCGTCGTGGCCAACCTGTGCACCGACCGGCTGCGGAAGGCGCGCGGACAGGATCTTGAAAGCGTACCGGAGCCGGAAGACGACGCACCGGGCGCAGAGGCAGGGTTGCAGCAGGCCGCGCGGGCGCAGGCGCTGGAAGACGCGCTGCGGGCGCTGCCTGACCGGCAGCGGCAGGCCGTGATCCTGCGGCATCTAGAGGGGTTTACGAACCCCGAGATCGCCGAGGTCATGGACATCGGTGTCGAGGCGGTCGAGAGTCTGACCGCTCGGGGAAAGCGCGCGCTGGCCGCCAGTTTGGGCGGGCGGCGCGCAGAACTGGGGTACGAAGATGGCTGACAAGGCTGAAATGACACCGCTGGGCGAGGACGATCTCGACGCCCTGTTCAACGCGGCGCGGGCGCGACCGGCAGAGCCGTCCGTCGCGCTGTACGAACGCGTGCTGGCGGACGCCGAGGCGGCGATGCCCGCACCGGCGGCGCGCCCCGCGCACCGGCGCGGTCTTGCGGCGCGCCTGCTGTCGCAGGTCGGCGGCTGGCCCGCGGCGACCGGGCTGGCTGCGGCTGCGGCGATCGGCGTCTACATCGGCATGGCGGCGCCATCGGCGGTCGAAACGATGTCCGGCGGCTATGTCGCCAGCACAAGCGGCTACGGCATGGAGGACCTGATGGTCTCGTATGCCGGGCTGATGGGAAGCGGGGGCTGAGCATGGCCAGCGAAACCGAAACGCCGAAACGCAAGTGGAGCGTTGGCCGGATCGTGCTGATCCTGTCGCTGGCGCTTAACCTGCTGGTCGTGGGTCTTGTGGCCGGCGCGCTGCTGCACCGGCACCAACTGCCGGACCGCCCGCCGCGCATCGCCGACCTTGGGTTCGGCCCATATGTGCGGTCGCTTTCGCGCGAAGATCGCGAGGCGCTGGGAACCGCGTTCAAGGCCGAAGAAGGCAACTTCCGCGAACGGCGCGAGACGCTGCGCCGACAGTTCGAAGAGCTTCTGACGGCGCTTCGCGCAACGCCCTATAACCATGACGCGGTGCAGGCGATCATCACCTCGCAACAGGAAGAGGCGCTGGCCTCGCAGCGGGTGGGCAGCCGGCTGTTCCTTGACCATCTTGCCGGGATGTCGGACGCGCAGCGCGCGGCCTATGCCGACAAGCTGGAAAGCGATGTGAAACGCTGGCGCCGGGACGGCCCCGGCAAAAGGGACGACGACTGAAGGCGGGCAGGGGCCACGCGGTTCAGGCCGCGTGAGAGCTGACCGTTACCTGATTGCGACCGTCGGCTTTCGCTGCGTACAGCGCCCGATCCGCTTGCGCGATCAGCGCCACGGGATCGGGCCGCTCGGTGGCGGATTGGCCGCTGATTGCGACGCCGATGCTGATCGTGACCGTGATCTCGGTTCCGTCCGGCAATGGCACCGGAGTGCCGGACACCGCCTCGCGCAGACGGTCGGCGGCGCCGGTCGCCTGATCCAGTTCGCACCCGAAGATCACCGCCATGAACTCTTCGCCGCCCATCCGCGCCAACAGGTCGCCTTGCCGCAACGCGCCCTCCATGCGCCGCGCGACGGTGGCCAGCACGGCGTCGCCCGCCGGGTGCCCGTAGGTGTCGTTGATGCTTTTGAACCTGTCGAGATCCAGCGCCAGCACCGCGAAGGCGCCCGCGCCGGTGCGGCTGCGCTCGGCGATCTGCCGCAGGCGGTCCATTGCAAAGCGCCGGTTGGCCAGCCCGGTCAGCGGATCGGTCACCGCAAGCCGCGCCCCGTCCCGCAGCGCCGCCCGGCAACGGTCTTCGTAGGCCTTGCGCGCCAGCGCGTGCCGGACGCGCAGCGCAACCTCTTCGGGGTCGAACCCGGTCTCGATAAGGTCATCGACGCCGACGTCCAGCGCCATGACCGCGCGGTCCCAGCCCGGTTCGGACTGCACCAGCAGGATCGCCGACCGCATCGTCGCGCTGCGGCAGCGCAGTTCCGACACCAGCCGCAGCGCCATCTCGGGAACCGCCGGATTCTCGACCACGACGACGGCGTCGGGCGGATCGCCAAGCCAAAGCTCGGTCAGGGCCGTGCCGTCAGAGTAGACGCGCACCGGCCCGCGCACCCGTGTCTGCAGTCCGATCTGCCACCGCATGTCGGTCGTCCCCGCCGGAATGATCAGCGCGACGCGCCCGGTGTGCGGCACAAGGTCGATCTGATCTGCCAGACCCGGCGTGCGCACCACCTCGTCCAGTTCGGCACCCGACGCGACCCTGCGCATCAGGCTGCGGATGCGCGCCGCCACGATGGAAGGCGCGGTGTCGGCATCCATCACCGCATCCGCCCCGGCAGCCAATGCCCGAAGCCGGCCGCCGCGTTCTCCGGCATGGACCCGCAGGATCAGGGGCAGGCGGCTGGTGTCGGGATTGGCGCGAAGGCTGCGGCACAGGTCGATGCCGCAGCCGCCGTCCAGCGTTTCGGACAGCAGGATGACATCCGGCGGGTTGCCGCGGGTGTGGTCCAGAACCGCCTTGGCGGACGAGGCAAGAAGGACGTCGTAGGCATGCGAGGCCAGCGTTGCCCGAAGCAGGATGCGCTCGGCCGGCACGGCCGCGGCAATCAGAATGCGTCCAGACATCATTTCCTCGCAATTTGATGCAAATCGCCCTTTCAGGCTTATGGTCTCGTTCAAATTGGTTAAGAAAAGCTTTCACCTTGATGGACGGTCGCAACGAAGGGCAGGGCGATGAAGCAGGAACAAGCAGAAACCCTTGCGGTGCAGGCACTTGGCTGGATTGCCGCGTCTGATGATCTGATGCCGGTGTTCATGGGCGCGACGGGAATCTCGATCGACGATATCCGCGCCCGTGCCAGCGAGCCCGAGTTTCTCGCCTCGGTGCTCGACTTCCTGTTAATGGACGACGCGTGGATTACCGGCTTTTGCGACACGGCCGGTCAGCCGTATGACGCGGTCATGCGCGCGCGCGCGGCACTGCCCGGCGGGCAGCAGATGCACTGGACCTGACCTACAAGTCGATCTCGACCACGCCATCCGGGTCTGCGGCGCGGCTGCGGCACAGGATCATCCGGCTTTCGCGTTGCTTCGCCGACAGCACGAAATCGCGGTGTTCCACCGCGCCCCCGACGACGCCGCACTGGCAGACGCCGCACAGCCCGTCCGAACATTTCACGTCCACCGCAACGCCAGACCGCAGCAGCGCGTCGCTGGCCGTTTCTTCCGCCGACACGGCGATCTCGCGCCCCGACGACGCCAGCTTCAGCGTGAACGGATGGTTCACATAGTCCGGCTCTTCGGGGACCGAGAAATATTCAAGGTGCCGCTGGTCTTCGGCGAAACCGTTCGCCTCGGCTGCCGCCATCACCGCGCCCATGTAGGCGTCGCCGCCACAGGTGTAGACATGCGCGCCCGCGCGCCACGCCAGAACCTGCGCGAAATCCGCGCGGCTGCCCTCGTCGCTGAAATGCAGATGAACCCGGTTGCCCCAAGGAACGTCGCGCAGGTCCTCAAGGAACCCGGCATCTGCACGGCGCGAACAGGAATAGTGCAGCGCGAACTCTGCCCCCAGCGCGTGCAACCGGTGCGCCATCGCGATCATCGGCGTCACCCCGATGCCGCCGCCCATCAGGTAGGTAAAGGACGCATCCTCGTCCAAGGGAAAGTGGTTGATCGGGTGCGAAATGAAGACCCGCCGCCCCGGCGTGAAGATCCGGTGCATCAGCTTCGACCCGCCGCGCCCCGCATCCTCGCGCAGCACCGCGATCTGGTACTTCGTCCGGTCTGCCGGGTCGCCGGACAGCGAATACTGCCGGAAGAACTCGGGCGCGACGACCACGTCGATATGCGCCCCGGCCGTGAACGCGGGCAGGTCGGACCCGTCAGGTCGCGAGAATTCGTACTTGGTCACGCCATCGGCCATTTGCTCGGCCTTCGACACCACCACTTGCAGCACCGGGCTTTCGCCGGTCCCGGCGCTATGGACGTGTTCGGGCGGTTGGCCCGCAGCGCGGCGGCGGCGGTGTTCGGCGGCGGGGATCATCTTGCGGTAGGCGGCGATCCCGGCCTCGCGGTCCATCGGGAAGGGCCACGGATAGGGCGGCGGCGCCAGCGGGGCGGGATAGACCGCCAGCGTCTGGTCCTCGTACTTCAGGTCGATCCCGCGGTTCAGCCCGCGTTCGTTGGGCGGCTCGGACGGCGGGCCATAGGGCCCCTCGTCGGTCATCTCGAGGTCCCACCACCATTTCTTGACCGGGTTGATGTCGCCGTTGCCGACGATGTCGTCGAACTTTGCCAGCATCGGCGCGGTGCCGGGCAGGGTCATCGCCGCCCAGCGGAACGGGCTTTCGGCCAGCACGCCTTCAAGGTTCCACGGGCAGGTCTTCATGCACCGCCCGCACATCGCGCCGTTCTTCTGGCTGACGCGGTAGGTGGTGCATTTCTGGCTGTCGGACTTCCAGATCTCATAGCCGTTGAACATCAGCTTCGGTCCGGCAGTGATCGCGCCGGACGGACATTCGCGGGCGCACTTGTTGCACGCCTCGCAGAACCGCTGCAGGCCAAAGTCGATGGGCTTGTCATGCGCCACCGGCATGTCGGTGGTCACGACGCCCGACTTCAGACGCGGGCCGAGGTACGGGTTCAGGATGACCTCGCCGATGCGGCTGACCTCGCCCAGCCCGGACAGCAGCAGCAGGGGCGGGTGCAGCACCTCGTCGTCCATCACCGTGTGCGTCCGCGCGGGGTGGCCAAGGTCGCGCAGGTGCTGCGCCAGCACGCCGCCCACAAGGCTGAACCGCAGATAGGCGCGCATCGACTGGGCGCAGCTGATCCAGTCGTCGCCGGACGCGCCCTCCATCGTTTCGTGGCCCTGATCGACGATCATGCTGATCGCCTGACTGTGGTAGGGCGTGATCGGCTTGCCCGCCGCGTCGTGGCTGTACCACGCCCAATCCGGACATTCGCTAAGGCCCACCGCGTCCTGTCCCAGCCAGTACAACGCACCCTTGATGTTGTCGGCGTTGCGCTTCGGATCGGCGGTCGAGGGATGCACGTCCTTCGTTTCGCCGTCCTGCAACAGGATCAGCGCCCCCAGCGAAGGCCGGAAGGCGAAGGCAGAGGCCGCCTTGCGCACATAGTTGCCGTTCTTCGCGCCTTCCTGCGCCGCCTTGCCCAGATCGCCGAACAGCGAGCGGGCGAACATGTTGGCGCGTTTCGGCACGCGGGCGACGTTGGCGCGGTCGATATAAGTGGTGGGTTCGTCCACCCGCTTCAGCCGCTCGAACGGATGCGCGCCGTCCTTGAAGTCGCGCTGTGCGAACGGGTCGGCGGTACGCGCTGTCTTCGCCTGCCGTCCAAGGCCGGCGGAATAGGCCAAGCCGGGGGGCTGGCCGGGCAGGATCGGTTTGTCCGGCGCCATATCCATCGTGGTGGTGATCACCGCAAGGCCATAGCGGGCGCCGACAAAGGGATTCACCGCCCGACCGTCCTCGACCGCGGCAAGCCCGGCGGCGACGGCAAGCTGCGTCAGGTCCACGTCGGATTGGGCGGCGGAATGGGCGCGCGCTTCGAAGCCCAGCAGGCGGATATAGTTCGCCAGCGTGACGGCGGTTTCCATCGTCCGCAGGCAGGCACGGTGATCCTGTGCGTCGTTTATCCAGTCGGTGCCAGGCTCGTCCTTGCGCGGGTCGCGCGGATGCTCGCACAGGAACACCAGCGCGTGGGTGTGGTGGCGGATATCGCCGGGGGGTGTGGCCAGCGATTCCCGCAGGCCCGCCATGATGACGTCGATCCCGGCAGCCAGCGTCTTGGGCTGCATGGTGCGGATCTTCTCGGCCAGCCGGTCCACGTCGGGGTTGGCAATCGGCGCGTCCAGCCAAGCGCCTGTCGGGATCTCGCAGGTGCCGACCATTCCGCTATCAAGGTAATAGCCGAACGCTTTCAGGTGGTTGGCCCGCTCGACCGGGTCGTTCGGGATCTCGGCGCGGGCGCGCACGGTGCCGTCGCGGGTCGCGTCCAGCATCGCCTGATATTCCTGCATCGCGTTCACGATGGACAGCGGATCGTCCGGGCGGCGGAACGACAGGCCCTGCATCGGCGGCAGACGGTCCAGCCCCTCGATCCGGTCGGTGCGCTTCAGGCGCTCCGAAGGATAGGGGCCAAGGTGGACGGGGCGGTTGCGGTAGGAAAACAGCTTGCCCATGCGGGACCTCAGAACTTGGACGGACGTGAATCGTCGTCGGTGATCAGCTTGGACAGCAACCGCGCCAGCAGTTCCCGCTCCCCCTCGGACAGGCGGTCGGCGATCAGTTCGGCGTTGGCCTGCGCAAGCGGGGTCGCGTCCGCTAGCGTGCGCTGCCCAGTCTCGGTCAGGGCGACATGCCGGGTGCGGCCATCGCCCTTGCCGTCGTTGCGGTCGATCAGTCCGGCCTCTTCCATCCGGCGCAGGGCGCGGGACACCGCGGTGCGGTCGACGCCGACGTGGTCGGCGATGTCGGACGGCTGGCGCAGATCCTCGTACCCCACGGCGACAAGGATCACCCAGTCCAGCCGGGACAGCCCAAGGGGGCGCAGCTTTTCTTCCAGTCGCCGCTGTTGAACGCGGGACGCGATGGTAAGGCGATAGCCGAGGGAGTCGCGGAGACGGTACATGATTGGCATTGTCAACTAAACTGATTGTCCGTGTCAACTACCAGAGTTCCGCCTGTCGGACGCCACGTGGCTGTGGCAAGGAATGTCGACCGCTAGGAGGGATCAGATGGCGAAAATACAGGGGCTTTTGTTCGACAAGGACGGCACGCTGTTCGACTTCGAAGCGACGTGGAATGCGTGGGCCGCAGCGACGTTGACCGACTTCGCGCAGGGTGACATCGAACGGGCATCGGAACTGGGCGCGCGGATCGGTTTCGACTTCGCGGCGGGCCGGTTCGATCCGGGAAGCCCGGTGATCGCGGGCACGCCGGACGACATCGTGCTGCTGCTGGGGCCGGGCGTGCCCGAGTTGTCAGGCGAAGAGATCGTCGCCCGCCTGAATACCAACGCCGCCAAGGCGACGCAGGTCGAGGCGGTGCCGCTGGTTCCCCTGTTCACCGGCTTTCGCAATGCGGGCCTGAAGCTGGGTATCGCCACGAACGACGCCGAGGTCCCCGCCCGCGCGCATATCGAGGCGGCGGGGCTGTCCGGCATGTTCGACTTTATCGCTGGCTACGATTCCGGGCATGGCGGCAAACCGGATCCCGGTATGTGCCTTGCCTTTGCCGAAGCCGTCGGTCTGGCTCCGGGCGCCATCGCGATGATCGGCGATTCCACCCATGACCTAGAGGCCGGGCGCGCGGCTGGTATGCACTGCGTCGCCGTGCTGACGGGCATGGCCGACGCCGACACGCTGGCCCCGCACGCGGATATCGTGCTGCGCGACATCGGCGAAATCGACGATTGGCTTGCCGTACAAACCGAACATTAAACGCAAATTATTGCGAACTATCACGGCTTGAATTTCACATATCAGATAGTTTGACGATCGTTAATCGGTCGCCGTCCTCCCCCGTGTCACGATCCCGCTTCCCGCTGGGCGGGGACTCTTTTACGGTTGGCGCACCGACCAAGGCAGGGGACCAATGACGACCTACCGGCGCAGGCATCATCGGACGGAACCGCGCAGTTGGTTCAGCCTGTTCCTGCGCTTTGGCGGCTGGGCGGCAATCGTGCTGGCGGTCGCGCTGCTGGCGACCACGCTGTTCAGCGCGGGCGCGCTGTTTCTTGCGGACCGGATCGACCGGGACGGGGCGCTGGCCTATGCCACCGTCACCGACAAGCGGGCCGAGGGCGAAACGCGGTTCGTGACCTTCACCTTCAAGGCGCGCGGCGGCGGTGGGCGGACAGAGACGGTGACTGTCGAACCCTCGTATTACGATGCACTGGCCGAGGGCGATGAACGCCCGGTACGTTACGATCCCGACACGCCGGGCATGGTCGAGACCGATCTGGGCTTCTACGCCCGCATCGGCGCCCGCCTGCGCTGGGGTGCGCTTGTGCTGGGGCTGCTGGGCCTAGCCGCCCTGTGGGCCGTCGGCCAGCGGGCGAACCGCGCCATCAAGGTCCGCCGCGACGGCGACCGTCGCATGGCGGACGTCATGGGCGTGCGCGACCTGCGGCTGCGGATCGGGGGCGCCCAGCAGGGCCGCCTGACATGGCGCGAGCCGGATGGCCGGACCGGAGAAAGCTTTCCCCACGACGCAGACTGGCTGCGCAAGACCTACGGGCCCGGCGACCAGATCGTGGTTTTCCGCCTTGGCCGCCACGCCTGCTGGGAGGGGGACGTGGGGCCGTCCCGGCAAGACACGGAATCTGCGTGATCTTCCGGTTCGCGGGGGCTGGACACCGGGGCGCGAACGGCTAGGCTCCCCGGCAAACGGCCACGCATCAGGGAGCGCAGCATGGAGAAGTTCGGGAAAAGCCAGTCGGTCAAGCGGGTAGAGGACCTGCGTCTGCTGACCGGCCACGGCCGTTACGTCGAGGATATCGCGCCGGAAGGCTCGCTGGTGGCGTATTTCGTCCGCTCGACCGTCGCACATGCGGTCATCAAGGGCATCGACACCGCCGAAGCGAAAGACGTGGATGGCGTGCACGCCGTGCTGACGGCGCAGGACCTGATCGACGCGGGCGTCGACATGAACATCGAGTTCAGCCAAGTCCCGAACCGCGATGGGTCCGAAGGCTGCGCCGCGCCGCGCCCGGTTCTGGCGACGGATCGCGTGCGCTATGTCGGCGAAGCCTATGCCTGCGTGATCGCCGAAACGATGGCGCAAGCCAAGGACGCGGCAGAGCTGATCGAATTCGACTATGACGAACTGCCCGCCAAGATCGACCCGGTGCCGGGGGGCGAGGAACTGCACCCCGACCACACCAAGGACAACATCGTTTACGACTTCTGCGACGGGGACGAGGCGGCGGCGTGGGCCTCGGTCTCGGCGGCGGCCGCGGCCGCGGCCTGCTCGGCCTGGGCGGCGGCGGAGATCTCGGCGGCCTCACGCTGCGCCTGCGCCTCGCCGGCGTGCGCGGCGGCAGCCCGGGCGGCCTCCTCGGCCTCGGTGCGTGCGGTGTGGGCGGCCAGGGCGGCCTCGGTCTGCTCGGTCGCAGCCTGCTCCGCGGCGGTGCGTGCCTCGGCGGCGACCCGGGCGGCCTCGTCGGCGGCGGTGCGGCCCTCGTGCGCCTCGGTCGCGGCGGCGAGAGCGGCCTCCGCAGAAGACTCCGCTGAGGCCCGGGCGGCGTGCGCTGACTCTGCGTCGGCGGCGGCCGCGGCAGATGCCTCGTGCGCGGCGGTCTCGGCCTCGGCGGCGGCGCGGGCGGCCTCGCCCTGGGCGGCGGCGGCCTGCTCG
>NZZG01000007.1 GCA_002698575.1 Pimelobacter sp. | reverse complement strand
TCGGCTATCCGGGCGGGGCCGTCCTACCCATCTATGACGAGATCTTCCTGCAAAACGACATCCGCCACTATCTGGTTCGCCACGAACAGGGCGCGGTTCACGCGGCCGAAGGCTATGCCCGCTCGACCGGCAAGCCCGGCGTCGTTCTGGTCACCTCGGGCCCCGGCGCGACCAACGCGGTCACCGGCCTGACGGATGCCCTGCTGGACTCGATCCCGCTGGTCGTGCTGACCGGGCAGGTCCCGACCTTCATGATCGGCACCGACGGCTTCCAAGAGGCAGACACCGTCGGCATCACCCGCCCCTGCACCAAGCACAACTGGCTGGTGAAGGACACCGACAAGCTGTCGGGCACCATCCACGAGGCGTTCCACGTCGCCACCACCGGCCGTCCCGGCCCGGTGCTGATCGACATTCCGAAGGACGTCCAGTTCGCCAACGGCACCTATACCGAACCCAAGCAGGCGCGCACCTCGCACTACAGCCCCAAGACCAAAGGCAACGCCGAGGCGATCGAAACGCTTGTCGAACTGATCGAACAGTCCGAACGCCCGGTGTTCTACACCGGCGGCGGCGTCATCAACTCGGGCCCGAAGGCCAGCGAACTGCTGCGCGAACTGGTCGACGGCACCGGCTTTCCGATCACCTCGACCCTGATGGGTCTGGGCGCCTACCCCGCGTCGGGCAAAGGCTGGCTGGGGATGCTGGGGATGCACGGCCTGTACGAGGCCAACCTCGCGATGCACGGCTGCGACCTGATGATCAACGTCGGCGCCCGGTTCGACGACCGGATCACTGGCCGCGTGCAGGACTTCAGCCCCAAGTCGCAGAAGGTCCACATCGACATCGACCCCTCGTCGATCAACAAGGTCATCCACGTCGACGTGCCGATCATCGGTGACGTCGCCTCGGTGCTGGAAGACGCGCTGGCCCTGTGGAAGTCGCGCGGCTCGAAAACCCGCGCCGACGCGGTGCAGCAGTGGTGGCACAAGATCAACGAGTGGCGGAAAATCGACTGCCTCGCCTTCACCAACAGCGAGAAGACGATCAAGCCGCAGCACGCGCTCAAGCGGCTGGAGGAACTGACCAAGGACCACCCGCAGCGGTTCATCACCACCGAGGTCGGCCAGCACCAGATGTGGGCCGCGCAATACCTGAACTTCGAGGATCCGAACCACTGGATGACCTCGGGCGGTCTGGGCACGATGGGCTACGGCTTCCCCGCCTCGCTGGGCGTGCAGGTCGCGCACCCGGACGCGCTGGTGATCAACGTCGCGGGCGAAGCGTCGTGGCTGATGAACATGCAGGAAATGGGCACCGCGGTTCAGTACCGCCTGCCGGTCAAGCAGTTCATCCTCAACAACGAACGTCTGGGCATGGTCCGCCAGTGGCAGGAACTGCTGCACGGCGAACGCTATTCGCACTCGTGGTCGGAAAGCCTGCCTGATTTCGTGAAGCTGGCCGAGGCGTTCGGCGCCAAGGGCATCATGATCTCGGACCCCGCCGATCTGGACGATGCGATCATGGAAATGATCAACCACGACGGCCCGGTGATCTTCGACTGCCTCGTCGAGAAGCACGAGAACTGCTTCCCGATGATCCCGTCGGGCAAGCCCCACAACGAGATGATCCTGGGCGAGAACGCGCAGACCCAAGGCGCCATCGAAGCCGGCGGCGCGGTGCTGGTGTGATCCCCCGCGGGGGCCAGCCCCCGCGCATCCACCCGGTTTGAACGAATAGAAGAAGTGAAGCGGACATGTCGGCACTGAAACTCAAAAAGGGCCTGTCGAAGCACTCGGCCTACGATCTCAAGGACCCCCACGCGCAGGCCGAAGAGCGGCACACGCTCTCGGTGCTCGTGGCGAACGAAGCGGGCGTCCTTGCCCGCGTCATCGGCCTGTTCTCGGGCCGCGGCTATAACATCGAAAGTCTTACCGTGGCCGAGACCGACCACGAAGGCCACCTCAGCCGGATCACCATCGTCACCACCGGCACGCCCGAGGTGATCGAACAGATCAAGGCGCAGCTGGGCCGCATCGTGCCGGTGTACGAAGTCCACGACCTGACGGTCGAAGGCATGGCGGTCGAACGCGAACTGGCGCTGTTCAAGGTCGCGGGCACCGGCAACAACCGGATCGAGGCGCTGCGGCTGGCCGAGATCTTCCGCGCCAACGTGGTCGACTCGACGCTGGAAAGCTTCGTGTTCGAGATCACCGGCACGCCGCAGAAGGTCGACGCCTTCGCCGAACTGATGCGCCCGCTGGGCCTGAACGAGATGGCCCGGACCGGCGTCGCGGCGCTGTCGCGCGGCGCGGAGTGACCGACACCCCGCTCGACATCTTCCTCGCCTGCCCGCCGGGGCTGGAACAGGTGCTGGCCGACGAGGCCCGCGCCGCCGGTTTCGCCGCGCCCCGCGCGGTGCCGGGCGGGGTCGAGACGCAAGGCGGCTGGCCCGAGGTCTGGCGCGCCAACCTGACCCTGCGCTGTGCCGCCCGCGTGCTGGTGCGCGTGGGCGCCTTCCGCGCCTTCCACCTTGCCCAGCTGGACAAGCGCGCGCGCAAATTCCCGTGGGCCGACGTGCTGCGCGCGGACGTCCCGGTGCGGGTCGAGACCGCGACCAGCCGCAAGAACAAGATCTACCACGCGGGCGCCGCCACCCAACGGATCGAAACTGCCATCGCCGAGACGCTGGGCGCCCCGGTGGTGCAAGAGGCCGCCGAAGCCGCCGTGTCGGTGAAGGTGCGGATCGAGGACAACCTTGTCACCGTGTCGCTGGACACCTCGGGCGGGCCGTTGCACCGGCGCGGCCACAAAGAGGCGGTGAACAAGGCCCCGATGCGCGAAAACCTCGCCGCCGCCTTCCTGCGCCAGTGCGGCTACGACGGGCGCGAGCCGGTCGTCGACCCGATGTGCGGCTCGGGCACCTTCGTGATCGAAGCCGCCGAGATCGCCGCAGGGCTGATGCCGGGCCGCACCCGGCGCTTCGCCTTCGAGGATCTTGCAAGCTTCGACCCCGACGCATGGGCACGGATGCGCGCGGGCCAGCCCCACGCCGCCCCCGCCCCGGTGTTTTACGGCTATGACCGCGATCAGGGCGCGATCCGCATGAGCGAGGCGAACGCCGCCCGGTCCGGGGTCGACGCCTTCACCTCCTTCGCCTGCCAGTCGGTCAGCGACCTGACCCCGCCCGACGGGCCGCCGGGCCTGCTGATCGTGAACCCGCCCTACGGCGCCCGGATCGGCAACAAGGGGATGCTGCACGGGCTGTACGGCACGCTGGGCAAGGTGCTGACCGAACGGTTCAGCGGCTGGCGCGTCGGCCTTGTCACCAGCGAGGGCGGTTTGGCCAAGGCCACCGGCCTTCCTTTCGACCGCCCCGGCCCGCCGGTCCCGCTGGGCGGCATCAAGGTCACGTTGTGGCGCACGGGTCCGCTGCCCTAGACTGCGGACAACGCGATCCCGGAGGACAGCACATGAACCAGCACCACGGCGGTTGCCTGTGCGGCGACGTAAGGATCGTGGCCACAGGCGATCCGGACAGGGTCGGCCTGTGCCACTGTCTTGACTGCCGCAAGCACCACGGCGCGCTGTTTTACGCGGCGGCGATCTACCGGCCTGCGGCGGTCACGGTCACCGGCGAAACGCGGTCCTACAAGGGCCGGCATTTCTGCCCCCGCTGCGGATCGTCGGTCTATGCCGAAAGCGACGGCGACATCGAAGTCCACCTTGGCACGCTGGACGACCCCGGCGTCTTCACCCCCGATTACGAGCTTTGGACCGTCCGGCGCGAGCCGTGGCTGCCGCCCTTCCCGGTCGGCTCCAGCGTCCCGCGCGACGAATGACGCGCGACCGCTTCGGTTGAATCCGGGCCACAGGTTGCCACAGATCGTTTGGAACGGTCGAATTGAGTGTCGACGCAGGGCGTTAAACGTTCTAATTTCGGAATATGAACGCCCGCACCCGGGCGGACCACCCGGTGAAGACTACGACCGCCGGGCGCAATCCGACCGCTCGGCGGATCTTTATCGCCAAGGGCGCTCTCCTCCTGCCCCCGCAGGGGGATATCAGCCTCGGCGGCCATGCCATCGACGAACGCCTGACTGCCGAAAAGCCCGCCCGGGATGCCATGCCGGGCCCCGGACGGGTCGCGCAGGCCAGGAGACCCTCCCTACCCGGCCTGCGCGCTGCTGCGCGAATTCCATCGCCATGACGCCGGACCAAAGCGCCCGACCATAACACCGGGGGCTTGACCCTGCGCACGCCTCGGGCTTGACCCGGTGGCACCGCGCACCCGCGCCCGCAGGAGACCGACCGCACCATGACCCCGACGATCCGCACGGCGGTGTTCGACATCGACGGCACCCTTGCCCTGATGAACAAAGAGGCCGGCACCTTCACCGCCCTGCCCGGCGCGGTGGATGCGCTGTCCGCCTGCCGGGCCGCCGGGATCAAGGTGGTCGCCTATACCAACGGCACGTTTTTCCCGCCCGCCCATTACTATCCGCTGCTGGCCGACGCCGGGATCGTGATCGACGCGGGCCATGTCCTGACCCCCGCCGCCGTCGCCGCGCAGGCGCTGGCGCGGATGGGGTATCGCCGGATCATGGTCATGGGCGGCGACGGCACCCGCGCGCCGGCCCGCGACGCCGGGATCGAGGTGGTCGAGCCCACGCCCGACGCGGGCCCCGTTGATGCGGTGCTGCTGGGTTATACCCGCGACTTCGGCGCCACCGCGCTTGAGGCTGTCGTGCAGGCGGTCTGGGACGGCGCACCGCCCTTCGCGGGCTCTGTCGCGCCCTACTTCGCCTCGTCCAAGGGCCGGATGCTGGGCATCTCGGGCGCCATCGCCGCCGCGCTGGAGAACGCGACCGACACCAAGGTCACGGTGTTCGGCAAGCCGGAAACCGCAGGGCTACAGATCGTGACCGACCTGACCGGCGCGCGGCCGTCGGACATGGCGGTGATCGGCGACGACCCGACGCTCGAGATCCGCATGGGCCGCAAGGCCGGTGCCTTCTGCGTCGGCGTGACGACCGGCATCGCCGACCGGGACGCCTTTAACGGCGTTCCCGAAGACATGCGCGCCCATGTCGTTCTGGACGACCTGACGGGCCTTGCCGCCCAGCCGTGGTTCCCTAAGCTGCCCGAATGACAGACATACAGACCCCGCCGGTCGCCGAGGGCGACATCCTCTGGCAGGCCGACAGCGACCGGCTGGCCGGTTCGAACATCACCCGCTACATGGCTTGGCTTGCGGACCGGGGCCACCGCTTCGACGGGTACTGGGACCTGTGGCAGTGGTCGGTGGATGACCCGGCGGCGTTCTGGCTATCCATCTGGGACTATTTCGAGATCCTCCACGACGGAGAGATCGACGCGGTGATGACCGCCGACCCGATGCCGCGCACCCGCTGGTTCACCGGCACCGGCCTGAACTATGCCGAACATGTCCTGCGGCACGAAACCACCGGGGACCCGAACCGCCCGATGCTGCACCATTCCAGCGAGCTTCGACCGCAGGCCACCGTCAGCTGGGCCGAGGTCGGCGCGTCCGTGCGCAAGCTGGCCACCGCCCTGCGCGAGATGGGGATCGGCCCCGGCGACCGGGTGGTGGCCTATATGCCGAACATCCCCGAGGCGGTGATCGCCATGCTGGCCACCACCGCCACCGGGGCGACGTGGTCCTCTGCCGCGCCCGAGTTCGGCGCGCAGACCGTGATCGACCGCTTCAGCCAGATCGAGCCGAAACTGATCTTTGTCGTCGACGGCTATCGCTATGGCGGCAAGGACCACGACCGCAGCGCGGACCTGTCGCGCATTCTTGGCGCGCTGCCCACGGTCGAGCAGGTCGTATCCGTCGGATACCTTGACGCAGCGTCAGAATGTTTCGCGCGCGAAACAATTACTTGGCAGGCGATCTTAAACCGCCCCGAAGTACCGCGCGAAGGCTTCGCCTATGAACGCGTGCCGTCGGATCATCCGCTGTGGGTGCTGTTCTCGTCCGGCACCACCGGCCTGCCGAAACCCATCGTGCAGGGCCACCACGGCATCGTGCTGGAACACTACAAATCGGCCGCCTTCCACTTCGAGCTGGGCGCAGGCGGCGCGCTGTTCTTCTATTCGTCCACCGGCTGGATGGTCTGGAACACGCTGATGTGGGGGCCGCTGATGAACGGCCGCGCGGTGCTGTACGACGGGCACCCCGCCCACCCGGATGCGAAACTGCTGTGGGGCATCGCGGCGGACACGAAGGCCACGGTGATGGGCGTCAGCCCGACCTATATCCAGATGGTGCGCCAGCAGGGCATCGTGCCGGGCCGCGACTTCGACCTGTCGGCGCTGCAATCGGTGATGCTGGTGGGGTCTCCTTCCACGCCGGAAACCTTCGCATGGGCCTACGCGGCAATCGGGTCCGACATATGGGCCAGTTCGCAATCCGGCGGCACAGAGTTCTGTTCCGGCATCCTAGCCGGATCGCCGCTGCTGCCCACCCGCGCGGGCGAAATCCAGGCCCCCGGCCTTGGCACCGCCGCCCGCGCCTATTCCGAGGACGGGCAGCCGGTCACCGACGCGGTGGGCGAGCTGGTGATCGAGACGCCGATGCCGTCGATGCCGCTGTTTTTCTGGGGCGACACGGAGTTCGCCCGCTACACCGACAGCTACTTCGACACCTACCCCGGCGTCTGGCGCCACGGCGACCGGGTGAAATTCAACGCCCACGGCGGCGCCTTCGTTCTGGGACGGTCCGACGCCACGCTGAACCGCTTCGGCGTCCGCATCGGGTCGGCCGAGATCTACCGGACGATGGAAACCTTCCCCGAGATCGCCGACAGCCTGATCGTTTGTATCGAGGAACCGGGCGGCGGTTATTACATGCCGCTGTTCGTCCAGATGGCCGAGGGGCACAGCCTGACCGACGACCTGAAAGCGGCCATCGACCGCCGCCTGCGGGCGGAACGCAGCCCCCGCCACGTCCCGGACGAGGTGGTCGAAGCCCCCGAGATCCCCGCGACGCTGACCGGCAAGAAGATGGAGGTCCCGGTGCGCAAGCTGTTGCTGGGCGACCCGCCAGAGACGGTCGCCAGCCGGGACGCAACGAAGAACCCCGGCGCGCTCGACTGGTTCGCGGCCTTCGCGGCGGCGCGCGCCGGTTGAGCGGGCGCGCGCCGGATTTTCTAGAAAATTCTGACAGGCAGGATCTTCTGGAAGATCCGGCTCCCGGGATGCGCCCTTTCAAACCCGCACCACTCGTCCTAGCCTACGCAGCGTCAGTTCAGCCTGCCGAGGATCCATGACCCGTCTGCCGCTTGCCCGCCTGTGCCGCCTTGTTCTTGTGCTGGGCGCGGTCCTGTCGCCGCTGACCGCCAGCGCACAGGACACCGCCGCCCCCAAGGGCCCCGCCGCCGGTGTCGCCCCCTCGCCCGCGCCCGAAACGCCCGCGCCGCTGCCCCTGATCGTGCCGCAGCCGGTCGAGCCGCACGAGGTGACGTACCGGATCGACGGCGACCTGTCCGCGCAGCGAATCCTCGCCACGGTGGACGGGCGCGAGTATGTCGCCTTCGTTCCTGCGTCGGGCCTGTCCAGCATCGCCCTGACGACCGATCTTGATGGCGACGGGTATGCCGAGCTGGTGCACGGCTGGACCGGTGGCGGCAACTGCTGCCCCACCACCTTCGCGGTGCTCAGCTATCGCGGCAACGGCATCTTCTCGAACGCGACGCATGACGACTTCTGGACATGGGGTACGCCCGACCTGATCGACACCGGCCCCGAGCCGCGCCTGCGGGTCGAAAGCGTGGTCTCGGGCGTCGGGCACAACTCGGACGAGGTGACGCTGTCGGTCTTCGCCTATCGCGATGGGGCCTTGCACCTGGTCGAACAGGCGGTCAGCGACGCGCATATCCCCGCCTTGGTCGAGCTGAAGGCGGGCGACTTCGACCGCACCGACACGCCGAAGACCGGAACCCTGCAAATGAGTCACGACATCAATGGCGACGGGCGGTCCGACGTCGTGTCCTGCGGCTGGTGGGACCGCTGGGGCGCGCTGCTCTGCGAGGTCCGGCTGGACGGCGGCGGCGTGATCGAGATCCACAAGGGCTGCGAACGGATCGGGGTGCTGGACAGCCGCACCGGCGGGATGAGCGACCTTGTCTGCGGCCGGGACGCGGTGCTGACCTTCAACGGCAGCGAATACCCCAGCTTCTGACCCGCCGCCCTTGCGCGGGGGCGTTACTCGGCCGCGCGGACCGTGCTGTCGTCGGTCAGGGCGCGCCACGCATCGTACTGCGCTAGGAACACGCGGCCGTTCATCTCGTCCGGGAAGTGGGTGCCTTTCAGCTTGTCCATCACCGGGCCTTTCACCTCGGACAGGTGCAGGCCGATGCCCAGTTCCTTCAGCCGTTCGTTCAGGGCCTCCAGGCTTTCCAGCGCCGAAAAGTCGATGTCGTTCATCGCCGAGCACATCAGCACGACGTTCCTCACCTGCGCGTCGCGCGCGATGCGGTCGGCGATCAGGTCCTCAAGGAAGCGGGCGTTGACGAAATACAGGCTTTCGTCGGGCCGCAGCGTCAGCAGCGTCGGGTCGGTGTGCACCTCGTGGCGGTTCACGTTCCGGAAATGATGGGTGCCCGGCACAAGCCCGACCTCGGCCACGTGCGGCTGCGACGTCTTGTACAGATGCAGAACGATCGACAGGATCACGCCGGACGCGACGCCGATCTCGACCCCCAGCACCAGCGTCAGCACGATGGTCGCCGCGACCGCCGCGAAATCCGAGCGGGAATAGCGCCACGTTTTCTTCAGGATCGACACGTCCACAAGGCTGAGCACGGCCACGACGATGGTGGCCGCCAGCGTGGCGTTGGGCAGGTAATAGACCAGCGGCGTCAGCGCGACGGCGGCGATGGCAAGGCCGACGGCGGTAAAGGCACCGGCGGCGGGCGTCTCGGCGCCCGCGTCGAAGTTCACGACCGAGCGGGCAAAGCCCCCGGTGACCGGGTAGCCGCCGGTGAAGGCCGCGCCGATGTTCGCGGCGCCAAGGCCGATCAGTTCCTGGTTCGGGTCGATGCGCTGGCGCTTCTTCGCGGCCAGCGTCTGCGCGACGGACACGGATTCCACGAACCCGATGATCGAGATCAGCACCGCCGGAACCGCAAGCTGCCGGATCAGGTCCAGCCCCAGCCCCGGCATGGTGAACGGCGGCAGGCTTTGCGGGACCGAGCCGACGATGGACACGCCACGGTCTTGCAGGCCAAGGCCCCATGCCACAAGCGTGGTTGCGACGACGGCGGCGACAGGGCCCGCCTTGGTCAGCACATCGGCCATGCGCGGCCCCAGCCCGGCCTTGCGCAGCAGCGGTTTCAGACCCTTGCGGACCCAGAACAAAAAGCCGGTCGCCAGCACGCCGATCACCAGCGTGATGACGTTCACGTCGCCGATATGCTCGCCCAGCGAGATCAGCGTCTCGACCAGCGTGTGCCCGCTGGCCTGAATGCCAAGGATGTGCTTCAGCTGGCTGGCCGCGATCAGGATGCCCGAGGCGGTGATGAACCCGGCGATCACCGGGTGGCTGAGGAAGTTCGCAAGAAAGCCAAGCCGGAACAGGCCCAGCACCAGCAGGAATACGCCCGACAGCAGCGCCAGCGTCAGCGCGGCGACGGCATAGCCCGCCGTGCCAGCGTCCGCCACCTGCCCCACGGCGCTGGCCGTCAGCAGCGACACCACCGCCACCGGCCCGACCGCCAGCGCGCGGCTGGTGCCGAACACCGAGTACAGCATGATCGGCACGATGGACGCGTAGATCCCCGCCTCGGGCGGCAGGCCGGCCAGCAATGCGTAGGCCAGCGACTGCGGGATCAGCATGATCGTAACGATCACCGCCGCGATCAGGTCATTCGAAAGCGCGTTGCGGTCATAGCGGGCGCCCTACGAAAGGATGGGGAGATACTGGCGAAGGCTGGTAAGCATCGAGTGTCCTGAACGGTCTTTGGCCCGCGCCGGTGGCGCTGTGACCTGCGGTGTTGCCCTGCCCGGCGCGACGGCGTCGGGCAGGATCGTGTTTTACTTCACGGTCGCTTTCAACGGTTCGGGATGGGCCATCCATTCTTTTCCGCGCAGCATCGCTTTCCAGTAGATCGGCGGCAGCAGCCGTTCCTTCAGGAACCATGCGGCCCGCGTCGGGCGGGTGCCGTCGACAAGGAACTTCGGGAAGCTCGGCAGCAGCGTGCCGCCATAGCCGAATTCAGCCAGAACGATCTTGCCGCGTTCCACCGTCAGCGGGCACGAGCCGTAGCCGTCATACTGCGCCACGGCGGACCGCCCGTCGATGTCGGCGGCAAGGTTCGCGGCCACCACCGGGGCCTGCTTGCGCGCCGCCGCCGCCGTTTTGGCGTTCGGGGCGTTCATCACGTCGCCAAGGCTCCAGATATTGTCGAATGACTTGTGCCGCAGGGTGGACTGGTCGACGTCGACCCACCCGGCGGCATCCGCCAGCGGCGACACGCGGATGAAATCGGGGGCGGTCTGCGGCGGGCAGACGTGCATCATGTCAAAGTCCATCTCGACCGTTGTTGGGTCGGTGTCGGGTTTCTTCACCTCGAACACTGCCTTCTTCGCCGGGCCGTCGACGCGGATCAGGTTGTGGAAGAAATTCAGCGTGGCGCCGTATTTCTGCACGTAGCCTTCCAGCGCGGGGACGTAGTCCTTGACCCCGAACAACACGCCGCCCGCGTTGTTGAACCGGATGTCGATGTTCTTCAGGACGCCGGTGCGGAACCAGTGGTCGCCGGACAGATACATCGCCTTCTGCGGCGCGCCGGCACATTTGATCGGCATCGGCGGCTGGGTGAAGATCGCCGTGCCGGCCTTCATGTCCTGCACAAGCTTCCACGTGTAAGGCGCAAGATCGTAACGATAATTCGACGTCACGCCGTTGCGGCCCAGCGTTTCCTCCAGCCCCTCGACGCGGGCCCAGTCCAGCTTCAGCCCCGGGGTCACGACAAGGCGCCCGTATTTCACCACGCGGCAGCCGTCGAGCACGACGGCGTTGTTCTCGGGTTCGAACGCGGCGACGGCGGCCTTGATCCAGTGCACCCCGCGCGGGATCAGGCTGCCCATCGTCTTGGCGGTGTCCTGCGCCTCGAAGATGCCGCCGCCGACCATCGTCCAGCCGGGTTGATAGTAATGGATGTCCGCCGGGTCGATCAGCGCGATCTGCAGGTCCGGTTTGCGGGCGCGCAGGCTGGACGCGACCGAGATGCCGCCAGCCCCCGCGCCGACGATCACGACGTCGAACGACGCGTCGCCGGTGTCGGTGGGGGTCCGGCCGCCGTTGGCGATGCGCCGGGCCACGCCGTTAAGGTCATAGCCCGCGGCCTTGGCGGCCCCGAGGATTTCCGGCATCGGGCGCTGGCCCGCCTCGCTGAGCGCCCACAGCGTGGACGACCGCATCCCCGACCGGCAGAAGGCGAACACCGGGCCCGGCAGTTCCGCCAGCGCCGCGCCGAAGACGGCGGCATCAGAGTCGGAGACCTTGCCCGAGGTGACGGGAATATAGCGAAACTCCAGCCCTGCCGCTGCCGCGGCTTGCGCGATTTCCTCGTGGGTCGGCTGGTCGCCGCCCTCGCCGTCGGGCCGGTTGCAGATGATGGCGCGGAAGCCCGCGTCCTTCAGGGCCTGTACGTCGGACGCGGCGATCTGGCCGTCGACCGACAGCGTGTCGGTGAGTTTCCTGATATTCATGACTCCGCCTTCTCCTCCGTTAGCGGTCAGTGACGTCCGAAATCGTCCGTGGTGACGACGCCGTCGCCATTGCGGTCGAGCAGTTCCATCCAGTCGCCCGACTTGCCGATGAACTCGGCCTCGGACACGGCGCCGTCGCCGTCGGTATCGTTGAAGGCCAGCGACATGCCGTCGGACGCGCGCTGAAGGGCGCCTTGCCCCTTGCCCTGCCCGTGACCGCCACCGTTGTTCGCCATGTCGGCGGCGCGGGTTTCGTCGAACAGGGTGTACTCGGCGGCGGCAAGCATGCCGTCTTCGTTCTCGTCGAACATGTAGAAGACGTCGGCGCGGTGCTCTTCCAGCTCGGCCAGCGTCACCACGCCGTCGCCGTCGAGATCCCAGTTCTCGACGAAGTGGACGCCCGGGCCTTCGCCCTGCGCAAGAGCGGGGCCGACGTGTCCGGCGGTGCTGGCGACGGCCATGACGGCCGCCGCAATCAGAGTGGGTCGCATCTTGTCGCTCCTTTGGACCGAAGGGCTTACAGGCCGTTCACCGGCACCTTCAGCATCGGACGTCCGTCCTTGTCGGTCGGGATCTCGCCCGCCCGCATGTTCACCTGCAGCGACGGGATGATCAGGCGGGGCATCCCCAGCTGCGCGTCGCGCTCGGTGCGGAACTTGATGAACTCTTCGCGGGACTTGCCCTGTCCGACGTGGATGTTGTTCGCCTTTTCCTCGCCGACCGTGGTCTCCCACTGGATCTCGCGGCCGCCGGGGGCGTAGTCGTGGCACATGAACAGACGCATGTCGTCGGGCAGCGCCAGAACCTTCTGGATCGAGTCGTACAGCGTCCCCGCATCGCCGCCGGGAAAGTCGGCGCGGGCCGAGCCGCCGTCGGGCATGAACAGGGTGTCGCCCACGAAGGCCGCGTCGCCCACGACATGCACCATGCAGGCGGGGGTGTGGCCCGGCGTATAGATCGCCACGGCCTGCATGTTGCCGATCATGTAGGTGTCGCCGTCCTCGAACAACTTGTCGAACTGGCTGCCGTCGCGCTGGAACTCGGTGCCTTCGTTGAAGACCTTGCCGAAGGTGTTCTGCACGACAAGGATCTTCGACCCGACGCCGATCTTGCCGCCCAGCTTTTCCTGAATGTAGGGCGCGGCGGACAGGTGGTCGGCATGGACGTGGGTTTCGATGATCCACTCCAGCTTGCAGCCCATGTCCTTGATACGGGCGATCAGCGCGTCGGCGTGGTCATAGGTGATGCGGCCGGCGGCATAGTCGATGTCCATCACGCTGTCGACGATCGCGCAGGCGTCCGAGGTCGGGTCCTTCACGATATAGCTGATGGTGTTCGTATCCTCGTCGAAGAAGGCTTCGATCTCGGGTTTAACGGACATATCAACGGGATAGTCGGTCATGTTTCGGGTCCTTTCACAGGCGGATTTCCGGGGCCGCTTGTCCAGCGGCGCGTTTGAATCTGGGGTGGCGCGGGTCAGGCGCGGCAGGTGCGAATGCCGAGGATCGAGTAGAT
>NZZG01000006.1 GCA_002698575.1 Pimelobacter sp. | reverse complement strand
GCCCTGCTTTGTCTCCAGCGTCTGGTCGATCTGGGCGAAGTAGCGATTGGTGATTTCCTGCACTTCGGATTCCCAGAGCTTCTGGTCATCCTCGCTGAGCGTGCCGTCGGACTTGGCCTTCTTGATCTGGTCCATCCCGTCCCGGCGGATGTTGCGGATCGACACCCGTGCGTGTTCGGCGTACTGGCCCGCGACCTTGGTCAGCTGGGTGCGCCGTTCCTCGTTCAGCTCGGGGATCGGCAGCATGATGATCGTGCCGTTGAGCTGCGGGTTGATGCCCAGACCGCTCTCGCGGATCGCCTTTTCGACCTTGCCCACCAGGCCCTTGTCCCAGACGTTGATGGTGACCATCCGCGGTTCGGGCACGTTCACCGTCCCCACCTGGTTGATCGGGGTCTGGGCGCCGTAGGCGTCGACCGTGATCGGCTCGACCATCGAGGCCGAGGCGCGCCCGGTCCGAAGCGAGGCGAATTCCTGCCGCAGCGAGGTCATCGCGCCGTCCATGCGGCGGTTCAGGTCGTCGATGTCGATCGTGGTTTCTTCGGACATGCTGCGGGTTCCGTTAAGTCTGTCTTTGTGTTGCCGGGTTCTAGGCCATCGACGGCCGGATGTATAGCTTTCATCCCAGTGATTTGCGCCACTCCGCCGACCGGGCGGCACGGCAAGGGCGTTTGCCGCGCGGCGCCGGATGCGGGCCGCGCGGACGCGACGTGAACTAGCCGTGCACCGTCGTGTAGGTTCCCTGCCCCGCAAGGATGCCGCGGAACCCGCCCGGTTCGTCCAGCGAGAACACGATGATCGGAAGCGAGTTGTCGCGCGCCAAAGCGATGGCCGAGGCATCCATCACGCCAAGATGCTTTTGCAGCACCTCGTCGTAGGTCACCTTCTCGTACCGTTTCGCGTCCGGGTTCTTCTTGGGGTCGCTGTCATACACGCCGTCGACCTTGGTGCCCTTGAAGATCGCCTCGCAGGCCATCTCGTTGGCGCGCAGCGTGGCGGCGGTGTCGGTGGTGAAATACGGGTTGCCGGTACCGGCGGCGAAGATGCAGACACGTTTCTTTTCAAGGTGACGCACCGCGCGGCGGCGGATGTAGGGTTCGGCGACCTCGTCCATGCGGATCGCGCTGATCACACGGGTGAAGACGCCGTGGCCTTCCAGCGCGGACTGCATTGCAAGCGCGTTCATCACGGTGGCCAGCATGCCCATATAGTCGGCGGTGGTCCGTTCCATCCCCTGCGCCGAGCCCGCAAGCCCGCGGAAAATGTTGCCGCCGCCGATCACCATGCAGATCTCGACGCCAAGGTCGTGGACCGATTTCACTTCTTTCGCGATCCGCTCGACGGTCGGTGGGTGCAGGCCGTAGCCTTGGTCGCCCATCAGCGCCTCGCCGGAAATCTTCAACAAAACACGGTTATACTTGGTGCCCGGCGTCATCGCTGCGGCTTCGGTCATGGCATCGCCCCTGGTCGCCCCTTAACTCCGCCGGCAAAATGTCGGAAAAGGCCCCCATGTTCAATCCGGAACCGACCCTATGCGCGACGGCTGGCTAAGCTCGCTCGACGCCGAGCGCCCCGTTCTCATCGCGGGCCCGACCGCCAGCGGCAAGTCCGCACTGGCGCTAGAGGTGGTCAGCCGCCACGGCGGCGTGATCGTGAATGCCGATGCGCTTCAGGTCTTTGCGAACTGGCGCGTCCTGACGGCGCGGCCCGGTCCGGACGAGGAATCGGTCGCGCCGCATCTGCTGTACGGCCATGTCGCGGGCGATGCCGAATACTCGGTCGGCCACTGGCTGCGCGACCTGCAACCGATCCTGAACGGCGACGCGCGTCCGGTCATCGTGGGCGGCACGGGGTTATACTTCACCGCGCTGACCTCGGGGCTGGCATCCATCCCCCCGACCCCGCCAGAGATCCGCGACCGCGCGACGTCGATCCTGCGCGACGAAGGCTTGCCGGCGCTGCTGGCGGATCTGGATGAAGCCTCGGCCGCGCGGATCGACACCCGCAACCCGATGCGCGTGCAGCGCGCGTGGGAGGTGCTGACCACCACCGGACGGGGCATTGCCGCGTGGCAGGACGACACGCCACCGCCGCTGCTGCCGCTGGCGAATGCACAGCCCGTCTTGCTGGATGCCGACCGGGATTGGCTGGGCGAACGCATCGACCGCCGCTTTGATGCCATGATTGCCGACGGCGCGCTGGACGAGGCCCGCGCCAACCTCGACGCGGGGTTTCGCCTAACGTGGCCGTCCGCAAAGGCCATCGGCGCACCCGAATTAATCGGTTATCTGAAAGGCGACCGGTGCTTGAAAGCCGCAGTTGCCGACGGAAAAATCGCAACAAGACAATTCGCCAAGAGACAACGGACGTGGTTTCGGTCCAAGATGAGTCAATGGACGACAGTCGTGCTGCCCTGACTGCCATTTCATCGGACTGATTCTGCCGTCGGTCCGGGCATTCTCGTGGGACAGTGCACTGTGACACCTGGGACAGTGACGATTATCGAATTCCATGAGGATTTTCAGCGAAACCCGCCCCGACATCAACATGGCGCACAAGACGCGCCGGTTCCGTATCGAAAACCTGCCGCGTGTCACGCCCGAGACGCGCTGGCGAACCGAAGCGATGCGATCTTACGCGCAGCCTTTGCTGCTGTGGTTCACCCGTGGTCAGGGACGCATCACCGTCGCTGGCGTGACGCACGGCTTCGGCCCGCACCACGCGGTGTTCCTGCCGGCCAACACGATGCACGGCTACGAGATGACCGGACAGGTCTTCGGCACCGCCGTCTACCTGCCGCCTGACCGGTCGCTGAACCTGCCCGAAGAGCCGCTGCACCTGCGGTTCCGCGACGTGCAGCAGCAGGCCGAACTCTCGAACATGATCGAGAACATCCAGAACGAGCTGAAGTCGGACCGCCCCGGCAAAGACCGTGCGATGCTGGCCCATGCGGGTCTGCTGTCGGTCTGGCTGGACCGCGAAGTCGATGGCGGCGACCGTCAGGACCTGCATCCCGACGCCGCCCGCAGGCTGGCCGCCGCCTATTCGGCGATGGTCGAGCGTGACTTCAAGCACGGCCAGACGATCAACTATTTCGCCGCGCAGTTGGGCGTGACGCCGACGCACCTGACGCGGTGCTGCAAGATCGCCAGCGGCCGGTCGGCCTCGGCGCTGCTGGCAGACCGCATCCACTTCGAGGCGCGTCGCCTGCTGACCGAAACGCGCCGCCCGGTGAAAGAGATCGCGGACGAGCTGGGTTTCAACTCGGCCGCCTATTTCACCCGTGCGTTCCAGAAACAGACCGGCGTGACGCCGACCACCTTCCGCAAGCTGAGCTAAAGGCCGGCCGCGCGGATCGGCGCGCAGGAAAGACACAAGGGACCGCCCGCGCACCTGCCGGGCGGTCCCTTCGCGTTTGGGCCCCCGTCCTGTCAACGGGCAAGTCACTGTAATTTGGCTTGCATCGCGGCAAAGCCTCGCCTTTCCTTTGGGTGAAACCCGTTTCGGCCCGGTCGAAACCGCAATCATCCAAGCACGGAGGCATCCGCCCCACGGCCCGCGCATCCCGCGCCTGCGACAGGTGCTGCAGCGGCTCGGCGGTGCGTTCGGCAAGAAGACGTGTCTGCAGGGAGAAAACGATGACGCTGCGCAGCGACAGGGGGCCGATCCACCCCGCGGCCCGAATGTACGCGACGGAACACCGGGCCGGCCTGATGGACCGGCGCGAGTTCCTGACCCGCGCCACGTCGCTGGGCGTCGGGGCCGCTGCGGCCTATGGGCTGATCGGCGCCGCGCAGCCTGCCCTTGCACAGCAGGACATGCCGGAAGGCGGCACGCTGCGGGTGCAGATGTCGGTGCGCGCGCTGAAGGACACCCGCGTCTGGGACTGGCCCGAGATCGCCAACCTGTGTCGCGGCACGCTGGAATACCTTGTCGAGTACAACAACGACGGCTCGATCCGGGGGATGCTGCTGGACAGCTGGGACTCCAACGACGACGCGACCGAGTACACGCTGAAGATCCGTCCCGGCGTGACATGGACCAATGGCGACCCGTTCACCGCCGAGGACGTGGCCCGCAACATCCGCCGCTGGTGCGAGCGCGACGTCGCGGACAATTCGATGGCCGGGCGCATGGCGGCGCTGATCGACGACGACACGGGCATGGCGCTCGACGGAGCGATCGAGGTCGTCGACGACACGACGCTGGCGCTGCACCTGACCGCTTCCGACATCTCGCTGATTGCGAACTTCGCCGACTATCCCGCTGCAATGGTTCACGAAACCTTCGATCCAGAGGACGTGATCAACGCCGTTGGCACCGGCCCCTACATGATCACCGAACACGAGCCGGGCGCGCGATGCGTCCTAAGCCGCGCGCTGGATCACACATGGTGGGGAACCGAGGTCTACGGCGGCCCGTACCTTGACGGGATCGAATACCTCGACTTCGGCACAGACCCCGCCGCGTGGCTGGCGGCGCTGGCCGGCGGAGAGGTCGATATGCTGCACGAATCCGTGGGCGAGTTCATCGACGTGATGGACGGCATGGGCTTCGTGAAGTCCGAGGTGCTGACGATGGCGACCACGGTGATCCGCCCCAACCAACAGGCCGAGGTGGGGGACCGGAAGCCCTATGCCGACACTCGCGTGCGGCGTGCGCTTGCGATGGCGGTCGACAACGGCATCCTGCTGGAGCTTGGCTATGGCAACCGTGGTGTCGTCGCGCAGAACCACCACGCCGGGCCGATCCACCCCGACTATGCCGACATCGGCGATCCCGTGTTCGACCCCACCGCCGCCGTCGCCCTGTTGGAAGAGGCCGAGATGGCCGATTTCGAGTTCGAGCTGATCTCGCTTGACGACGACTGGCTGCGCAACACCTCGGACGCGGTCGCCGCACAGATGCGCGACGCCGGGCTGACGGTGCGGCGCACGATCCTGCCGGGGTCGACCTATTGGGACGAGTGGAGCACCTTCCCGTTCTCGTCGACCAGCTGGAACCACCGCCCGCTTGCCGTTCAGATCTGGGCGCTGGCCTATCGCTCGGGCGAGGCTTGGAACGAATTCGGGTGGTCGAACCCCGAGTTCGACGGCCTGCTGGCGCAGGCGCTGTCGCTGGCGGACGCCGAAACGCGGGCCGAGGTCGCAGCGAAATGCGAAGAGCTGATCCAGTCCGAAGGCGTGACGATCCAACCCTACTGGCGCTCGCTGTATCGCCATGCGGTCGAAGGCGTCATGGGCGTCGACCAGCACATCACCTTCGAACACCATCATTACAAGTGGGCCAAGACGCCGGCCTGACCCGGCCACGCGCCGCCACCAGCCAGGGGACCGTTGGATGAAGACCCTTTGCCGCCTTGTTCCGGGTGCAATCGCCCTGCCCCTTCTTGCCGCAGGTCCCGCCGCCGCGCAGGACAGGTTCGACATGGCCGGAACATGGGAGATCGTCGCGCTGTCCGACGGCGACACCTTCGACCACTGCGAGGCCCGGCGCGAGGTCGACGGCACCGAAGTGCGGATGATCCTGCAAGACGAGTCGTGGACGGTCTGGGCCTCTGTGTCCGGCGTCGCGACGGACGCGGTGTCGCTGGACATCGACGACACCGTCTACTCGGTCGAGGCGCAGGTCACGTCCGACGGCACCCGGCTTGGGCTGACCCGCGACGGGATGGAAGCGGTGCGCAACGGCACGCTCGCGACGCTGGGCGTGGGGGACACAGTGGCCGAGATCGCGCTGAACGGCACCGCCGCCGCCGCGCTGCGGGTCGAGGATTGCACGTTCAACGAGGGGCAGCCGCCAGAGCCCGTGGACCTGCACACCCCTGCCCCGGTGGTCGAGCCCGCCCCCGGTCCCGGCTGCCCGGCGGGCAGCAGCGTCGCCTCGACCGGAGACGGCGGCGAAACCGAGCTTTCGCTGACCTACGAGGGGCCCGAGACTCCGCTGCAACTGTACTGGGTCGACCCGTACGGGCGCCTGCTGCCGATGCCCGCGCTGCTGAAACCACAAGGCGCAGGTCGTCGTGCCGGCCTACGAAGGCCAGAGTTTTCTGGTGAAGGCGCTGGACGGCAGCTGTCTGGGGGACGCGCTTCTGGCGGGGGACCAGACCGTCCACGTCATTCGCTGACCCTGATCGCGGGGCACACTAAAAACGCCCCGGCACATGGCCAGGGCGTCTTGCTGTCGTCTTCAGAACGGGCGCGTTTTCCGTTGTCGCGTCAGGCGGTCACGCTGCGCTCGCCTTTGCTCTTCAACTGTTTCAGCTGCGCCCCCAGCGTCTCGATGTCGTCATCGGCGACGCGCGGGATGATGCGGTAGCCCGCGTTCACGAAGCAGAATAGCGCAAAGCCCAGCAGCCCGACGCAAACCACGCCGACGATCACCTGTCCGAAAGCCTGCGCGCTGAGGAATTCGAAGACCTGCTTCAGCCCACCAGCCTGTTCGGGGTCACCGAACAGCGCGGCGCGGCAGAACAGCAGGCCGACAACGCCCACGATCACGCCCTGTGCCACAAGACCGGCCTTCAGCGCCCAGTTCATGTGAAGCGTCACACTGTTACCGCGCAGGTGCTCGCGGTATTTCTCGGCGAACCCCTTGTAGGCGTAGAAGATCCCGGCGCCGAGCGTGATCAGCCCGATCGCGCCGACGAGATACCGGCCATAGGGCATCGCCAGCGCCTCGCCCGTATAGTGGGCGATCTTTGACTCTCCGTCGCTGCCGCCTTGCCCGAAGATCAGCGACAGGGCCGCCACGCCAAGCGCGCCATGAATGACGCCGGTGACGATCATGCCGGTGCGGGCGATGAAGCCTTTGCCGCCGCTGCCGTAGGCTTCAAGGTCCCACCACGCGTCCACCAGCCGCCAGATCAGATAGGCGAACAGCCCCAGCGCGATCAGCACCAGCACCGCCGTGCCCCAGCCGCTGTTGTCCAGTCGGGCCATCGACTCGCCCGTGCCTTGCGCTTGGCCGCCTCGGTAAATCGTCCAGAGCGAGACCCCAGCTATCACAAGATAGGTAAGCCCCCGCCCGATGTACCCGGCGCGCATGACCGGTACGGACCACGAAAGATCGGAATTTGCCACGGAACGTCTCCCTTCCTTCAGGGAACACGTTGGACGCGGGATTGTTCCGTAGCTTGCGACAATGGGGGCCATGCGGCCCGGAGTCCGGCGCCGCATGGCCCGCAGAGGCGGGATCAGTGGCCCCAGATGACCTTCACGTAATTGGTCGTCTCGGCATAGGGCGGCACGCCGTCGTATTTCTCGACCGCTTCCGGGCCCGCGTTATAGGCCGCAAGCGCAAGGCGCCACGATCCGAAGCGGTCGTACTGCATCTTCAAGTAACGGGCACCGCCGTCGAGGTTCTGCACCGGATCGGTGTGATCGACGCCAAGCGTGCGCGCCGTGGCGGGCATCAGCTGGGCAAGACCATAGGCGCCCTTGTGCGACTCGATCGACGGGTTCCAGCCCGATTCCTGCTGCACCAGCCGCAGGAACAGGTCCTCGGGGATGCCATGCTTGCGCGCCGCGGCGCGCGCCATATCAAGGTACGGCCCCTTGTACTTGCCGGTGAAGGCCGGTGCGGGCGTCGTGTCCTCATAGGTCTTCGGCTGAAACCGGACCGAGCTTTTGTACTGCGTCGCCGCACGGTTATCGAGAACGCTGGTCTGTGACGAAAACAGCCCCAACCGGTTCTTGGACGAGAAATTCAGGCCTTCGGCCGATGCAGCTCCTGCGCCGAACATGGCAGCGGCGCAGATGCCCCCCCAGAAAATACGCATCTGACTGTCCCTTCGAAATCTGCTGCGCAGTTTATCGAATTCCTGCCGAACCGCCACCCCTGCGGGCGCTCTGCGTCTCAAGCCAAGCAAAGCGCCGCCGAGAGCTTGCGTGCGCGCGGCCGGATTAACAATTTGTTCACACTGGGCGGGTGGTCTAACAAGGCTTCCGACGACATCGGATTCGACGAAAGGACGCTGTGCATGGCCGGTTCCGTGAACAAGGTAATCCTGATTGGCAACCTGGGGCGCGATCCCGAGGTCCGGAATTTCCAGAACGGCGGCAAGGTCTGCAACCTGCGCATCGCCACTTCTGAAAACTGGAAAGACCGCAACACCGGCGAACGCCGCGAGCGGACCGAGTGGCACTCGGTCGCGATCTTCCAGGAAGGGCTGGTGCGCATCGCCGAGCAGTACCTGCGCAAGGGCTCGAAGGTGTATATCGAGGGCAAGCTGCAAACCCGCAAATGGCAGGACCAGTCCGGCCAGGACCGCTATTCGACCGAGGTCGTGCTGCAAGGCTACGACGGCGTGCTGACCATGCTGGACGGCCGCGGTGAAGGCGGCGGCGGTGGTGGCGGCGGCTATGACGACCGCGGCGGTTATGGCGGCGGGTCGTCGGGCGGCGGCTATGGCGGCGGCAACCAAGGCGGCGGCGGAGGTGGCGGCGGCGGCGGCTACGGCGGCCCGGCCCCGGCTGGCGACATCGACGACGAGATCCCGTTCTAAGGCAGAGACGCACTGCCTGACACAAACTGACGGCCGGAGCGTGCAGACCGCTCCGGCCGTTCTCGTTCAGCGGTACGCCGCATGACATGCATGGCGCATATGCCTGATTTCGTCATGTATTTTCAAAACCTTAAGCAAGAGAATGTATCTGGATTAAGGTACATTTATAACTTTAAATGCCGTACGGTGATGTTAAAGTTCCGATGTTGCCGGAGTCCCCCGAATGAGAACCAACGACACGTTCGACACACCCGATCAGCCTGCCGGGCGTTTCGCTCGGCTATCGCCTGTGATGGCGGGCGCGCTGGTGTTTGCAGCTGCCTTGGTGCTGTCCTTCGGCTGGGTCGGAGACCATTGGCAACTGGTTCGCCCGGCGCAGGACGCGGCTTCGATCGTGCCGCTGACCGCGTGCTGCTTCGTTCTTCTTGGCCTTGCGCTGATCATCTTCCGTGCGGGCGGGCGATCGGACAAGGTTATGGCGCAAGTTCTGGTGCTTGCAGCTCTTGCCTTGGCCGCAGCCAATTATCTGGCGATCCTGACCGGGCTTCCTGAAGGGCTGGCGTTCTTCCTGCCCGGCGAACTGCCCTATACGGACCGCATGTCACCGGTGACGTCGGTCGGAATGATCCTTGGCGGGCTTGCCGTCTTGGCGACCGTTCAAGGACGCACCATCCTTCCGCTGGCGATCAGCGTCTTCGGCATCTCTGCGTCGATCTGCCTTGTGGTTCTGACCAGCCCGGACCCGACCGCCGATCCGCTGGTGTCTGCGCTGTCCGGACTGTCGCTGTACACCGAACTCGGCTTCCTGATGCTTTTCACCGCAGTCGCGCTGGACGCCTGAGGACGTTCATCGGCACCGGCCTCGGTTCTGCTCACCTGCGCACGTTGACTGCGCGGTAATGTGCGTTTTTCCACGGCTGACGCCGCAGTAGGTGTGTGCGCAGGCCGCGCGCCGCGGTCCCGAGCAAACTGAGAGACCATCCAATGAACACCCTGAACGCACAGGCGCCCCGCGTCCTTGCCATCCTCCGCATCGTTACCGGCCTGCTGTTCCTTCAGCACGGCACTCAGAAAATTCTTGGCTTCCCCGCCAGCGAATACGGCCAGCCGCCGATTGCCAGCCTGATGGGCATTGGCGGCATCCTTGAACTGGTCGGCGGTATCCTGATCATCCTCGGCCTGTTCACCCGGCCGGTCGCCTTCATCCTGTCCGGCATGATGGCCTACGCCTACTGGTTCATGCACGCCCCGTCGAACTTCCTGCCGATCCTGAACGGCGGCGAGCTGGCGATCATGTACTGCTTCGCGTTCCTGTACTTCGTCTTCGCAGGCCCCGGCGCATGGAGCCTGGACAGCAAAATGAAGTCGGGCAGCGCGGTTACCGCCTGATCCCAGCGGCTGGTCGCCCTAGCGGGCGGCCAGCGCCTCTGCCAGAACGCCCCGGACAAGGTCGCGATCCACGTCCGATGTTACGAAGGCCTCGCCGATGCCGCGCGCGAGAATAAAGCGCAAACGGCCGTCGATGACCTTCTTGTCCTGCCCCATCAGGTCCAGCAGACCGTCCGCGTCGGGCAGATCGCCCGGAATGTCGGACAGGTCCACCTTCGTCCCCATGTCGCGCAGGTGCGCCCGCACCCGGCTGGGGGTTTCCTGCGAACACAGCCCCATCCGCGCCGAGGTTTCGAACGCCAGAGCACAGCCGATGGCGACGCCCTCGCCGTGCAGCAGCCGGTCGGAATAGCCGGTCGCCGCCTCTAGCGCGTGGCAGAAGGTGTGGCCAAGGTTCAAGAGCGCGCGGTCGCCCTGCTCTGTCTCGTCCCGCGCCACGATCTCTGCCTTCATCTGCACCGACCGGTGCACCGCCTTGGTACGCAGCGCCACGTCGCCCGCGGCCAGCGCCGGGCCGTTCGCCTCGAGCCAGTCGAAGAACGCCGCGTCGCCGAGCATCCCGTATTTCACCACCTCGCCGTAGCCGGCAAGGAAATCGCGCGGGGTCAGCGTGCCCAGCACGCCGATGTCGGCCAGCACCAGTGCGGGCTGGTGGAACGCGCCGATCAGGTTCTTGCCCTGCGGCGCGTTGATCCCGGTCTTGCCGCCGACGGAACTGTCGACCTGCGCCAGAAGCGAGGTGGGGATCTGCACGAACCGCACGCCCCGCCGCAGCACCGCCGCCGCGAACCCAGCGAGATCGCCGATCACGCCGCCGCCAAGCGCCACCACGATGTCGCGCCGCTCGATCTTCTGGTCCAGCAGCCATTCGACGGTGCGGGTGAACTGCGGCCAGCCCTTCGTCGCCTCGCCCGCCGGAAGCTGCAGCGCCACGCTGTCGATGCCCCCCGCCGTCAGCGCCGCCTGCAACGGACCAAGATGGACGGCGGCCACGGTCTCGTCGGTGACGATGGCGACGCGGGGCCGCGCCAGCAGCGGCGCGATCTCGGCCGCCGCGTCCGCGATCAGCCCCTCGCCGATGCGCACGTCGTAGGCGCGCGCGCCCAGCTCGACCCGAACCGTTTCCGTCATTCCGTCATCTCCAGCACGTCGTCGCGCGAAGCCAGCACATCGGCCACCTTCTGCGCCATTTCCTCGATCGCGTAGTCCGCGCGGGCGTCGGCCACGAGGTCGGCCTTCGCGTAATAGGGCTGCCGCCGTTCGCACAGGTCGGCCAGCGTCTTGTAAGGATCGGCGGTGCGCAGCAGCGGGCGCGTGTTCTTGTGGCGCACCCTGCTCCACAAAAGGTCCAGATCCGCCCGCAGCCACACGGCCACGCCACGGGCCGAGATCATCTCGCGGTTGTCGCCCGACAGGTAGGCGCCGCCGCCGGTGGACAGGATCGCCGGCCCGCCTTCCAGCAGGCGCGCGATGACCTGACTTTCCTTCTCGCGGAAGAACGGTTCGCCGTAGCGTTCGAAGATCTCGGGAATCGTCAGGTTCGCCGCGACGGTGATCTCGTTATCGGAATCAAGAAACGGCACGCCCAGCAGGCGCCCAAGCGCCTGTCCCACGGCGGTCTTCCCCGATCCCATCATGCCCACCAGCACGACGGTTTTCTTCAGCCGGTACTTCAAAACGGCACACACCTGCCCAAATCACGTTTCGCAGGACTGAATGGCGTGTCATGCTGGGAAATGCCATATATAAATCCGGCGCAGCCGCGAACGAGAACGGCGAAACAAGGCAGAGACCCCATGAAGATACTGTTCAAACTCATCCTGATCCTCGTGGTGCTGGGTGCGATCGGACTGGCGGGGTATGCCTATCTCGGGGACATGAGCCCGACGCAGGAGGACATAAGTCAGCCGGTGATTCTGGATGGTGCATAGCGTTCCGACCGCCTTGACGCTGGGTCTTGTGCTGGCGCTGGGCGCCGGTACGGCGACCACGGCGCAGACGACGCCCGAACCGGGCACGACGTCCGGCAGCGGGCCGATGTCGGCGATCGACTGGCTGTCCGACAGCCTCGACGAATCCTCGAAGCTGGATCTGCCGTCCGAACCCTCGACCACCGACAGTGCCGGGGTCGAGTCGATTTCCGTCACCCCGCTTGGCGCGGTGAAGACCGACGCGGTCGGGCTGCTTCCGGTGTCCGTCACCGGCCTGCCCCGCGATCTGTGGGGCAACAGCGCCTCTGCCGACCTTGCCGCCGGGTTCAAGGCGCTGCAGGGCGGTCAGCTTCCGGCGCTGCAGGACCTTCTGCTGCGGCTGCTGCTGGCCGAACTGGATCCGCCAGCGGACAGCGACCCGTCCGACGCCCTGTTCCTTGCCCGCGTGGACACGCTGATCTCGGTCGGCGCGGTGGAACAGGCGGTGGCCCTGCTTGAACGCGCGGGCCCCACGTCCGCGGCCACGTTCTCGCGGTACTTCGACGCCAGCCTGCTGATCGGCACCGAGGATATCGCCTGCAAGATGCTGGACGACGCGCCCGACCTGTCGCCCTCGCTGGCGGCGTCGGTGTTCTGCCTTGCCCGCAACGGCGACTGGCAGGCCGCCGCCGTCACCCTGTCGACCGGTCGCGCGCTGGGGGAACTGACCGGCGCCGAGGACGCGATCCTTGGCCGTTACCTTGACCCCGAAACCTTCGACGACGCGCCAGAGCTTGCGCCGCCCTCGCGGCCGTCCCCGCTGGTCTTCCGCCTGTACGAGGCGGTCGGCGAACCGATCCCGACGAACATCCTGCCCCTGCCCTTCGCCCGTGCCGACCTGCAACTGGCCAGCGGCTGGAAATCGCAGCTAGAGGCCGCCGAGCGGCTGGCCCGGTCGGGCGCCATCGACGTGAATCATCTGCTGGGGCTTTACACCGAACGCAAACCGGCGGCGTCGGGCGGCGTCTGGGACCGCGTGGCCGCCGTGCAGAAGCTGGACGCCGCTTTGGACAGCGAAACCGGCGCGGGGCTGTCCGAGGCGCTGATCGACATGTGGACCACGCTGGAGGATGCGGCGCTGCGGCCGGTCTTCGCCCGCATCTACGCCGACAAGCTGGCCGAGCACACGCTAGAGGGCGAGGCCGGTCACATCGCCTTCGAGATGGGCCTGCTGTCCGACGGCTACGAAGCCGTGGCGCAGACGCACGAGACGCAGGACCCGCGCGAACAGTTCCTGAAAGCCATCGCGCGCGGCAACCTGTCGGTGGTCTCGCCGCCGGACGCCACCGCCGCCGCCATCGCCGACGGCTTCCGCGCCACGCAGCCGCCCGAACGGCTGGTGCCGCTGGTGCAGCGCGGCAATCTCGGCGAGGCGATCCTGCGCGCAATCGGCATGGCGGCCGACGGCGCGGCGGGCGACCTTGAAAAGCTGTCCGAGGCGATCGCGCTGTTCCGGGCCGTGGGATTGGAAGACACCGCCCGCCGGTTCGCGCTTCAGACGATGATCCTTGTCGAGGAAGCATGACACGGTACTGGGTCCAGACCTTCCTTGAGGCGCAGGCCGCGGAACTGGATGCCGCGACCAACACCCAGCTTGCCTATGCCCGCGACCTGAAAGACTTCGGCGGCTGGCTGGACACCCGAAATCTGGACTTTTCCACTGCGGCGCGGTCGGACATCGAGGATTACCTCGTGTTCTGCGACGCGCAGGGGCTGGCTCGTTCGACCCGCGCCCGGCGCCTGTCGGCGATCCGCCAGCTGTACCGCTTCGCCTTCGAGGAAGGCTGGCGCACCGACAACCCGGCGATCCAGATCAAGGGGCCGGGCCGCGACGCGAAGCTGCCCAAGACGCTGTCGGTGCCGGAAATCGACGCGCTTCTGGGCGCGGCGCAAGAACACGGGCGGTCCAAGTCGGACCGGCTGCGCAACACCTGCCTGCTGGAACTGCTGTACGCGACCGGAATGCGCGTGTCGGAACTGGTCACCCTGCCCGTGTCGGCGGCGCGGGGCGATCCGCGCATGTTGCTGGTGAAGGGCAAGGGCGGCAAGGAACGCATGGTGCCCCTGTCACCGCCAGCGCGCGACGCACTGCGGGCATGGCTGGCGCTGCGCGACACGCAAGAGGACGAGGCCCGCGCGCGGGGGGCGTCGGCCTCGGCCTTCCTGTTCCCGTCGCGCGGCAAGTCGGGCCACCTGACGCGGCACAGGTTCTACATGCTGATCAAGGAACTGGCGGTCGCGGGCGGCGTATCGCCCGACAAGGTCACGCCGCACACCCTGCGCCATGCCTTCGCGACGCACCTGCTGGCGAATGGCGCCGACCTTGTGTCGATCCAGACGCTGCTAGGGCACGCGGACGTGTCCACGACCGAGATCTACACCCACGTTCTGGACGAACGGCTGAAGGAACTGGTGCTGGATCACCACCCGCTGGCGCAGGACGGCTGAACCGGGTTCAGAAGAACCCGGTGAAGGTCGCCACCGTCTGCGACAACTGCGCCGTTTCCAGCGCCGATCCAAGGCCCGTCGCCGCCATCGCATAGGCCGTCATCCGCACGCTGCCGCCCGATAGCGCGTTGTAGGACAGCGCAGCGGCGCCCAGCGGCAAGGCGAACAGGCCGATCGTCAGGCTCATGACATACAGCGCCGACCGTCCGGCGGGCGTGTCGCACAGGTGCTGACGGCCCGGCGCCGGGTCGTCGTCGAGGAACGAGCGCAGCGCGGCGCCGATGATCTCTTCTTCTTCCTCGGGCTCTTCGTCCTCGTGCCGCAGCCAGGCGGACGCCTGCGCCGACAATTCGGGGTCGTGCAGGAAGATCTCTTTGCGGGACTGCCGCTCGCTTTCGCCGCCAAGGTCGAACTGCGGCACCCGCGTTCCGATCCCGTTCAGCCACTCCACCGCCTCTTCGCCGGTCATCAGTCGGTCCAGCCCCGGGCACAGCACCAGTTCCGCCGGTGCCAGCGACAGGACATAGTCGACGATCTCCCACGTCAAGCGCATCTTCAGCCCGGCCGGCGCCGGAGCACGGCCCTTGCGGTCGACGATCATGACGCTCAGAAGGCTTTGATGCGATGCCAGCCGTTGCAGCACCTTGCGGCGCTGCTCTTCGTTCTCAAGCGGACGGGTCACACCACGGAACCGGCTGATCGCGAAGGGGCGCGGCGAGAACGTGATATACGCCCGCAGGTCCGGAGAGGTCAGCACAAGCTGCTCGTCCTCGGTCTCGGCCATATCCTCGACAGTGATCCCAAGCCGACGCTCAAGCGCGGCAATCGCGACACGATCGACACGGGCAAGGATATTGTCCTGACCCTTGTACATAATGCGGGCTTCACTCTGTATCTTTCTCATACCGCTCTCAGTCCCCTACTTTCGGGATCGTTGTTCACCAATATTCAACAAGTATGGAATTAATGCGGCGGAGAACGTGGCTTTGTTCTGCGCTGAAAGCTTAACATCGTGAAGGAAGCGGCGTTACGGCCTATAAACATTGGCCTTAACGATCAGACACCGCCCCGGACACCCACGATTCGGCGCGTTCCGGTCGGCAGGTATCCGCCGACAGTCCTGCAATTTCAGTGGCATGGCCGGTTACCGCAACCCAAAGTTGTGCCAGATTCCACGCTGCAACCTAGGTGCTGCCGCAATCTCGGCACATTTCCCAACCTATACTTTAGGACAGGACGTCAAAGGAAACTCACGATGGACGCGAAACCTCTCTCATTCGAATCCAGCTTGCTGTTCGGGGCACCCGTGTCCGCTGACGCGACGCGCCTCGTCGAAGACCTGACCACGATATTCGAGGCGCACGACCTGCCCTCGAAACGGATCGACACGCGCGACCCCTCTTATCTTCTGTTCGACTGCGGCGAGATCCAGGTGCTTCTGGCCGCCTGCGACCGCCCGCTGGAAGTTTCGCACTTCCTTGACGCGGCGCGGCCCCCGGCGGCGATGCTGCCCGAAACGCAGATCCTCGCCCGCCTGACCTCGCACACCCACTCGATCACGGTGCTGGTGGCAGAGCGTCCGGGTCTCGACCTGCCGCAATGCGACATGCGCGACGAGACCAAGGAAGCCCTGTGCTGGCAGGTCACCGAGTACCTGAACGAGGCCGAGGACGCCGCGCTGGTGTTCTGGTGCGAGAACGACACTCTTTACGCAGGCGAGGAATTCAAGCGGGCCGGCCTGTTCGGCATCGCCCAGCTTCCGACCCTGGATACCGGCATCGACGCGATCCGCGCCGCCGAGCAGCGGGTGGACGAAAAGCACGGCATCGAAGCCCGCGCGATGACCTACATCCAGACCCAGATCGTGCAGGGCGCCCATCGCCCGACCGAAAACGTGTCGATGCTGGACCGCGTCAGCGCGGAACTGGAACGCGTCGCCCCCCCGGCGCTTGCCGCGATGGAAATGGCGAAGCGCAACGGTCAGGCCATGATGCGCGGTGCGACGATGGCGTGTTCGACCGCCGCCGCAGGCATCTGCACGATGCCTTTGATCCTTCAGGCGATCTCTTAAGACGCTTGCCGGGCCGCCAGATGGCGGTCCATGTCGGCCCTTTCGTCGGGGTCGAGCTCATCCGGGCGCACCATAGTGGTGTGGATGGCGAAAACGACGGCGCCCGAAACGGGGATGCGGCGAAGCGTCTGACGCTCCAGCCGCACAAAACGGGCGCCGTCGCCCTTTCGTTGGAAACCAGACGGCTTCCGGCCCGACTGAAACAGCTCGAAATTCGTATCCGGCAGGCAGTTCGACCGCACCAGCGGCGCCTCGGCGCGCATCCCGTCGAACAGCCGCTGTACCCGGCGCGCGACCGTCTCGTCATAGGGCTCGATCCGCTGGTGGATCAGCCCCAGCGGCTGACCCAGCTTCTCGTGCAGGCTCCAATGCGCCGGAAAGCACAGCGCGGCGGCGGTCAGGACATGCTCGTCGCCCTGTTTTTGCAGGATGCACAGGTCGGACTGCACAAGCCGCGCGACACAGTGCATCGGCCGGTCGTGATCAAGCTCGACCAGCACACCGTCGGGCCGCGTGACGGCAGAGGTGCCCACGACATAGCCGGGCCGGTCGCGCAGCCAGGTCACCACCTCGGACAGCAACTCGGTCGCCGCCTCGGCCGCTTCGGGCCGCATCGCGACAACATCATCCGGGCATTCGCGCAGCAGCCGGTCGCGCAGCGCCATCTGCGGCGCCAGCGCCTCGTCCGCCCACAGCCACAACGCGGGCGGGCAGCGGTCGGTGCCGGGCAGCCGGTGGCCCTGCGGGCTAAGCCACGGGGCATAGGACAGACGGGACTGAAGGATCGGCTCGGGCTGGTAGGTCATGCACGGGTTCCGGAGAGTAGCGTGGAATAATGAAGCTGTCCGAAGCCGCCCAGCCCCGTCTCGACCGGGCCCCACAGCCCGGCAAAGCGGATCGGGTCCAGTCGGCAGGCCTGCGCGATGGCGGACAGGGGGCGCCGCCCGTCGACGGCGGCGATCAGGGGCGCAGCCTTGCGGTCGATGCGCAGCGTGTGTTTCTCGCCGCCTGCGGTGATCCGCAGCGCCCCGTCGCGCGCCACCGCGCGGGCGATCTGCCGCGGGTCGGCGCCCCGGATATGCGGGATCGCAGAGGGTTTGCCGCGCGGCGGAGCCATCCGTCCCCCCTGTTTTACGGCATAGACGACATGGGTCTTGAAGGTGCCGCGCAGATCCTCGGCCAGCTGCATCCGCTGAACGTCGGACAACTGGTCCGGCACCGACTGGCCCTGCGGCAAAAGACGCGCCGGATCGTACAGCGCCGGTTCCGGCACCCCGGCCAGTTCCAGCCCCGCGCGGCTCAGCGCGTCGGTCAGCTCGGTGATGGTGTAGGGCCGGTCGGTGCTGTGCAGCAACAGGTCGTAGAACCCGGCGTCGCCCTGTTCGTGGTCGACCAGATGCGGGTTGCGGCGAAACGGATGCCCGTCCGGCAGCCGGGTGAACAGCTCTTTCGCCAGCGCCAGTTTTTCCTTTGGCGGCAGATCCTTGTAAAGCGTCGTGAATGCGGATTGCAGCGGATAGACACCCGACCGCCCCAGCGGCGCATAGACCATCAGCCCCAGCCCGCCGCCCTCGGCCAGCGCCCCGGACAGGGCAGCGAACCCCGCGTCGGGTTCCGGCAAATGGTGCAGCACGCCGCAGCAGTCGATGTAGTCGAACTGCCCAAGCTCCGGCGCCTCCAGCAGCGACCCGGTGACGAAGCGGATGCCGGTCAGCCCCCGCGCCTTCGCCCGCGCCTCGGCGATCTTGCGGGCCGCATCGCTCAGGTCGACATAGGTAATCTCATAGGACCGCCCCGCCGATGTCAGAAGCTGCGCCAGCTGGATCAGACCGTCGCCGCTACCGCCCCCCGCGACCAGCGCCTTCAGCGGTTTGGACCAGTCCCGCACGCCGCCCCACAGCCAGTGATCCATTTCCTGCGGCCACGAGGGCGAGCCGGTGATCAGCCGCGACGTCTCGTCCGCGGAGTCGCGTTCGGGATAGGGATAGACCTCGTACTGGGCTTTCACGTCGTCGCTGGGCACGCGGATCTCCGGCTTGGGCTTCCCAAGCGGGTTAGCATTCCTGCCACGGGGCTGGAAGGCGGCAGAGCGATGTTGTGCGCGCGCGGCGCCCGAACCGGCCCCACGCTGAGCCCGGCCCGAATTAAGCTGACCCTGAACAAACTGCGGGCCGATCACGAACTCGCAAGAACCCGCCTGAACCCGTTGACAGGACTACCGAAACGCCACCACCGCAGGTAGTGTCGCCGCAACGTCATTTCCAACCGGAGTCCCCCATGCGCCGTCTTGCCGCCCTTGTGCTGTCCACCCTGTCCCTCGCCGCGCCCGCCGCCGCCCAGTCCGTCGGCTGCGGCAACACCGCCGCCGGATTCGACCAGTGGAAGGGCCAGTTCGCCTCGGTCGCCCAACAGAACGGCGTCGGGCAGGCCGGGATCAACGCGCTGATGAGCGCCCGCTACAACACCGGCACCATCGCCGCCGACCGCAATCAGAAAAGCTTCACCTACACGCTCGAGAAATTCATGGAGATCCGCGGCGCCAGCGTGATCGTCCAGCGCGGCCGCGCGCTCAAGGCGCAGAACGCGCAGTTCTACGCCAGCCTCGAACGGATCTACGGCGTGCCCGCCGGTGTTCTGCTGGCGATCCACGGCATGGAAACCGCCTTCGGCAGCTTCATGGGCGACACCAACCTTGTGTCGGCCACCGCGACGCTCGCCTACGACTGCCGCCGCCCCGCCTTCTTCACCCCGCACCTGATCGCGGCGCTGAAATTGATCGACAGCGGGTCGATCACCACGTCGACCGTGGGCGCCAAGCACGGCGAACTCGGCCACACCCAGTTCCTGCCCGGCAACGCGCTGAACTACGGGCGCGACGGCAACGGCGACGGGCGGGTCGATCTGTACAACCTGTCCGACGCGATGGCCTCGACCGCGTGGTACCTGCGCCAAAAAGGCTGGCAGCCGGGCGCCGGATATCAGGAAGGGCAGACGAACTTCCCCGTTCTCAACGAATGGAACGCGGCCACGGTCTACCAGCGCGCCATCGCGATCATGGCGGCGCAGATCGACGGCTGACGGCTAAAGCGCGATCCGCGCCACAAGGCCAAGGTGGTCCGACCCCAGACGCGGCCGCGTCTCGGTCGTGCCGCTGCGGCCCTCGGGCGCAAGCACATGGTCGATCGGCAGTGGCACCAGCGGCTCGAATTCGCGGTAGGTGGACCGCGCCGGTCCGACCCGCGCAGTGCCGGTCGCCTCGGCGATCCGCGCGACAGAGGTGCTCCACGGGACGCTGTTGAAATCGCCACCGATCACCACCGGCCCGTCCAGCCCCGCAAGGATCGGCAACAGCCCCTCCATCTGCTCGGCCTGCGCATAGGGGTACGGCCAGTGCAGGTGCAGCGACACGACCCACAACGGCCCCTGCGGCGCCTCGACCTGCATGCCCGTGACGCCCAGCGTTTCGTCGCAAAAGCCGCTGCCGGGGATCTTCGCCCAGGCCGAGGCAACGGCCACACCGCCGATCCGGTCGAAACGGCAGACCTCGCGCGCGGGCAGCACGTCGTTCAGCGCGCTCAGCACCGCGACATTGCCCTCGGTCAGTTCCTGCACCGTCAGGACATCGGGCGCGACACGGCGGATGTCCCCGGCCAGCCCGGTCATGTCACGCTCTACCCACAGCAGGTTCTTCTGGTAATGCACCAGCGTCGCGGCGGGCACCGCCTCTGCCGGGCGGACCCACATCCACGCGGTCGGCCCCACCGCGCAGGCCCCTACCAGCGCCAGCGCCAGCGCGGCCCGGCGACCGGCCAGCGCCCAGCCCAGGGCCAGCAGCACCAGCACGGCGGCGAAATGCAGGCGGAACACCGCAAGCGAGTCGCCCACCGGATGCAGCGCGCCCGCGAAACTGCCCGCCAGAAGCAGGGCGAACAGCACGGCAGACCCGCCAAGGATATAACGGATGGTGGTGTTCAACGCAGCCTCCGGACCAGACAAGCCGCAGCCATACGCGATGCCGCAGCGCCGCGAAAGCCACCGGCAGGGCAAAGCTGCGTGATCGCCCCCTATCGCCGCGGCGGGATCGAATAGGTCAGGCTGGCCCGTGCCACCGGCGCCGGATCGCCCGCAGACCGGATCAGCACGTCGCCGACCGCCAGCACCCGCCCCAGCTTCAGGATACGCGCCTCTGCCACAAGATCGGTGGCGGCAGCGGGCTTGCGCATGAAGTCGATGGAACAGTTCGTCGTCACCGCCAGCGCCTCGGGCCCGATCTCGGCCAGCAGGCCCAGATAGATCGCCACGTCCGCCAGCGCAAAGATCGACGGGCCGGACACCGTGCCGCCGGGTCGCAGATGGCGGTCCGCGATCAGCATCCGCACCCGGATCTGCAGGTCGCCCACCTCTTCCACGGCGAAATCCGCCGCCACCTGCGGGAACGCCTCGTGCAGGAACGCGTGCAACTCATCGATCGTCATCTTCGTCATGCTTCCCCCTCCGCAACTTCCGTCCTAGGGTCGGGGGAAAGCGGGCGGAGGACAAGATGGCATTGCTGGAACGCGAGGATCATGGCGCGGTGGCGCGGCTGGTCCTGAACTCACCGAACAACCTGAACGCTCTCAGCGACGCGATGCTGGCCGACCTGACGGCGGCCTTCGCGGCGCTGGAACAGGACCGCACGATCCGCGTCGTCATCCTTGCCGGCACGGGCCGCGCCTTTTGCGCCGGTCACGACCTGAAGGAAATGACCGCCGCCCGCGCCGCCCCCGACGGGGGCGCCGCCGCCTTCGCCGACCTGTTCGACCGCTGCGCCCGCGTCAAGCAGGCGATCCCCGCCCTGCCCCAGCCGGTCATCGCCGAGGTCCACGGCCTTGCCCCCGCCGCCGGCTGCCAGCTTGTCGCGTCCTGCGACATGGCCGTCGCCGCCGACGACGCCCGCTTCGGCGTCAACGGCGTCAACATCGGCCTGTTCTGTTCGACCCCGATGGTCGCGCTCAGCCGCAACATCCCGCGCAAGCAGGCGTTCGAGATGCTGGTGACCGGCGATTTCCTGACGGCAGACCGCGCCCGCGACCTTGGCCTCGTGAACCGCGTGGTCGCCCCCGCCCAACTGGGGGCCGAAACGCTGGCGCTGGCCGAACAGGTCGCCGCCAAGCTGGGCAGCGCCGTCCGCATCGGCAAGCGCGCCTTCTACGACCAGATCGAGATGCCCCTCGCCGCTGCCTACACCCATACCGGCGCGGTGATGGTCGAGAACATGCTGAACCGCGACACCGAGGAAGGCATCAGCGCCTTCCTTGAAAAGCGCACCCCGGACTGGACGCAATAAGCGCCGCGCCCTTCTTCTCTTTCAAAATACCTCGGGGGAGTCGCGCACAGCGCGACGGGGGCAGAGCCCCCCCGTGCTTAACGCTTCAAATCCCGTAGATCCCGCGGAACTTCGCCTCGAGATACTCCAGCAGCGGCTCTTCCGACGGTTCGAAGCCGCAGGCGTGGGCGATGGTCTCGCGCGGTTCGCGCAGGCCGCCGAACCGTTGCAGGTTCTCCCGCAGCCACCCCGTCGCCGCCGTGGTTTCGCCGACCGCCAGCTGCGCATCCAGATCCGGCACCGCCGTCTGCATCGCCTTCAGCAGGCAGCCGGCATAGACGTTGCCCAGCGTGTAGGTCGGGAAATATCCGAACAGACCCACCGACCAGTGCACGTCCTGCAGGCAGCCGTTGCTGGGCTTGTCCACGACGACACCGAAGTCCTTCTGGAACCGCGCGTTCCATGCGTCCGGCAGGTCCGCGACCTCCAGCCCGCCCGAGATCAGCGCGCGTTCAAGATCGAACCGCATCAGGATGTGCAGGTTGTAATGCACCTCGTCCGCCTCGGTCCGGATATACCCCGGCGCGACCCGGTTCACGGTGCCATAGAACGCGTCCGCGTCCGCGATCCCCAGATCGCCGTACAGCGCGGTCATCCGGTCGAACAGGTGGCCGGTAAAGGCCCGCGAGCGGCCAAGCTGGTTCTCGAAGATCCGGCTTTGGCTTTCGTGAACGCCCAGCGACACGCCCTGCCCCAGCGGCGTCAGCGCGAACTCGGGATCGATGCCCTGCTCGTAACAGGCGTGGCCGGTTTCGTGGATCGTCGAGTAGACGCAGTTGAACGGATCGGTCAGAGCGGTGCGGGTGGTGATCCGCACGTCGGCGCCGCTGCCGGAACAGAACGGGTGCACCGCCTTGTCGATCCGGCCCCGGTTGAAATCGTACCCGAAGGCCTGCGCCATCTCGCGCGCCAGTTGAAGCTGGGCGGCCTCCTCGAAACTGCCCTCGATCTCAGCCGGCTGGTGATCCGCGCCCAGCACCGCCTCGCGCAGCGCGACAAGGCGCGGGCGCAGCGCGGAAAACAGCGTCTCCAGCCCCGCGCCGGTGGCGCCGGGCTCGTAATCGTCCAGCATCGCGTCGTAGAGGTCGCCGTTCCCGGCCAGCGCCGAGGCTTCCTCGCGCTTCAGCCCCACGACGCGCTCCAGCACCGGGGCGAAAGCGGCGAAATCCTCGGCGGCGCGGGCCTCGGCCCATTTGCCCTGCGAGACCGAGGTCACGCGGGCCAGTTCGGCCGCAAGTGACGCCGGAACCTTGCTGTTGCGCTCGAAATCGCGGCGGATGTGGCGCAGCTTGGCCTTCGCGACCGCGTCCAGCCCGGACGGGTCGATGGCGTCCAGCCAGTCGCCGACACGGTGATCGGTACGGCGGGCGTGCAGCACGCCCTCGATCGCGGCCATTTCCTCGCCACGCTGCTCGGCGGCGCCGCGCGGCATCATCGTTTCCTGATCCCAGCCCAGTCGGCCGGAAATGCCCGCCAGCGCCTCGGTGTCGCGCTGGTGGGCCATGAGATCGTCGAATGCGGTCATGCTTGGGGGCGTCCTTGGTCTGAAAGGGTCAGCCGCGCACGGATTGCGCAGAGGGATACAGGGTCTGGAACCGGGCGCGCAGGATCAGCACCCAGACGATCACCGCGCCCAGCTGGTGCACCAGCGCGATATGCAGCGGCGACGAATGCATCACGGTCACGATCCCGATCACCGCCTGCCCGAACACGCCGACGGCGACCCAGTCGAACGACCGCCGCGTCGCGGCCAGCGCCGACCGGCGCGAGAGGAACCACGTCACCAGCGCCAGCACGAACAGCCCGTAGGCCACCAGCCGGTGGAAGAACTGCACCGTGCCGTCGTTCTCGAACAGGTTGCGCCACGCGGGGGTGATGTCCCACATGCCCGGCGGCGTGAAGGCGCCCGCCATCAGCGGCCAGTCGGTATAGTTGCGGCCCGCGTCGATGCCCGCGACCAGCGCGCCCAGCAGGATCTGTGCGAAGGCCACGACGATCAGCGCCACGGCCCAGCCCTGCATCAGCTGCTCGCGGCCCCGGCGGGCCTGCATCAGCTCGCGTTCGGGGCGTTTCAGGCGCATCCGGTACCACGAGATCAGGCCAAGGATCAGGAACGCCAGCCCAAGGTGGATGGCCAGCCGATAGCTGGCCACCGCCAGCATCGTGCCTTCCAGCCCCGAGGACACCATCCACCAGCCGATCGCGCCCTGTAGCCCGCCCAGCACGCCAAGGCCCAGCAGGCGCGGCGTCCAGCCCGCCGGGATGCGGCGGGTCAGCAAAAAGCCGAAGAACCCCAGCGCCCAGACAAGACCGACGAAGCGCCCAAGCTGCCGGTGCCCCCATTCCCACCAGTAGATCGCCTTGAACTC
>NZZG01000005.1 GCA_002698575.1 Pimelobacter sp. | reverse complement strand
CGCGTTCGACGTCCGGCGGAAGCTGGCCACCGGCCTGCACTGCCCGGAACTCTCGTTCTGCTGCCCCGAAGCGGCCAAGCACCGTGTTCATGCGCGCAAGTTCGAGACGAACGCGAGGCGCATTGGGCTTTTCATCGAGGATGCGGCGCAGTTCGACAGCAGCGTCACGCGGGCGGGCCATCCTATCGGCGAGCATCATCGCCAGACGAAAGCGCGCCTCGGTCCGCAATTCTATATCAGGATTGGTGGCCAACGCCCGATAAGCAATTTCGGCCGTGGCGAAATCGCCCGCATCGCGCGCGTTGTCAGCAACACCGAACAGTTGGGTGGGCGTCACCTGAACGGAAGTGATCGGAGTACTAGTTGATGATTCGGGAATGACTTCCCTGCGGTGCAGGTCGCTAGCCTTCGCCGACGCGTTCATGGCCAAGCCTGTGGCTGACAAGCTAGCCAAGTATAAATATAGTTCCACATGCTGTGTTTAAGCAGCGTGCGGCGACAGCACAATATCTTTGGCGTGAGTTTCTAACATTGTACCGATTTACTTGCAGCTCTGGCAGAGCCACGCAAAAGTTTCCTAATTCCGATGGCCAGGCTCGGTAGAACGCCTCAGCATCAAATTGCCAGAATGCCGTACGTTCTCATGACTGCTGTCGATCCCGCGTTCGAACAGCAAATCCTCGACATTCTGCAGCGACAGCGGAAACCGCACATACATCATCACCACGAGGGGGACTACCTCCGGCGAAGAGTTTAAACAGCGGAACGGGCTGGCTGGCTTGCGAGGACGGGGCATCTCACTGCCCTGCCTCGGCCCACCTTACCAAGTGGTACATTTGCCCCGACAATGCCATCTAAACGGCAACTGCGCCCTTGTGGCGAACGCCCCGATGGGTACTCAGGACATTACCCTTACGATCAAGTTCGATTGCTCGATCTTCATTGGCACCGCCACCATCAGGGCACGCGGCGCTTTCCCGATCAAAGGCGCCAAGACCGGCCGAAGGGGTTTCGCAGCTCCAGTTATGCCCACCGCCGACGCTCTGTAGCACTTGCTTGTGTATCTAGAAACGGTCGTTTGTCGAACGCTATTGGGCTGCCAGAACGGGCAGCGCGCGTCAGCAATTAAGGCTTGCCCTATGAACAGCGTAGTTCGGCGCACTGCTGCCAGACAGCTTGGCTAAAAAGGGAATGGCGAGTTTCGGCACGAGCGGCCATTCACATGTCGGTTGAGCAACGACTTGGATTGGTCGGCTGCCGACTTCGCACGAGCGTCAGCTATCTCCGCGAGCTCGCTCCGATCCGGACATTCGCTTAACGGCCCGGCACCGTCATAAACCGGGGGCGAGGGAACGGCGGGTTTCAGGGAATCCGCCCCGTGTCGCGAATGTCCGCAAGGGGGCGACAGCTGCTTAACGGAGCTGTCGTCCACGATCGAAAAGGCGCTGGCCGTCTGGACGCAATGCTCCGGTCGGATCCACGAAGCGGTAGAGAGTCTGGCGTGTCACGCCCATTTCCGCGCAAAGATCGGCGACCACGGTTTCGGGCTTGCCCATAGCGGCCTGAGCAAGGCGTAGCTTTGCCAAGGTCATCTTGAATGGCCGGCCGCCTTTTCTACCCCGTGCCCGCGCGGCGGCTAACCCCGCCTTGGTGCGTTCGACGATGAGTTCGCGCTCGAACTCGGCGAGGCCGGCGAAGATCGCGAAGATCAGCCGGCCATTGGCGGTGGTGGTGTCGATCGACGCACCTTCACCCGCCAGCACCTTGAGCCCAATACCGCGCTTGGTCAGGTCGCCAACCGTGTTGACGAGGTGGCGCAGATCGCGGCCGAGCCGGTCGAGCTTCCAGATCACGAGCGTGTCGTCGCGGCGCAGCGCCTTCAAGCACGCGTCCAACCCCGGTCGCTTGTCGAGCCGACCCGACGCGGCATCCTCATAGATATGTTCGGGATCGACGCCGGCCGCGATCAGGGCGTCGCGCTGGAGGTCATGGACCTGGCTGCCGTCCGCCTTGGACACCCGCGCGTAACCAATCTGAGTTGTCACATATACGTCCGTTTATGGAGCGCAGCAGCCGACTGCCTGCTGCCATAGCCGAGGATGTCACATAATCCGTCATGCTGTCTATGATCGATAAACGGTGTTCAATATGAATAAGTGACACCTCGAAATCGGGAAGCGCATATGGCGGGCAAAACGATCCTCACCCCCGGTCAGCGAGACGCCCTGTTCGATCCGCCGACGGAACCCGACATCGTCGAGCGGCTCTACACACTCGGCAGCAACGAACTCGCAGAAATTTTCCGCAGACGTCGCCCTGCCAACCGGATCGGTTTTGCCGTCCAGCTTTGCTACCTGCGCGCGCCAGGCCGCCCCCTGCGTGCCGATGAAATTCCGCCGATGCCGATGTTGGTGTTGCTCGCCGAACAGCTTGCATGCGCCGTCAGCGATTTTGCCCTCTACGCTGATCGGCTGCCGACGCTGCGGGAACACCGCGCCCAAGCCGAAGCTTGGCTGGGCATGCGCCCTTTCATGACTGCGGATCGGCGTGCCCTTTTCGACATCGCAGTTGAAGTGGCGACTTCAACCGATCGGGGTGGGGCAATTGTCGCAGCGATGGTCCAAGCCCTTCGGGACAACAATGTGACATTGCCCGCCAGTGACACGTTCGAACGTATCGCGTTGGTTGCGCGCGCACGTGCGCGAAAATCTGCGTATGCCGGAATCGTCAGCGAGCTGTCCGCCGAACAAAGCCACAATCTGGTACGACTGCTGGCAACAGACCCTGCCCTCGGTCGGACCACGCTGGCATGGCTGCGTGAATATCCAGAAGCACCCAGCGCCAGCAATCTCGCCGCTGTAATCGAAAGACTGAGCGTCGTGCGCGGGTTGGTCATCGACCCGGCCCGCGCGCGCACCATTCACGCCAATCGCTACGCCGTCATGTCTCGCGAGGCGGCGATCATGAGCGCGCAGCACCTCTCCAGGCTGGACGAGGTACGACGTACTGCCACGCTCTGCGCGTTCGTCATTGAAATGGAAGTGACGTTGACCGACGCCGCCGTATTCATGATGGAAAAGATGGTTGGATCGCTATTCCGCCGCGCGGAACGGTCCCGTTCTGCACGACTGGTCGAAGAAGCGGGTCGTCTGAAGGAAATCGGCAAAATTTACGCGGCGCTCGGGCGGCTGCTGATCGAAGGGCGCTGGAAGCAGGAGGATCCCAGGGACGCGATCGAACGGGAAATTGGCTGGCCGAATATCGAGCGAAGCGTTGAGGAAACCGAGCTTCTTACCCGTGGAAGCGAGCATGGACTGACGGATGTGCTGGAACGGTATCCCATGGTGCGGCGATTTGCCCCGCAGTTTTTAGCGGCATTCACTTTCAAGGCGGCAAAGTCGAACGATCCCGTTCTGGCGGCGGTGGCGGCCCTCATCGAATTGTATCGATCGAACCGGCGCATTCTCCCGCCCGTGGTGCCGCTTGGTTTTCTGCGAGTGCGCTGGCGCAAGCTTGTCCTCGATGATGGGAAGGTGGACCGCCGTGCATACGAGATCGCGGTCATTGTGCATTTGCGGGAACGACTGGGGTCGGGCGCGATCTGGGTTGAAGGCAGCAGGGCCTATCGAACTCTGGCCGACTATCTGTTGCCCAAGCCCACTTTCGAAACCATGCTGCTCGAGCAAAGAGTTCCCGTCGCCATCGACACCTCGTTCCCTGCCTGGCTCGACGATCGGCGCGAGAGGCTCGCTGCCCGGATGGCAGAGGTCAACTCGAAGGCACTGAAGGGCGAATTGCCTGATGTGATCCTTGACGACGGCGGTCTCAAGATTTCTCCGCTCCGTAACGCGGTCCCTGATGAGGCCGAGAACCTAAAGGCACAGCTATACGGCCTGCTTCCCCGCATACGCATCACCGATTTGCTGGCCGAAGTGGGCGTATGGACAGGGTTTGCCGATTGTTTCACGCACGTACGAAACGGGGCACCGTCCCACGATGGGCAAGCGCTGATGGCCGCCATTTTGGCCGATGCCACCAATCTGGGACTGGGCCGCATGGCGGAAAGCTCTCAAGGGTTGACCCACGCACGCCTGATATGGACCGCACAATGGCACATCCGTGACGAGACCTATTCCGCAGCCCTGGCAGCCATCGTCGATCATCATCACGCGTTACCCCATTCGGCAATTTGGGGGCCGGGAACGGGATCATCGTCCGATGGGCAGTTTTATCGAGCGGGCGCCAAAGGTGAGGGCCGCGCGGATTATAATGCCAAATACGGCTCGGAGTCCGGCGTGCTTTTCTACACGCACGTGTCGGATCGCTACGCCCCGTTCTACAACAAAGTCATCGCCGCCAACGCCGGCGAGGCCGCCCATGTGATCGACGGGCTGCTCAATCATGAGAGCCAACTGGAGATCCAGGAGCATGCCACCGACACTGCCGGCGCGGTCGATCATGTGTTCGCCTTGTGCCATTTGCTTGGTTTCCGGTTTGCTCCGCGCATTCGCGATCTCAGCGAGAGGCGGCTCTACACGCTTGCCCAGGGCACCGAATTTGCCGCCCTCGATCAATTGATCGGGGGTGCCGTCAACGTGAAAGCCATCGAGGATGACTGGGCAGAGGTGCTGCACCTCGCTGCATCGATCCGCACTGGCACAGTCAGCGCCTCCGTCATGCTCAAGAAGCTGGCGGGCTATTCGCGTCAGAACTCGCTGTCGCGGGCGCTGCGGGAGATTGGTCGGGTTGAAAGATCGTTGTTCATGCTGGATTGGCTCGATGACATTGACCTACGTCGCCGCACCAACGCCAATCTCAACAAGGGCGAGGCCCGCAACGCTTTGGCCCGCGCTGTATTTTTCAACCGGCTTGGCGAGCTGCGGGATCGGACATTTGAGAACCAGCGCCACCGGGCGTCGGGCCTCAACCTCGTGTCGGCCGCGATAATCCTCTGGAATACCGTTTATCTCGGGCGGGCGGCCGATTATCTGCGCCAGCAAGGCCGTGTCATTGAGGATGAGCTATTGAGCCATGCCGCGCCACTGGGCTGGGAGCACATCAGTCTTACCGGCGATTATCTCTGGAGCGACATGGAATTGCCCGAGGATGGATATCGCCCACTGCGCACGCAAAACAGCCGGTCAGGCGCTTAGCGTACGTTTACGACCAGATTCTGCGATGCCCCCTCCATGGTGTGGTTTTGTATGATCGGCACGACAAAGGCGATAATGCCGATACCCAGAATGACCGCAAGAACGGCGAGGACAGCTGTGCGTTTGCTATTCATGTGATGCTCCTTTGTACGGGCGGGACGGCTATCGAAAGACCGTCATTCGGTACGGGCCGGAAGCGCATAAGCGACCAATGCGTCGCCCACGGGTGTTTCCATGAAATGATGTCCGCCCGCCATGACGACGACATATTGGCGGCCGTCGGCTTCATAGGTGATGGGGGTGGCCTGTCCGCCTGCGGGCAATTCATCCTGCCACAGCGTTGCGCCCGACTTCATGTCGATGGCCGTGAACATATTGTCGGTGGCCGCCGCGATAAAGATCAGGCCACCTGCAGTAACAACGCTGCCGCCATTATTCGGTGTTCCGATGGTGACCGGCAGCATCGATGGGACACCGAAAGGCCCGTTTCGCCGTGCCGTGCCGATGGGACGGTCCCAGATCGTTTGCCCGCTGGACAGGTCGATGGCGCGGATTCCGCCATAGGGCGGCTGCTTGCACAACAAGCCGGTGATGGGCAATCGCCAACCCGCATTCACGTCGATCGCAAAAGGTGCGCCTTCCATCGGATCGCCCGCGCCTTCGGGCGAACTGCCCATGCTGCCACCCCGCGCTTCGCCCCGCGGAACCCAGCCCTTGCGGTCCGCCTCTGCCCGCGGGACAAGGCGGTTATAGTTGGGCATATCGTTATAATTGGCAACGATGATCCCATTGATCGGATCGATGGCGATCCCGCCCCAGTCGGACCCGCCATTGTAGCCGGGATACTGGATCCAGCGCCTTTCCGTGGTGGGCGGCGTATATATGCCGTCATAGGCCGCGCGGCGAAACTGGATGCGACAGGCCAGCTGGTCGACGGGGCTTATCCCCCACATGTCCTGCTCGGTCAGGGCGGGCTTCGCAAGCGTGTGATACAGCGAATGCGGCTGCGTTGCGGCGCGCATCGCCGGCTCTACCCCGCCTTGCGGGGCGGGCCAGTCCTCCACACGCGAAATCATCTCGCCGGTTGCCCGGTTGATGACATAGATATCACCCTGCTTGCTGGCCAGCACAAGCGCGGGCAGGCCGCCCGGCAGATCGACCAGCGTGGGCTGCGAACCCAGATCGTAGTCCCACACGTCCATCCGGACGGTCTGGAAGTGCCAGCGCGGCCTTCCGCTTTCCGCATCCAGCGCGACCAGCGAAGTGGCATAGCGATTTTCCTCAGGGCTCCGGTCGCTGCTCCAGTAATCGCCTGCCGAATTCCCCATCGGCAGATAGACAAGGCCCAATTCTTCGTCAGCAGTCGCCATGGTCCACATATTGGGCGTGCCGCGCGTATAATCGCGGCCGGATTCGGTGGGGTCCGCATTGGGCGCGGCCATGTCCCATGCCCAAACGAAGTTCCCCGTTTCGGCATCGAAAGCCTGAATCACGCCAGAAGGGGCCGAGAGCGATTGACCGTCCAGCACCTGATGTCCCGTGATGATATTGCCGCGCGCGACGACCGGCGGCGAGGTGATGGAGACCATGCCGGGAACGACATCGCCCATGCCCGTCGTGATATCGACCGATCCGTCTTCCCCGAAGCCGGGGCACGGGGTGCCGGTTGCGGCATCCACGGCCACCAGCCTGCCGTCTAGGGTGCCTTCAATGATGCGGGCAGCGCAGATCCGTCCCGGCTGCGCTTCGGGCATCCGATAATGGACAACCCCGCGGCATGCGGCGGTATAGGGAATATATTCATCCCCTACCTCGGGATCGTGGCGCCAGATTTCCTCGCCCGTGCGCGCATCGAGCGCGATCAGGATATTGGTCGCCGAACAGAGGAACAGCCGATTCCCAATTTTCAGCGGCGTCGTTTCCGCCCCGTATTTATTATCTTCCATATCGGATGGCAGGTCGCCGGTATGGGCCACCCACGCCCGTTCCAATGTGCCGACATTCGCAGGGGTGATCTGTGCCAGCGCGGAATAGCGCTGTGCCTGAGGAGTGCCGCCATAGTTCGCCCAATCGGCTTGGCTGACCGAACTCGCCCTAGCCAGATTGGCGACCATCTGCGGGCTTGCTGCCATTGCGGCGGGGCCGCCCTTTACCTCTGCGGCCCGATCTATCCCATAAGCGATCAGGGCACAGGCAATCAGGCCGGGCAGCGCCAACGCCGCCAGTGCGCCGCCACGCGGCCGCCTTTCCTTCATTGCCGGCACCAGTGCCAGCGAAAGGAACAACAGTATAACCGGCCCGGCAAGACGAGGCATAAGAGCCCAGCCATCCAGTCCCACTTCCCATAGCGCCCATATCAGGGTCGCAAGGAAAATTGCGGCGTAAAGCCAGATGGCGCTGGCCGACCGGCGCCAGAACAGCACGGCGGCAACCATGAGCGCGATCCCCGCCAGCAGGTAATAAAGTGTGCCGCCCAGCACCGCGAGCCATGCTCCGCCCGCTACCAACACGATACCGATGAGACCCACAAACAGAGCAAACAGGCGACTGGACCAGACTGCATAAAAACTATGGCGTGAGTCCGCATTTTCGGCTGGCATTGCATTCCCCCGTTTTATCGGCCCCGTCTATTGGCTGATGAACAGAAGGCGGCTCGTTCGCGTGGCATCCGCCCGAACCGCGCAGCGCATCTGTTCCCATGCCGGTTCAACCGAGACATGCCGCGTATGTTCCGAAATGTGTTGGTCTTCGCATCGCGCCATTCGAACCGAAGCGGCGCGGAACCTTCCGGCGTGTCCGCCTTTAGGGATGAAAGTCCGTAACCGGACCGATCACGGATAAGGATATGGGGATGAGCGAAATTCTGCCCGAAGAGCTATTGAAAAGAGCGAACAATCTTTGCCGCAAAGCAAAGGAGAAATCGCTGACTTTGACTTGCGCCGAGAGCTGCACGGGCGGTCTGTTGTCGTCCATTCTCACCGACATCGAAGGGTTGAGCCACGTATTCGAACGTGGCTTTGTCGTCTATTCCAATGCCGCAAAATGCGATCTGTTGGGGCTGGAACCAGCGCTGGTCGACCGCTGCGACGCCGTCAGCCGCGAGGTGGCCGAAGCCATGGCTCGGGGCGCTTTGCAACGATCGCAAGCCGATATTGCCGTGGCCATCACCGGGTTCGCCGGACCGGCGGGGGACGGGAACGAGGAAGGCCTGGTGCATCTGGCCTGCGCCCGCCGCGGCGGCAGGCTTACCCATCGTGAAGAGCATTTCGGCGCAGGCGGGCGCGATGAGGTGCGGTGGAAATCCATCGAAGTGGCGATCGAAATGATGGCGGAGACGATGGATGGGTGATGCGACCGGGAACGATCGGGCCGAAAAGCGCAGGAAGCAGGATGCGTTTTTCGATCCCCATACGCATGGTTTCGTCCGCGTAGCGGCCGCGACCCCATCGGTTCGCACCGCCGACATCGCTCATAACCGGGATGCCATTTTGAAAGAAGCGCGGCGGGCCGACGAATTCGGCGTCGACCTGCTTGTCTTTCCCGAATTGTCGCTATCTTCCTATGCGCTTGACGATCTTGTCATGCAGTCGGCCCTGCTGGAAGGGGTGACGGCTGCTTTGGCCCGTATCGTGGAAGAAAGCCGCGCGCTTGGTTCGCTAATGCTGATAGGCGCGCCGCTGTCGCAGGGCGGCCGGCTGTATAATTGCGCGGTCGCCATATATCGCGGGCGTATTCTGGGCGCGGTGCCGAAAAGCTATTTGCCCAATTATCGCGAATTCTACGAAAAGCGCTGGTTCGCATCGGGACGCGACATCGCGGGCGAGACTATCGACATCGGCGGCCAGCAGGTTCCTTTCGGCACGGATCTGCTATTTGCAGCCAACGACCAGCGCGGCTTCGCAGTGTTTGCCGAGATTTGCGAGGATTTTTGGGCCCCCGAACCGCCATCGACACGCGGCGCACTGGCAGGCGCGACAATTCTCGCCAATCTGTCGGCTTCGAACATCACGATCGGGAAGGCTGACGAACGCCACATGCTTTGTCGGTCGCAAAGCGTGCGCACGGCGTCGGCCTATGTCTACTCCGCTGCCGGTCATGGCGAAAGCACGACAGATCTGGCCTGGGACGGGCAGGGCATGATCTACGAACTGGGCGACCTGCTGTGCGAGAGCGAGCGGTTTTCGTTGCAACCCGAATTGTGCATCGCCGATGTCGATGGCGAACGGATACTGGGCGACCGGCTTCGCCTGCAGACATTCGGCGACGCGGCTGATGCCGCCGGTCGTCCGGCAGCCGGTTTCCGGCGGATTGGCTTCGATCGCCAAAGCCGTGCAATGGACCAGAACGGATCTCTGCTGCGCCGGATCAGACGGTTTCCCTTCGTACCGGACCGGCAACATCGGCTGGACGAGGATTGTTTCGAGGCATTCAACATCCAGGTCGACGGGTTGATGCGCCGGTTTCAGGCGACCAGCGGCAGGGGCATGACGATCGGCATCTCCGGCGGCCTCGATTCCACCCATGCGCTGATCGTGGCTGCCAAGGTATGCGACCGGCTCGGTCTGCCGCGCACAACCATTCGCGGCTATACGATGCCGGGATTCGGAACATCCGAGGGCACCCGATCGAATGCCTGGCGCCTGATGGAGACGCTGGGGATCACGGCAGAGGAAATCGATATCCGTCCCAGCGCCCGGCTCATGCTTGAGAACATGGAACATCCCTTTGCGCACTTCAATCCGGTCTATGACGTGACTTTCGAGAATGTACAGGCAGGATTGCGGACCGATTATCTGTTCCGGCTAGCGGGACAGAATGGCGGTTTCGTCGTCGGAACCGGCGATCTGTCAGAACTGGCGCTGGGCTGGTGCACTTATGGCGTGGGCGATCAGATGAGCCATTATGCGGTGAATGCGGGCGTACCGAAAACACTGATCCAGTATCTGGTGCGCTGGACCATTCAGACCGGCCAGTTCGACGATGCCACCGCCAGCGTGTTGCAAGCCATCCTCGATACCGAAATCTCGCCCGAGTTGGTTCCTGCCGGAGAGGATGGAGAGATGCAGAGTACCGAGGAGCAGATCGGCCCCTATGAACTCAATGATTTCTTCTTGCATCATATCGTGCGGTTCGGCCAGCGCCCATCAAAAGTGGCGTTTCTGGCTTGGCAGGCGTGGAAAGATGCATCTGAAGGCGTGTGGCCTGCAGGGTTTCCACAAACCGACCGGCGGGAATACGATCTGCCGACAATAGTTCACTGGCTGGAAGCGTTTCTGAAAAGATTCTTTGCCTTCAGCCAGTTCAAACGATCTGCGCTACCTAATGGCCCGAAGGTTTCCTCGGCAGGAGCGCTCAGCCCGCGTGGCGACTGGCGCGCGCCATCGGATGCCAGCGCCCAGGTCTGGTTGGCCGAATTGCGGAGCAACACGCCCATCGATCGATAATTCCGGGCCGCCCTCTATGACGCATGCAGAGCATCATCTAGGGCAGGAAGATGGACCCGAAGTTCACTAGCTCAAACCGGGTTTTTCAAAGCCTGACTGCTCCCAGTCCGGCGCAAAGGTTACGGTAAGGCGGCCTCTTATCATGACCAGCCGATAGCCAATCCGGATAGGTCACCCATCCGACCCGTTTCCTCTGCAGTCCTATGTAAAAAGGGAAACGACGGTCATGCCCCTTCGAGTACTACCTTTAAACTGCACATTGAAAGCCGACCCGTCAGCCGAATCGTCAACAGATGCGATGATCGACGTTCTGCGTGGCGAATTCGAAAAGCGTGACGCGATCGTTTCGGATACGGTCAGAGTAGCCGCGCTCGATATAAAACCAGGCGTCAACTCTGACGAAGGTCCCGGCGATGAATGGCCCGGCCTGCGCCAGCAAATACTCGATCACGACATGTTGATTTTGGGAGGTCCGATCTGGATGGGCCAGATTGGCAGCGTGGCCAAGCGGGTGCTTGAAAGGATGGACGCATTCCTCGCAGAGACGGATGATGCAGGTAGAATGCCAAGCTTTGGCAAGCTTGCTGTAGCCGCTATCGTCGGCAATGAGGATGGCGCTCATTTCTCCTCGGCGCAGTTGTTTCAGGCGCTGAACGATGTTGGCTGGACGATCCCCCCGGTGGCAGCATGTTATTGGGTGGGCGAAGCAATGGGATCGACGAATTTCAAGGACCTGCATGAAACGCCCGCCAAGGTTTCCGAAACGGCAGCAATGGTTGCGACCAACGCTGTTCACTTGGCGAAGCTACTGAGAAATTCGCCGTTTCCAGGTTCGTCGGAGGAAACGTCGGAATGAGCCCGGCCCAAAAATAGCCCCATCCAATAAAGTAAATTTATTTTCTAAGGTCAGCAAAGCTCTTGCGCGCGATGGGATCGCGAAAGTGGAGCCGTCGTACTAGGTCGCGTTAACAAAATACTTTCACCCTAGTCTTGCAGCGGCGAGTTTGAGGGAGTCTAGGTTGGAACGGGCGGTTTTCTCAATGCGAGTGGTCTGAGCCCTTAGATTTCCTCCAAAGATAAGTAGAGTCCGGCCCTGACTTGAGCCTGGCCCCTTCTTTGGTCCGTTCTTTATGAGAAAGACCGGCTCTTTTTGCATCAGGGCAGGCTAGCCTGCCCTGATGCAAAAGCGCGCTCCGCCGGGGTTTGGTTGCCGAGGGAGCTGTGCGGGCGGACATTGTTGTAGTCATGCCGCCACGCCTCACATTTATGCCGGGCATCGGCCAGGCTCAAGAACCAGTTTGCGTTGAGACACTCGGCCCTGACCCGGCCGTTGAAGGATTCCGCGAAGGCATTGTCGGTCGGTTTGCCGGGTCTGCTGAAGTCGAGTACGACATCATGCTGGTAGGCCCACAGGTCGAGGTCCTTCGAGATGAACTCCGGCCCCTGGTCCACCCTGACCCGCTTCGATCTCCCATACTGACCCGCGATCCGTTCCAGCGTGTCGACCACGTCGCCGCCCCGATAGCTGAACCGGACATCGAGCGCCGGTGACAACCGGGTGTAGTTGTCGACGATGGAGAGCACCCGGATCTTGCGCCCGTCGAACAACTGGTCCGACAGAAAGTCCATCGACCAACACTCGTTGGGCGCCGTGGCCGGAACCCGGTCCTCGCGCAGCTTCGCCTTCACCTTGCGCTTGGGCGTCTTGTTGCGCAGCTGCAGGCCGAGTTCGCGGTAGATCCGGCGGGTCTTCTTGTGGTTGATTTGCCATCCTTCCCTCCGCAGCAGGACATGGATACGCCGGTAGCCATAGCGCACACGCGTCGCGGCAAGCTCCTTGATCCGCATTTCGAGACTGGCCTGATCGGGACGGCGGGACTTGTATCTGACGGTTGCCCTATTGGTCGGGAACACATCGCAGGCCCGCCGTTCGGAGACACCGTAGCTGGACTGCATATAGCCAACCAGCTCACGGGCCCGATCAGGCCTTACATTTTTCGTTTGATGACATCCTGCAGCATCTCCTTGTCGAGACTGAGGTTCGCCACTAGGCGCTTGAGCCGGCTGTTCTCCTCCTCGAGCTGCTTCAGGCGCTTCATCTCCGACGGCATCAACCCACCGTACTTGCTGCGCCAGCGGTAGTACGTCTGGATCGAGATCCCCGCCTTGCGGCAGACCTCATCGACCGTCGTCCCGTCCTCCGCCTGCTTCAGTATGAAGGCAATCTGTTGCTCACTGAACCTGGACTTCTTCATGCCACGAATCTCCTGGCTGGCACTGGCCAAACCTAACCGGGAAATTCCCACAAAAAACGGACCAGTTTGCCGGGCTCAGGTCACTCGACCATTCTAGCCCGCTCGATTTCTTACCAAAAGCTGCCGTCGGTTAGGACCAGCTTTGATGTCAGCTTCGCGCATCAGTTTTGGTCACTAGAGGCGAATTCTGGGTCGCCCGATAGCGGACACTAAATTGAAGCATTCTGACCGGTAGGAACGCCTGACGATCCGGAAGGGCAGTCCGGAAACGGCCCAACAGTCGACCAATTCCTAATTGCCCAAGATTGTTGAGAATGTTTTTGGAAACGCTCATACGACTTGAGAACGCTATCGCAAAGAATGATCACATCTATCCATCGCCTTTGCCGCCAGTCGGGCGAGGCGGGGGAAGGCTTCGGCCCGTTTCTTGGCCTGCGCGTTGGCGGCCGTGCCGCGGATGACGCGGCCCTTGATGCCATGGAAGATCGCGGCCAGTCGGAAGAACTGGAAGGCCACGTAAAAGTCCCAGTTAGAAATGCTTGTACGGCCCATGCGCTCGCAATAGGCGGTGACGTATTCGTGCTCGCCGG
>NZZG01000004.1 GCA_002698575.1 Pimelobacter sp. | reverse complement strand
AGGTGCCGACGAGCTTCGAGGGGACGGCGAAGGACGAGGCCCGGTGGTGGACGCTGAACGCGCAGGCGTCGAAGGCCTTCGCGTCCAGCGTATCCGGCTGCATCCGGGAATGGTCGCTTGCGAACGCGCGCCAGGAACGGGCCTGACGCGCGATCTGACGGGTGCGGATGTCGGACTCGGGGATGAGCGTTCCGGCTGGGGTGCGGAGGTCGCCGCCAGAAGCTCTAGGGCTCGAACGGGTGTGGGCGGGATGTGCCATCGGGATCGGGGCCTCCCCCGGTTTGGTTTCGGTCGGATGCGGCGCCAGCGGATTACAGACCGCAGCGCCGGGTTAGGGAGCGCGACTAGAAGGGCATCCAGTCGTCGACCTCGACCGCCTCGGTCGGCGACTGGATGGGCTCGGGCTCCTCATCGAGGTCGGGCATGGGCTCGTAGGCGTCCAGCGCGGCCTCGGCTCGCGCGTGGGCTCTCTCGTCGCAGACGGCCGACGGCAGACCCGCGCCCGCGTCGTCGAAGCCCGCGAGGTAGGCCTCCAGGCCAAATCCGTAGAGCCGCTCGAACCACCGGCCGTAGGCCCAGGCGCTCGCGTGGCGGTGCCGCCACGTGAGCTCGGCGAACCGGAGCGGCGTCATGTGGTGACGGAGGCACTTCGCCTCGGTATCCCACACGGCCCGCGAGCCGGTTTGGTAGACCCACTCGGTCATCGGGCGCTCGGAGTAGCCGTCGGCGAGGCAAGCCTCGTAGCCCGCCTGGTAAGACGCTTCATCGTGGGCGTCGTGGTCCGGTTCGGGAAGGCACCGGCAGAGCAGACGGTTGCAGCCGTGGCAGAAGTCGCCGGGGCCGGGCATGGATCTCGACATGAGTCTCGAGGAGGAAGAGCCGAGGAGCGACCTCCGGCCGAGTGCCGGAGCCGCTCCTCACCGAGGGGGAGCGGCCCCGGCATAGGCCTCTGGCGCATCGCAGGCGCCAATCAGGTGGCCCGGCGGGTGCCCGTCCCCTCCCCTCCTCGGATCTCGACCACGGGCCGGTGCTCCGTCACCGCCCGGAGGACGTGGGCTGCCCTCTCGCCCGTCGGGACGAAGAACCGGGTGCGGAAGGCGTGCACCTCGGCGAAGACCCCGTCGGCCTCCAGCTCGCGCATCGCGGCCAGATCCGGACCCACGAGTTCGATCCGGGGCTCGTTCGCCACGCGGCGCACGCGGAGCTGCCAGCCGTTGGCGAGGTCGGCCTCGGCGCCCACTAGTAGCCGCTCCGCCAGCGCGTCGGGTGTGAGGTCCACGCGGTCGCCCGCGGCTCCGAGAGCCTTGAGCGTCGCGCTCAGGTGCTCAGCGGCTACGGCCCGGCCGATCATGCGCTCGCCACTGTCGGTTTGCGCTCGGTAGATGCGAGGGTGTCCGGCGATCCGGTCCCAGATGGGCAGGATGGTCCCGGTCACGAGGTGTATGGGCTCAGTGGTGAACTCGGGAGCGGCGTCGACGCCAGCGGCCCAGAGCGTCCGGGCCTCCTCGGTGGGAATGGGCTGGTGGCCTCCCTCCTGCCCTGGCTTGTTGAGCTCCGTCTCGTCCATCAGCCGGTTCGACCGCACACCGACTCGGCGGAGCCTTCCGACGACGCGTCCGGTCTCCGTCGTCCGGCTCCCGGCGCGGAAGAGCGCGTAGGGCTGCCCGCTCCGGCGGTTCTGTACGAACCCGGCCCACGAGCCGAGTGCCTGAGCCTCCTTCGCCCAGCGCCAGATCTCGGTCCAGTCCACGATCTCCGTCCGCCGCGTGAGCTCCAGCGTCACGACCTGCGTCGTCGCGCCCGACCGCTCGTGCGTGTAGACGTGTCGTTCGTCGGTCTTGACCACACGCTCGGCTTGGATCGTCTCGACGCCCACGTCGAGCGTGCCTGCCTCTCTCGCGGCCTCCGTCGCCTCCTCCAGGTAGCCGTACCACGAGTCGAAGACGGCGTCCATGGCTCCGGTTTGGAGCGAGAGTAGGCGGTTCAAGAACTTCGGCACCTCCGGGACGGCCCCCACGTTTAGTTGCCCGTCCTGGTCCAGAACCTTGATCCCCATCTGCTCCTCCACGAGCGCGGGCGTGACGCCGGACGCGACCGCCCGGCCCTCGCCCCGGTAGAGGTCCACGAACCAGTTGTGCAGGGAGGCGCGCGAGAGCGGGGTCTCCAGGTTGAACTCGGACGACAAGAGCCCCTGGCTCGCCGTCTGCCGCTGGCCCTTCGTGAGGGCTCCCAGTTGGTCGAGCCGCCGCGCGATGGTCGACAGGAAGCGGCGCTGCGCTTTGAGGTTCGTGGTCACAAGCACTAGCTCCGGCGGGCACGCCTGGTTGGCGCGGTGGACCCGGCCCATGCCCTGCACGCACCGCGCACTGCTCCAACCCGGCTCGACGCAATAGAGGACGCGGTGCTGTTGGTTGTCGGCCGCGAGGTCGGCGTGGTAGCTCCGGCCGGTCCCGCCGGCCTGGCTGAAGACGAGCACGCGGCGCTTGCCCGCCATGAACTCGTCGGCCTCGGCGTTGCACGTCCTCCGGGTCCTGCGCTCCTCGACGACTTGCTCGATGCCATCGACGGTTCGGGTGACGAACCGGCGGCTGCGGCCCGTGACTTCGGCCACGGCGTCGGATCCGAAGTGGGCCACGACTTGGTCGAGCACGCCGTGGGGCACGGACACCGCCCCCACCTCCAGCATCAGCCTGTTGCGTGCGGCCACGGCCTCTGGCGATTGGACGAAGTCGCCAGAGGCGTTCTTGACGGGCCGCGAACGGACTCGGCCCGCGTCGTCGAGGTACTCCTCGTAGAGCGTGGTCGGGAAGCTCGCCTCGACGAACTGCAGGAGTTGGTCGCGGGGCGTCACGTCGAGGTCCCGGAGGTCATCTCCGTTCTTGACCGCCTTCGCGTAGGCCCGCTCGGTGGCCGCCTCCATTGTGGACACCAACTGCACCACACAGCTCTCGCCCGCGGCCAGCCTCGCCTCCACGTCGCGGATCAGGCTCGGCGCGCTCATCGCCACCAGCACGTGCAGGAAGAAGCGCTGGTGCGCGCCCCAGAACTGGCTGTAGGCTGAGGCCCTGGCTCGGCCGCACTTGTCGGCGTTCGTGACCTCCAAGGCGCTCTGGATGTTGCGGAGGACCACCTGCCACGCTTGGGCGCAGCGGTCGTAGGTCTGGGCCTGGTGCGGCTCCAGGTCGTGGACGAGCGTCCGGTAGTCCACGCCGTCGTAGGAGACGGAGCGCGCGAGGTAGAGCCCCATCGACTTCAGGTCTTTGGCGACCAACTCCATCGCCGCGATGCCGCCAGCGGACACCTTCTCCACGAACGCCTCGACGGTCGGGAAGGGCGTGCCCCGGCCCCAGAGCCCGAGGCGGGCCGCGTAGGCGAGGTTGGCGACCTCGGTGGCGCCGGTCGCGCTCGCGTAGACGATGCGGGCGTTCGGAAGCCGATCCTGCAGGTCCACCACGGCCAGCGCCCGTTGCGAAGCCTGCTTGACCCCGCGGCTCCCCTGAGTCGCGAGGGCAGAAGCGGCATTGTGGGACTCATCATAGATGATGACGCCCTCGAACTCTGCCGCCTCCGCTCCACCTGCGAGCCAGGCGACGACCTGCTCCAGCCGGTCGATGCCGGACTCCACGCCGTCGCGTTCGCGCGGCTTGCCCTTGAGCGTGTCGTAGCTCGCGAAGCAGATGCCATCGGCACGCGGGATCGGTCCCTTGCAGGCGCCGAGGTCGAAGACGAAGTCTGCCGGGCCGCCGAGCGCGGTCCAGTCGCGGACGGCGTCGCGCATCAGGTTGCGGTTCTCGCTCACCCACAGGGCGCGTCGGCGTCCCTGGAGGATGTTGTCGAGGATGATCGCCGCAGATTGCCTGCCTTTTCCTACGCCTGTTCCATCGCCAAGAAAGAAGCCCTGCCTCACGCCAGAGGCTCCCGCCTCGCCGGGCAGATGCTCGGCATGTGCCGCGCCCGCGCGGACGACGGTCTCGAGTTGGGCGTCGGAAAGGCGGCCCTCCTCCACGAGGTGCTCGGGCAGCGTCGGGCGGTAGTCGCAGGATGGGGACGTAGCCGCCGCCATCGCAGCCGACTCGACGAGCCGCGTCGGGTGCGGGCACGCCCCTGGGACCCGGACACTCGGACGGTAGGCGTCGAACACGGACGCTGTGAGCGCGCCGGTCTGAGCCGTCGCCTGGGAGGTCTCGACCGCCAGAGGCTGGGTGTTCGCAAACGGCCACGACGGCACGGTCTGGCCATTAGCGGCCACCGTCGGCATCGGACGACGTGGTGCGGCGCCTAAAGTGGCGATGCGAGGTGCGAGGAGAGCGAATAGGTCGAGTTGTTCGACCGGGTGGTCTGTCGCGCGAGAAGCGACGTGGGATGCAGAAGGAGCCACGGGATTTCCGGCTGGCACGAAGTGCGGAGCCTCTGCCCGGGTCATTCCCCAGTGGGCTCCGGCCCGCCGCGTTGACGGGCTCGCCCACCGGCCCGGCATCGCGGATGGCCGCGTCCGACCTCGCCCTGTGTCGGTCCGAGTCGCTCCGCGGAGCGTTTCGCACAATCAGCCGACGAATGTCGGCGCGAGCGCGTCCGCCGCCTCGTTCACGCTCTCCACGGCGGCTTCTACACGCCCTTCCCCGTCAGCGGCTTTGCCCTCCATCTCTCGGTCTACGACCAGGACTCGCGTACGCACGGAGGTCCCGTATGGGCGGTAGACGGCGCCGCCCACCTCGACGTCGGCGCGGAGTCGAAACGGGTCGGCGTCGAGGGCTTGGAAGAACGCCTGGTGAGTCGGCTTCCCGCGCTGGACGGCGGCGCTGAGGACGGCGACGAGCCGTCCGCCCGTGTCGAGGCGGCGGAGCGCCTGAAGCACGTGGTCGGTGCCGACGGTCGGGACGCGGCGGGTCCCGAGGCGCCCGGCAGTCTGCGAGAATGGGGGGTTCATCAAGACCACGTCGGCGCGGGCCTCTAGCGGCAGGATGGCGTCGAGGTGGTCGGCGTTCTCGCGCGTGAGCGTCCGGGACGGGTCTTGGCCCGCCTCCTCCAGGAGGACCGCCAGCAGGTCGGCCCGGCGGCCTGAGAGTTCGTTGGCGTGGATCGTTGCGCCAGAGGCGAGCGCGAATGTGCAGAGCGCGCCGGTCCCGGCCGACGGTTCGAGGACGCGGCAACCCTCCCCTACCCCGCTCACCCAAGCGCAGAGCCCGGCGTAGGCGGCGGGTGTCGAGAACTGCTGGAAGTCGTTCTGCTCGACCGTCCGGCGCGTCTGAGTGGGCAGGAGCGTCGACAGGCGCTCGACCTCGGCGAGCGCAGCGGCGGGGTCGTCGCCGACGGGACCGAGGCGGAGCAGGTGGAGGTGGAGCCCGAGTTCGGCGGCGTCGTAGGCGTCGCGGGGCGTGAAGGCACCCTCGGCGAGAGTGCCGCCGTAAACATCGGCCGCGAGGGCGAACAGGTCGGTCGCCGTGATGTGCCGGGATGCCGCGATGGCGTGCTCGACCTCGCGAGCGAGGGTCTGGCTAGCGACGGCGTTCGGAAGCGGTGTCATGGTCGCGGGGGTGTGTGGACGGGGCGTCGCTTGGCCCGCCCCGGTCGCACAGCACCCGCCGTGCTGCGCAGCACGGTGCCACTCCGCAGGCGTCTTTACACCAGATCTGGCGTGCCCCACCAGGAGCCCGCCTGCCCGGCACACACGAGCCCTAGCCCCCAGGATGGGGGCGGCGTGATGCTGACCGGGAGCCACACGAGGGTGCGGACGCCCAGGCCGAGCGCCAGCGCCAGCGACGCCCACGACCCGGAGCCGAAGCCAGCGAAGCAAGCCGACGAGGACGCAGACGGCACCAAGCCCCGAGGGCAGGCCCGGCCCGGAGCGGAAATCCAGAGCGCCAGAGGCCCCGCCCCGGCCACACGCCGCACGACGGCGATGGACCGCCGCGCGAAGCGGCCCCGCCCCCGCCCGAAGCTAGCGGCACGGAGCACGAGCGCCGACGGCGCGAGCGAGCGAGCCACCTGATCAATGCCGGACATGCAGCCGGTGATGACAGAGGCGCCGGGAGCGAGCTGGTGGACCGCCCAGCCCACGGCCCGGACGCAGCCCGGCGCGGCGGCGCGGCTGCCAGAGACGCCGACGACGGACGCAGAGTGGAGACGGCGGGCGAGGACGGAGACGGAGGCAGGCATGGCGAGTGGGAGCGGGAGGAGCGCCCCGCGTTGGGGGCAGAACCACTCACCGAGGCGCGCCAGAGGGGATGACAAGGGCCGCCCGGAGCCACGCGCAGCGGAGCGAGCATGGCGAGGACGGAGCCGGAGGCGGCCCTTGCCAGGACCGAGGCGTGCCCGAGCGTGTGGTGCCCCTTGTCGGGCGCTCCTCTCGCTCTTCCGTCCAGCCCGACCGCCCGTGCCTCACGCGTGACCCTACACGTTCCCCGCCAGCGCCTCTGCACTCGGCTGTCCCGGCCCGTTCCGACGACGATCAAGCGCACACGCTCCGCTCGCCACGCGCTAGAAGGCCGGGTACGGTCTCGCCGTAGAGCACGCGGAGGGAGGCCTCGCGCACGTGAAGGTCGGAGGCGAAGGCGTCGAGCTGCGCGCGGCCACACGCGCGGATGGTCTCGATCACGCGGTCGGGACCGAGCACCTCGCGGAGCGCGTGGACGACGCCGCTCTCGCTGTCGCACAGGGCGAAACGAATGGGCGCGCCGCCTGCGCTGTCGAGAAACGCCTGAGGTTCGGCGTCGGGGTCGTGGAGGTTGACCGGCGCGGCGCACGTGACGTAGCCCGGGTCGTCGGGCTGGCCGATCTCGAACAGGAGCGAGACGACGGCCTCGCGCGTGAGCGTCGCGAGGTGGACTGGCTCGGTCTCGACCGTGGCGCGCTCGGCGTCTGTGGGGTCGCGGTAGCCGATGAAGACGATGACGGCGTCTCGGTCGACGACGGCTCGCGCTCCTTCAATGGGGATGCGGACGGGACCTCGGGTGGTCGTGGCGGCGGGCTGGCCGACGCGGAGGGCGTAGCTCATGGCGGTACTCTGCTGGGCGCGCCGGAGCGCGCGGAGTAGAGGAGCGGCGAGGGCTCGCGCCGACCTACACGGTAGGAACGGGCCGGTCGCGCAGCGTGACGTCCGGCGCTCGTGCTACGTGCCAGAGGCTCGGACGATCCAGGTTAGGCGTCGGTGGACTCTCCGTCCACGTTCAGCTTTCGGCCGGTCAACCGCTCGAACTGCGCGACGGAGTCTTCGCGCTCGGCGTCCATCCGGTCGAGATAGCGTTCGATCTCTTCGACTTCAGCCTGGGCTTCCGGGAAAATGTCGGCGAGCGCGAGGACGGGCGCGTAGCTCGCAGGCGGCGTGAACCCATACCTCCTGTCGACGACGGCCTGGACCAGCAGCGCCCGCATCCGGGGGGACAAAGTCACAGCGGTCGAGATCGGGTCGAGGGTCGAACGAGGCGTCGGCAGGGCGCTCACGGTGGGCTCAGGCTACGTAGGTAGACACTCTGGGAGGTCGCATATAACCTGCACCTGTGAAAATGGTCGTTTGGGCGCTACCCGGTTGGGGAGCACCCAGAGATTGGGGTCGCCTCCGCCAGAGGCACATTGGGGTCGCCTCCGCCAGAGGCACCGCGCCGGCAGGCCGCGCCACGAGGACGCGACCCCAATGCGCGCGGACCTACCGCCGGAGCGCCGCTGCGAGGCTGGCCCCGACCTGGACGATGGCGAGCGCCACCAGGACGTGGCCGACCTGGCCGAGCACGAGCCAAATGGCATCCATGACGTAGAGGTTGAGCGGCTGGAAGACGAAGTTGCCGGAGCAGCCTTCTACCGGCAGCTCTATCCAGGATGCCCAGAAGTAGCTGCACGACAGGCCGACGGCGAGGCCGACGAGACCGGAGAGGACGCGAACGCGGAAAGAAGAGAGACGGGACATGAGACACGCGGTGTGTGTGAGAGCGACCCGAGGCGCGCGTAGAGCGCGCTGCCGAGCCGGAGCGCCGACGGCGCACCCTCTTGCGCCCGCACCGCGCACAGGACAGTCAAGGCCGCCCGGAGGGCGCTCGAGAAGGCCGCTTGCGGCCCGAAGCCTTGACGGGCCGAGCACGGTGCGTTGCTTGCAGTCAGCGCCGCCGCCCCCCACTCCCTCCCTACGGCCTCCGCCGCGCCCTCCCCTCACGCGGGAGGCGGCCGGGGTAGAGGAATCCGGGGGCGCAGTGGGCGTAGCCCGCGCGCCCCTTGCTCGCGGACGCGCGCGCTGTGACGAGTGCCGACTCGCCCCGTAGACGGGTGCCTTTGGTGGCCTCCCTGACGCCCGGCCTATGTCTCGAATATGTGCGGAGTGGTCTCGCGCCCTGAGAGCCCCTCAGAGCGCTCAGGCCTCTTGCGTGGCCTCCGTGCCAGACCGAGAGGCCGAGCGCGCCAGAGGCGGCACGGAGGACGCGAGAGAGGCCGTGACAGACGGTGTGGCAGCGGGAGGGGGCGAGCGTTCGGTTGCCCCGCTCCTCTTTCCACCATCCGGGTCTACCCGTGCCCTTCCCCCACGCGACTCACTCCGGCGACGGCGCGTCCTCGCGCATCGCGACGCCCGGCGAACTCGTGGTGACGGCCTACGTCCCCGCCAGCGAGGTCTCGCCGGGGCCGCCGCTGCCGCTCGTTCTCAGCCGCGTTTCGGCGGGCTTCCCGTCGCCGGCGGACGACTACGTCGAGGGGCACCTCGACATGCACGAGCTGACGGGCTCGCTCTCGCCATCGTGCTACTGGATGCAGGCCGAGGGCGAGTCGATGACCGGCGCGGGGATTCTGAGCGGCGACCGGCTGCTGGTCGACCGCGCGATCGAGCCGCAGACCGGCGACGTGGTTGTGGCGGCCATCGACGGCGAGCTGACGGTGAAGCGGTTTCTCCGACAGGGAAAGCGGACGGCGCTCCTGGCGGCGAACCCGAACTACCCGTCCATCGAGCTCAGCGAGGGGCAGGAGCTGGTGGTGTGGGGCGTGGTGACGTTCGTGCTCCACAACGCCCGGGGGCGGTCGTGACGGCGCCAGAGGCCGGGCCTCTCCCCTCTCGCGTCGGCGCTCGCCCGCGGCGGCTGTTCGCACTCGTGGACTGCTCGGCGTTTTACTGCTCGTGCGAGCGGGTCTTCGACCCGTCGCTGGACGGCGTGCCCGTAGCGGTGCTGTCGAACAACGACGGCTGCATCATCGCGCGGAGCCAGGAGGTCAAGGACCTCGGCATCCCGATGGGCGCGCCGTTCTTCAAGCATCGGCGCGAGCTGGCGGAGCAAGGGGTCCGCGTGTTCTCGTCCAACTATACCCTTTACGGGGACATGAGCCGCCGGGTGATGGGGGTCTTGGAGACGGTGACGCCTGACGTGGAGGTGTACTCGATCGACGAGGCGTTCCTGAGCGTGCCGACGCCCGAGGGCTCGCCCGAGGCCGTCTGTGCCGAGATGGAGCGGCGGGCTGTCGAGATCCGGGCGAAGGTGCTCCGGTGGACGGGGATTCCGGTGCGCGTCTCGTGGGCCGAGACCAAGACGCTCGCTAAGGCGGCGAGCGAGTGGGCGAAGGTGAAGCTGAAAGCGGGCGGCGAGCCGTGCGTGTGCTTGTGGGGCCACCCCGAGCGCGAGCGCTGGCTGGCGTCGATGCCGGTGGGCGACGTGTGGGGCGTGGGGCGGCGCTGGGCGGCCAAGCTGGAGGCACTGGGCGCGGCGACGGCGTCGGGACTGGCGGCGTTGCCCGACGGCGTGCTGCGCCAGCGGTTCAACGTGGTGCTGCTCCGGACGGCGATGGAGCTGCGCGGCGTCTCGTGCCTGCCCTTGGAGGACGCGCCCGTCGCGCGGCAGACGCTGGTGAAGTCGCGGAGCTTCGGCGAGCCGACGGGCGACCTCGGCACGATCTCTCAGGCTGTGGCGACGCACGCGGCACGAGCTGCGGAAAAGCTCCGGCGCGAGGGGCTCGTCGCGGGACGGATCGAGGCGTTCGTAACGACGAAGCGGTTCGGGGCCGGTCCGCACCGCTCGGGATGCCGGGGCGAGACGTTGGCCGAGGCGAGTGCGGACTCATCAGCGCTGGTGGCCGCGGCGCGGCGGAGCCTGGGACGGGCGTACGTGGAGCACGACGCCAGAGGCGCACCGTACCGCTACCGCAAGGCGGGCGTGACGCTGTTGGAGATCCGGCCCGTGGGGACGGAGCAGCGGGGACTGTTCGCCGTCACGGATGGCGACACGGCGTCGGACCGCCAGCGGCGGGCGGCACTGATGGAGGCGCTGGACTCGGCGAACCGGAAGTACGGGAAGCGAGCGGTCGTGGTGGCGTCGCAGGGGTGCCCCTCTACCCTCTCGCGGACGCGGGCGGCCTCTGGCGCACCGGCCTGGGAGATGCGACGCGAGAGGATGAGCCCGCGCTACACGACGCGCTGGGACGAGT
>NZZG01000003.1 GCA_002698575.1 Pimelobacter sp. | reverse complement strand
GGCTACGAGTTCGCCGTCGGCATGCCGCAGGTGATCACGAAGCAGGTCAACGGCAAGACGCACGAGCCGTACGAGCGCGCGACGGTCGACGTGGCCGAGGAGTTCATGGGCGTTGTGATCGAGACGCTGGGCACGCGCAAGGGCATGATGGTGGAGATGAAGAACAACGGCGGCGGGCGCATCCGGATGACGTTCGAGATCCCGGCGCGCGGCCTGATCGGGTACCGGACGGAGTTTCTGACCGACACCAAGGGCACGGGCCTGCTGACGCACCTGTTCGACGGCTACCGGCCGTGGGCGGGCAACATCACGCACCGCGCGACGGGCGCCATCGTGGCGGACCGCAACGGCAAGGTGACGCCCTACACCATCGTCAACCTGCAGGAGCGCGGCCAGCTGTTCGTGGAGCCCGGCGACGAGGTCTACAACGGCATGATCGTCGGCGAGAACGCGCGCGACGAGGACATGGAGGTCAACGCGACCAAGGAGAAGAAGCTGACCAACATGCGGGCCTCGGGCTCGGACAACTTCCTCAAGATGAACCCCTCCAAGAAGATGTCGCTGGAGGAGGCCATCGAGTTCATCCGCGACGACGAGCTGATCGAGATCACGCCCCACCACATGCGGCTCCGCAAGCGTCACCTCGACACGCACGAGCGCAAGCGCGCCACCAACGCGCGGAAGAACGCGGAGGGGTAACGCTCCAGAGCACGGGCTCTCGCGAGCGCAGGCTGTACACGGGCCGGTCCCTCGGGGGTCGGCCCGTGTCTCGTTCGGGCCGCCTCGGCGACACGGCCGAGGCGCGGGGAGCGGAGGCCGACGGGGCGTACGTCGTGCCTCCCCGAGGCCCCGCCGCGGCCCGTAAACTCCGGGCCCGTGATTCGCCCCCTCACCCTGCTCGCCATGCTCCTGGTCGCCGGCCCCGCCGCGGCCCAGGCCGACCTGTTCGGCGTCGTGGCCGATGCCGAGTCGGCGGGGCCCATCGTGGGCGCGGCGGTGGTGCTGACCGACAGTGCGGGCACGGTACGCGGGCGGGGCGCCGGGACTGAGGGCCAGTTCGTCTTCCGCGGGCTCCTGTCGGGTCGCTACGTGCTTCGCGTGACGGCGCTCGGGTACGCGCCGCTCGTCGACACGCTCGCCCTGGCCGACGGCGAGCGCCGCGACTTGGCCGTGTCGCTGACACCGCGGACGGCCGCCCTCGGCGCCGTCGAGGTGGAGGCGATCGAGGGTGCGGCGGTGCGGGAGCCCGGCCTGACGCGCCTCCGCCCGGCCGACCTCGCGGCGCTCCCCACCCTCGACCCCGGCGGCGACCTCGCCTCGGGCATCCTCGCCCAACCCGGCGTGAGCACCCTCGGCGACCGCGGCGGGCAGCTCTCCGTCCGCGGCGGCACGCCGACGCAGAACCTGGTGCTGGTGGACGGCATCCCGCTCTTCCAGCCGTTCCACCTGCTCGGCGGCTACAGCGCGCTCCCGGCGGGCGTCGTCCGCTCGGCGGACGTGTACGCGGGCGGGTGGCCAGCCCGCTTCGGCGGCCGGATCGCGTCGGTGGTGGACGTGACCGGGCGGACGGGCCACAAGCGGCGCGTCGGCGGGGCGGTGACGGCGTCGCCGGTGCTCCTCGGCGCCGAGGTGGAGCTTCCGATCGTGCCGGGCGACATGTCGTTCCTCGGCTCGGTGCGCCAGTCGGTCGTGGAGCAGTCGGGCGAGGCGCTCGGCATCGCGCTGCCGTACCGGTTCTCGGACGCCTACGGCAAGCTCCACGCACGCCTCGACGCGACATCGACGCTCCAGGGGACGCTCCTCTTCGCCGACGACGAGGGCGACCTCGGCATCAACGGCAACCGCATCACCACGCGGACCGAGGCGGCGGGCGGGCAGTTCTTCTCGATCTCGTCGGCCTTCGCGGCGGCCATCGACGTGAGCGCCTACTGGTCGCGGTTCACGACTACGTTCGACCCCATCGGGGCTCCCTTCCGGGAGGCGTCGGCGGAGACGTTCGGCGGACGCTTCGGGTACGTCTACTACGTCGGGCCCCACACCGTGCGGACGGGCATCCAGGCGTCCTCGTACCTGTTCCAGTACAGCTTCCAGCCGAACGCAGAGACGGGCCAGAACACGAGCGAGGGGTCGATCTTCGTCGACGCCGACCTCGACCTCGGGGCGGGCGTCCGCCTGGAGCCGGGGCTCCGCGTGCAGACGTTCCCCGCGCAAGCGCGGACGACCTCCGTCGAGCCGCGGCTGCTGATGTCCTGGGCGACGGGGCCGAGCCTCTTCCGAGCGGCGGCGGGCGTGTACCGGCAGGAGATCGTCGGCTTGCAGGACCAGCGCGATGTGGGCGACGTGTTCACGGCCTGGACGACCACCCAGACGGCCTTCCCCGTGCCGACGGCCGTTCACAGGCTCGTCGGCTGGGAGGGCGGGTTCGGGCCGGTGCGGCTCGGCGTGGAGGGGTACGCGAAGGCGCTCTCGGGCCAGACGATCCTCCTGGACGGTCGCCTCCTCTCCACCAACGGCAACGCCCGCGGCGTGGAGGTGACCGCGGCCCTCCGGCGCCCCGGCCTCCGCCTCGACGCCCGCTACGGCGCCCAGTCACTGACGTACCGCGACGCCGAGCGGACGTACCGGCCGCCGTTCCACCGTCCCCACCGGCTGTCGGTGGACGGCCGCGTCGAGCGCGGGCCGTTCGCGCTGGCCGCCGCCTTCCAGCTCACCTCCGGACGGCCGATCTCCGAGGTCGCTGGGGCCTACCTGGACCTGACCGAAGCGATCGCGCGCGGCATCCCGATCGAGGCCGCGTCCGGGCCGGGCGTCGTCCTGTTCGCCCCGGAGCCGTACGGGGGGCGGACGCCCCCCTATGCCCGCCTGGACGTGTCGGCGGAGTGGGCCGTGCGGATCCCCGGCGCGCGGACCGTCGTGCAGGCAGCCGTCCTCAATGCCACCGACCGGGCCAACGTGTTCTACTACGACGCCCTCCGCGCTGAGCCGGTGAATCAGCTTCCGCTCCTGCCGACGCTCGGCCTGCGCGTCGAGGTGGAATGACGCGCTGGTCGCTCCTGCTGCTGCTCGCCGCCGCCCTCAGCGCCTGCGACGACGGGTTCTCGCCGCGAGTCGATGACAACCGCGCGTTCGCGCTCTACGGCACCCTCGATGGCCGGACGGCTCGTCAGGCCATCCGTGTGCAGGACCTCGCCGGGAGCGTGCTCGACACGCCCGACCGGCTGCCCGTGACCGTCACCTCGACCGAACTGAAGACTGGCCGGACGACCGCCTGGCGCGACTCGGTCGTGACCCTCCCCGACGGCATCCGCGCGCACCTGTTCGTAGCCGACCTCGCGGTGGCGCCGGGCGACGCCCACCGCATCGAAGCCCTCCGCGACGCCGACGGGGCCCGGAGCGTGGTGACGGTCACAATCCCTTCGTCGGTCGTGACCTCGGGGCCGTCGCCCTCCGCATCCAGCAACGCCGCGCCCGTCGTCCTGTCCGTCGCCAGCGGGCGGCTGGAGGGCGCCCGGGTGCGCTTCGTGGTGCGGCGGGTGGACACCGACGACAGCGCCTCGTTCCTCACCCAGCCGACACCGCAGGAAGGCGGAGGGCAGGCGTCGTTCCTCTCGTTCCTCGACACGGCGGAGCTCCAGGCGACGAGCCTCCTCTACGGCTCCACCCCTGGCGACCCGGTGTTCGTGGGCGCCCAGTTGGAAGGCGTCGTCGTGGGCACCACGCCGACGCCTGTCATCGGAGGCGTGGGGAGCATCGGCTGGGTCTACCCGATCTCCCTGTCGATCCCCTTCCCCACCCAGACCGTGACGCGGGTCGGCTTCGTGGACGGTCGCTGATGCGCGTCTCCGTGGTGATCCCGGCGCGAAACGAGGAGGGCTCGGTGGGCGCCGTCGTCCGCGAGATGCTGGCGACGGGCCTCGTCGGCGACGTCGTGGTGACCGACAACGGCTCACGCGACGGGACGGCGGCCGAGGCGCGGGCCGCGGGCGCGACGGTGGTCTCGGAGCCCCGGGCGGGCTACGGGCGGGCCTGCTTGGCAGCCCTCGCCGAGGTGCGCCGCCGTCCGCCCGAGGTGGTCGTGTTCGTGGACGCCGACCGCAGCGACGACCCGGCCGACCTCGGCGCCCTGCTGGCGCCCTTCGTCCACGACGAGGCCGACCTGGTGATCGGGAGCCGGGTGCTCGGCCAGCGTGCCGGGCGCGTCGAGACGGGGGCCTTGCTGCCGCAGGCGCGCTGGGGCAACGCGCTCGCCTGCGCGCTGGTGCGCCTCCGCTGGGGCGCGCGCTTCACCGACCTCGGCCCGTTCCGCGCGATCCGCTGGGACGCCTACGAGCGGCTCGGGATGCGCGACGAGACGTTCGGGTGGACGGTCGAGATGCAGGTCCGCGCCGTTCGCGCCGGGCTGCGGACGGCCGAGGTGCCGGTGGCGTACCGCAAGCGCGTCGGGAAGTCGCAGATCACGGGGACCCTCAACGGGACCGTCCGCGCCGGGACTAAAATCCTGTGGACGGTCGGGACACACGCTCTGCGAGGGCCGCTCCCCCGGTAGATCGGCCAGCCCGTAGACGCCCCGAGGCAGGCGCCCCGAACGACGACGCCCCGCCGGTGACGAGCACCAGCGGGGCGTTGCGGAGAGAGAGGGATTCGAACCCTCGGTACGGTTACCCGCACACACGCTTTCCAGGCGTGCCCCTTCAGCCACTCGGGCACCTCTCCGGGGACCGCAAATCTACACGGTCTCGGCGCGCGCGCATCCAAAGGAACGCAGAAGACGGGCCCGCCCGCCTCGGCGCCGAGGCGGTCAGACCTTCATGATGTCGGCCTCCTTGGCGTCGAGCGTCCGGTCGACGCGGCCGACGTACTTGTCGGTCATCTCCTGGAGCGTCTGCTCGGCCTCGTACTGCATGTCCTCCGAGAGCGACTCGGCGTTGGCGGTCTTCTTGATGGTGTCCTTCGCCGAGCGGCGCGCGTTGCGGATCGAGATCTTCGCCTCCTCGCCCTTGGCGCGGGCGTTCTTGGCGAGGTCCCGGCGACGCTCCTCGGTCAGCGGCGGAATCGAGAGCAGGATCTGCGAGCCGTTGTTGGTCGGGTTGAGGCCCAGGTTGGCGTTCGTGATGCCGCGCTCGATGGCCCCGATGGTGCCCTTGTCGAACGGCGTCACCGTGATCAGGTCGGACTGGGGCGCAGCCGTGTTGGCGACCTGATTGAGCGGCATCGTGGCGCCGTAGGCCTCCACACGGACGCTGTCGAGCATCTGCGGATTGGCGCGCCCGGCGCGGATGGTGTTGAGCTCGTGGACGAGGTGGTCGAGCGCGGCGTCCATGTCCATCTCGGCCTCATCGAGGGCCTCTTGCAACTGGGGGGCGATCATGGCGGGGTCGGTCTAAAAGCGGAGGGACAGGATCAGGCGAGAACGAGCGGCTCGGCCGCCTCGTCCCAGTGGACGGTCGTGCCGACGGGCTCGCCGCGCAGGACCCGGGCGAAGGTGCCGGGCGCGTTCATGTTGAACACGATCAGGGGGAGGCCGCTCTCCTTCGCGAGCGTGACGGCCGTGAGGTCCATCACCTTGAGGTCGCGCTGGATGACCTCGGCGCCGTAGATGGCCTCGTAGCGCTTTGCCGAGGGGTCGGTCTCCGGATCGCCGGTGTAGACGCCATCGACGCGGGTGCCCTTGAGGATCACCTCGGCGTCCATCTCGGCGGCGCGGAGCGCGGCGGCGGTGTCGGTCGAGAAGTAGGGGTGGCCCGTGCCGGCGCCGAAGACCACCACGCGTCCCTTCTCCAGGTGGCGGATGGCGCGGCGGCGGATGAACGGCTCCGCGATCTCGTTCATGTCGATGGCCGAGATCAGGCGCGTGTGCATGCCCGCGGCCTCCAGCGCGTCCTGCAGCGCCATGCCGTTGATCATGGTCGCCAGCATGCCCATGTAGTCGGCGTGGGCGCGGCTGGACATCTTCGCGCCTTCGTTGGAGACACCCCGGAAGATGTTGCCCCCGCCGATGACGAGCGCCACCTGTGCGCCCTCGTCCACGGCCTCCTTGACATCGGCGGCGTACTGCCGGAGGACGGCGTGGTCGATGCCGAATGCCTGATCGCCGAGGAGGGCTTCGCCGCTCAGCTTGAGGAGAACGCGGCGGTAGCGGAGGCCGTCGGTGCGGTGCGACGGGTCGTCGGAGGCCATGGGAGGAGGCGTCGAGAGGGGACGGGAAGGTACGGCCGCGCGGCGAGGCCCGGCAACGCGCGAGCCGCCTCCCCGCAGCGTGGCCTCCTGCCCGACATGGCGGACCGACGGCCGAGGCTGGAGCCCATCACAGAGCGCGCCGGGCCGGTCTCAGGGAACCGACGGTCGCCAACGGTTTACCTAGTCCTTCCTCCTCCTCCCCTGGCGTATGGCTCGTTCGAAGCCGCCCATCACCGGCGACCGCGCGGCGACGCGCGCGAAGCTCCTGGCCGCCGGACGGCGGCAGTTCTCGCGCGCGGGCTACGGGCAGGTCGGCGTCCGCGAGATCGCGGCCGAGGCAGGCGTCAACGCGGCGCTCATCAACCGCTACTTCGGCTCCAAGATGGGGCTCTTCACCGAGGTCGTCGGCGACAGCTTCACCATCGGCGACCTGCTCGTGGGCGACCGGGGCACCCTCGGCGAGCGACTGGCAGGCTACCTCCTCCGCCCCCGGCGCCAGGGATTCGACCCGACGTTGGTGCTCCTCCACTCGGCGCCCCACCCCGACGCGGGCGGCGTCCTCCGGGCGGCCCTCGCCGAGCAGGTCGCGACGCCACTCGCCGTCTGGCTCGGCGGGCCCGACGCCCGTGAGCGTGCCGGGCTGATGGTGGCCGCGTTGTTCGGCTTCACCCTCACGCGCGACGTGATCGGCGCGTCCGTGCTCGGTGGGGATGAGGCCGTGCTGGCGGGCCACCTCGGCGATGTTCTGCAGCGCCTCATCGACGGAGCCCCGTAGGGGCACACCGCCGGTGTGCCCCTACCGATCGCAGAAGTTGGCTCTTCCGCGGTGCCGGATCCGCACACCGAGGTGGCCCTCCGCGCGGTGAGCCCGCGGCCTCGGTGGGACGATGGGCACGCAGAGCCCTCACTCGCCCCGCTCCGTCCGGACAGCCACCGGCAGGCCAGCGAGTCGCGCCTCGGCACTCTCGACCAGTTCGGCGTCGGCGCGGGCGGATCGGAGGCGGCGGAGGCTGGCGGTCAGCAGCGCGCGGGCGTCGGCCGGGCGGCCGAGTCCGACCAGGACGTCGGAGAGGCGGCGCTCGGACCGGGCCGTGTAGCGGTGACCCGCCGGGAGCGCGGCGCGGCGGACCGCGACGGCCTCCCGGAGCAACGGCTCGGCCTCGGCGAAGCGCTCCTGACCGCTGAGGAGCGTGCCCAGGCTTTCGAGCGGGAACGCGAGATCCGCGCTCTCGGCAGGGACGGCGGCCCGCAGCTCGCGGAGCGATTCCCGGTAGAGCGCCTCGGCCTGATCCGCCCGACCGACCTGCTCGTAGTACTCGCCGAGGTTGCCGGTCGCGAACGCGACGCGCATCGGCTCGGCGTCGGGCTGGGCGCGGTAGATGCGGAGGACCTCACGGCTGAGCGCGATGGCGCCCTCGAGGTCGCCCTCCTCGGCCCGGAGCTTGCCGAAGCTGTTGAGGAGGTTGGCCACGCGGGGGTGGTCCGGCCCGAGCGCCGCGCGCCGGATGTCGAGCGCCGCCTGATAGAGCCGCCCCGCCTCATCGTACTGCTCGCGGTCGCGGAGGATGGAGGCCAGGTTGCGCATACTGGTCGCCGTCTGCGGGTGGGCATCGCCGAACACGGACTGGTCAAGGGCCAGCGCCTCCCGGGCGGCGGCTTCGGCGCCGTCGAGGTCGCCCTGTTCGCGGAGGAGCGTGCCCAGCGTCGCCAGCGTGGCCGAGAGCGACGCGTCCACGCCCGTCTCGGACTGCGCGGCCTGCCGCCGCTGTGCGGCGACCACCTCTCGCATCAGCCCGACGGCCTCGTCGAACTGCCCTGTCTGCTCCAGCAGCACGCTCAGGCTGTTCTTGACGTCGAGCACGTCCGGGTGGTCGTCGCCGAGGGTGCTCCGGAAGGACGCCAGCGAGGCGCGGTAGAGGCGCTCGGCCTCGTCGTACTCGCCGCGGTTGCGGAGGAGCGACGCGAGGTGGCGCTGGGTGTAGGCCGCCTCGGGATCGTCCGGGCCGAGGCGGCGACGCTGGACGTCGAGCGCGTGGCGAAGGAGAGGCTCGGCGCGGTCACCATCCCGGATTCGGCGGTAGACGATGCCCAACGCTCGCTCGGTCTCGGCCACGTCGAGGTGGTCGCTCCCGTAGAGGCGGCGGCGCGTGTCGAGGGCGGCGACCAGAAGGGCCTCGGCCTCCTCGTAGCGCCCCAGGTTTTCGTAGACGCCGCCCATGACGTGCTGCATGGCCGCCTGGACGTCGGGCTGGTCGGCGAGGTCCTCCTCGATGCGCGCGGCGCCCCGTTCGAGCAGGTCGAAGGCCGATAGGGTGTCGCCCGCGGCCTGGTAGGGGTCGGCGCCTTCGAGGATGGAGGCGAGGAAGGCAGAGACCTCGGCCGCCTTGTCCGCCTCAGTCTGCGCCCGGTCGCGCTCGGCGCTGACGCGCGCGAACGCGAGCGCGGTCACCAACCCGACGGCGAGGAGGGAGGCGACCGTCGCGGCCAGCCCCACGCGGTGGCGCCGCGCGAACAGGCCCGCCCGGTAGCGCGCCGTCGCGGGCCGCGCCTCGACCGGCAGCCCGGCGAGGTGGCGGCGGACGTCGGCCAGCAGTTCCGCCGCGGAGCCGTAGCGCCGCTCGGGCTCCTTGCGGAGCGCCTTCCCGCAGATGGTATCCAGGTCGCCCCGAAGCCGCTTCGCCAGCGCCGTCTCGGCGGTGCCGCGGGCCGCCGCGGCCGACGGCGTGACGCGCGTGCTCGGGGCAGCGGGCACGGTCTCCAGCACGGCCCGCTCCAGCGCCGAGGCGGAGAGGCCGGGGTCGAGCGGGAGGGCGCCGCAGAGCAGCCGGTAGAGCAACCCGCCGAGGGCGTACACGTCGGTCGCCGTCGTCGGCGGCTCGCCGCGGACCTGCTCGGGCGCCGCCGTGGCGGGCGTGAGCACGCGGTGGCCGGTGCGCGTCAGCCCGTCGTCGGCGTCGGCGGAGAGGAGGCGTGCGATGCCGAAGTCGAGCAGCTTGACGCGCCCATCTTCCGAGACGAGAACGTTGGACGGCTTCAGGTCGCGGTGGACCACGAGCTGGCGATGGGCATAGGCGACGGCCTCGCAGGTCTGCGCGAACAGCTCCAGCCGGTTGTCGACGGAGAGACGCCGGGCGTCCGCGAGGTCCGTGATCGGCTCGCCATCGACCAGTTCCATCGCGAAGTAGGGGCGCCCGTCGGCATCGAGCCCACCGTCGAGCAGACGCGCGATGCCGGGGTGTTCGAGGCGGGCGAGGATCTGGCGCTCGGCGCGGAAGCGCGCGAGGACGGCCTCGGAGTCCATGCCCGGCTTGATGCGCTTGAGCGCCGCCGTCTGCTCGAAATCCCCGTCGCGCGTCGCACGGTAGACCGTCCCCATGCCCCCCGCACCGATCCGCTCGCCGAGCACCCACGGCCCGACGTGCGCCCCTGCATCGTCGGCTCCGAGCGCCTGGTCGAGGTCGGCGGGGTCGAACAGGTCGGCGGCGAAGCCGTCGAGGAGGGTGTCCCGCGTCCGGTGCCCCCCGAGCATGGCCGCGACCTCACGGTAGAGGTCGGGGTCGTCACCACACTCGGCGCGGAGCCACGCCGTCCGGGCGTCGCCGTCGTGGTCGAGGGCCGCCTCGAAGAGGGTCTGGACGCGCGTCCAGCGGTCGAGGGCGTCGGGCTGGCGGTCGGACATGGGCAGCGGGGCATTTCGAGGAGACGCACCAGACCGGCGCCGAAGCGATCACCCGGCAGGCGCGTCAGCGGGCGGACCGAGGTCGGCGCTCAGCCACGCGCGCGCCGCCTGCCAGTCGCGGCGGACGGTCGGCTCGGAGAGGCCCAGCACCTCGGCGATCTCGGCGTGGGTGAGGCCGCCGAAGAAGCGCATCTCGACCACGCGCGCGGGCCGAGGCGCACGAGCGGCCAACCGGTCCAGCGCCTCGTCGAGCGCCAGCAACTCGTCGGACCGCGTCACGCGCCCGACCGCGCCGTCGTCGAAGGTGGCCAGCGGCGCGTCGCCGCCGCGCTTCACGCGGCTCCGTCGCTTGGCGTAGTTGACCAGGATGCGCCGCATGGCCAGCGAGGCGACCCCGAGAAAGTGGGCCCGGTTCTGCCACGAGACGCGGTCCTGCCGGATCAGCTTGAGGTAGGCCTCGTGGACGAGCGCGGCGGTGTCGAGCGTGTGGCCGGCGCGCTCGCCTCGGAGCTGCCGCCGGGCCATCGCCTGGAGTTCGGTGTAGACGTGCGGCAGGAGCGCGTCGACGGCGGCCGGGTCGTCGCCGTCGAGGGCGAGCAACAGGTGCGTTACGTCGGGGGCAGGATCGGCCACGGCAGAGGGCGAAGTCCAAAAAAGCTAACGCCCGTGATCGCTTCTCGCTGCCGATGGTGCGCCTGGGGGTGACGGGCGCCCATCGCCCGACGACATCCACCTCCCTCCTGCCATGACACGCCTCGCACTCTTCCTGCTCCTGCTCCTCCCGCTCGCCGCCTGCGACTCTGCCGACCCGGGCCCGGAGGCGGCCTCCATTTCGATCGCGCTGGGCGCGATCACTGCGAACTCGAACTGCGACAGCGCCACCAACCCCGGCGACTTCCAGTTTCTGATCGAGGTCACGGACCTCGGCAACAACCCCATCGAGGCCATCACCTTGCCTGCAGGCGCGACCTATGGGACACACTCCGCAGCGGTGATCCCTCTGTTCTCAGGAAACCAGGCGAGCGTCGGACAGACCATCTCGCTCCAGCAGCCACGCGCCGAGGGCAGCGGGTTCGCGGTCTCGTTGTCCGGGATGGAGTGGGACTCGACGACCCGCCGGGATGCCAACATGGACGACCGGACCTCGGTACGAACGCACCGATTCGCGAGCGGTCAGTTCTCGAGCGTCGTCGGCACGCAGCAGCTCTCTGTCGGCAACGGCGCGTGCAACGCGACGCTGGACTACGTGGTGACGGTTCAGTAGCGCTCCTCCCGATCGACCGAGGCCCGCCCGACATCGCGCCGGGCGGGCCTCGCCGGGCTCGTCCCCCTCGGTCGGCCCATGGGCGGACCGAGGCCGCCTCAGTCGGCGCCGAGCGACAGGGTCGAGCGCGTGATCCGCTCGCCGTCCGCCAGGATCACGACCAGCTCACCCGGCGACCCGCCAGCGGAGTACGCGTCGGCGATCGCCGTGGCGACACGACGGGACGTGCCTGGCTTCACCTGGATCTCGACGCGAGGGGGCGCTCCCTCCTCCTTCCACACGGACACCGACTCGATGTCCCCGACGTGAGCCGGAACGGTCGGCGGAGGTGCAGGTGGAGCGGGCGGTGCTGGCGCGGGGGCAGAGGGCGGCGCGGGGGGCGGTGGCGCAGGAGCGGAGGGCGGGAGCGGAGGGGCGGGCGCTGAGGGCGGAGCCGGAGGAGCGGGCGGAGGTGGCGGCGGGGGAATCGCGCTGAGGGACAGCGTCGACCGGGTAATGGTCTCACCACTCGCGGCGATCACCACCAGCTCGCCGGGGGTCCCTCCGCCGGAATACCGGTCGGCGATGGACACGGCGTCCTCCACTGAGGTCCCCGCCTTCATCCGGATCTCGACTCGGGGAGCCGAGTCGTCGCTCCGCCAGACCGAGACGCTCTCGATGGCATCGTCCGTCGTGTCGGCCGGGGCCGACGTGACCTCGTGTGGGGCGGAGGACTTCGGCGTGGGCGTCGCGTCGGGGAAGGCAGCGGCGGCGAGGACGAGCGGGAGCCCCAGCAGGGCGGCGCCGACGAGCCGAGCCCGTAGCGTGCGGTCGGGATGGGGGTGCGTCATGGCAGTCAGGCGATGAATGAGTGTGGACGAGGAGGCCCCGAGCGCGAGACCTGGGGTGGGGCGCGTGGAGAAGACCGTCAGCAAGCGACCGTAGCGGGCGGCTCGGTCCGGCCAGAGGCGGACCACGTCGGCGTCGGCCACGCGCTCGCGGTCGAGGGCGAGCCCCCGGGCAAGAACATGGACGGCCGGGTGCCACACGAACGCGGCGCAGACCACGCGCTCGGCGAGGTGCCAGCCGAAGTGCGCACGGCGGACGTGCGACAACTCGTGGGCCAGGGTCATCTCGCGCGCCTCGTGGGCCAGGCCGTCCGGCACGGCCACAACCGGCTCACGCCAGCCGACTGTGAACGGCGCCGAAGACGGGGCCACGGCCACGACCGCGACGCGGTGACGGAGACCGATCCGGGCGCTCAGTGCGCGACTCTCGGCGCGGACGTCAGCGCCAGCGGCTCGCAGCGACCGTCGCGTACGGGCCAGCCACACCACGCCCCCGGCCAGCACGACGAGCGCACACGCAGACGCCAGCACGGCCAGCACTGCGAGGCCTCCCAGCATCACCTCGGCACTCTCGGGCGCCGCTGACACGACGGGCAATGTGCGCTCCGCGAGCCTGGCGACGCCGGTCGAGACGACCGGGGCGACGGGAGCGTCTGCCAGCAGAGACGGCATGAGCGGCGCCAGTACCGGCGGCAGCACCACGAGCGCGGGCAGCAGCGTCAACGTCGCGCCGCGTGCCCACAGACTCACCGAGGCGGACGGCCTCACGGCGCGCGCGAGGGTCTCGACCGTCAGCGCCACGGCGGTCCACGTCAACATGGGCGCTGCGAAGGCCGCCCAGACGGTCGCCCCGAACGCTGCGAGGTGTGAAAGCGGCTCAGTCATCGGTCTCCCCTCCCAACTGGTAGAGCAACCGCTCGACCTCGGCCTGCTCGTCGGGCGTGAGCGACTCGTGTCGCGCCAACGTCTGAATGAGCGTCCGCGCCGAGCCGCCGAACACCTTCTCGACGATGGTCGAGAGGAGCGAGCCGCGCACCTCGTCGGCCGGGCGGGCGGCCGTGTAGACGAACGTGGCGCCATCGCGCTCGAAGGCGAGGTAGCCCTTGTCGGCGAGGTTTTTCATGACGGTCGTGACCGTCGTGTAGGCCACCTCCCGGTCGATCCGGTCGTGCACCTCACGGGCGGTGGCGCGGCCGAGCGCCCAGACCTCGCGGAGGATCTCCATCTCGGTGCCGCCGAGCGGAGTGATGGGGTTGCGCATGACCTTCTTCGATTCGGTTCGAAGGACAGGGTACGAACCGGATCGAAGCGTTGTCAACCTTCTTCTCGAAACGCAGCGAGGCCCGACCACCGGAGCGGTCGGGCCTCGCCGAATCGGTTCGCCTCGGCACCGAGGCGAGCGGGGCTAGCCGCCCAGCGCGAAGCGGACGAACCGCTTCAGGGTGGCGCCGTGCCCCTTGAGCATCTGCTCGACCGTCTGCGAGGAGTCCTTCACGAAGGGCTGCTCGACGAGGACGTTGTCCTTGAAGTAGCGGCCCAGCTTGCCCTCCGCGATCTTGTCGAGGATCGCCTCCGGCTTGCCCTCGGCGCGGGCCTGCTCACGGCCGATCTCGCGCTCCTTGTCCTGCACGTCCTGCGGAACGTCGTCGCGGGTGGCGGCGATGGGGTTCATGGCGGCGGCCTGCATGGCCACGTCGCGGCCGGCCTCCGAGAGGTCGCCGGTGCCCGTCATCTCGACCACCACGCCCAGCTTGGCGCCCGGGTGGATGTAATCGACCACGGAGCCCCCCTCGGCGGCCTCCACGATCTCGAAGCGGCGGACATCGATCTTCTCGCCGATCTTGCCCGTCATCTGGGTGAGGGCGTCGCCGAGCGGCTGGCCGTCGATCTGGACCTCGGCCTTGGCAGCGTCGAGGTCGGCCGGGCGGGCCGCCAGGAGCGCGTCGGCGATGGACTGGGCGAACGCGACGAACTGGTCGTTGCGCGCCACGAAGTCGGTCTCCGAGTTGACCTCAGCGATGACGGCCACCGAGCCGTCGGCGGTGGTGGCGGTCACGATGGCGCCCTCCGAAGCGTCGCGGTCGGCGCGCTGGGCGGCGACCTTCTGGCCCTTGGTGCGGAGGATCTCGATGGCCTTGTCGAAGTCACCGTCGGCTTCGACGAGCGCCTTCTTGCAGTCCATCATGCCGACGCCGGTGGCCTCGCGGAGCTTCTTGACGTCCTGTGCCTTGATTGCCATGGGGGGGGAGTTCTGAGTCGTAGGGAAAGGGCGGGGAGCCCAGATGCGTGATACGTGATGCGTGAGGGTGCTCGGCCTCGACGCGGCGGTCGAGAGAGTCACGCATCACGCACCACGTATCGGATGCGGGCGAGTCGCTCGATCGAGCGCCGGGCGCTACGCCGTCTTGTCGATGATGGCCTGCGTCTTGGCCTCGGCCTCGGCGTCAGCCATGGTGGTGACCGGCTCGGCCTCCTCGGCGGCGGCCTCAGCCTGGTCGGCCTTGACCTCGTCGGCCGCGCGGCTCTGAGCCTCGGCGACGGCCGCGTCGCGCTCGATGGCGCCCGACTTCTGGCCCTCGATGATCGCG
>NZZG01000002.1 GCA_002698575.1 Pimelobacter sp. | reverse complement strand
TGTGCCTCGTCTGTTCGCCGCCGCCCTCGTCGCGGCCTTCCTCGCCGCGCCCGCCTTCGCCCAGTCGACGCCCGAGGCGCCCCCGGTCGAGACGGTCTCTGACGGTCCTGCCGCACTCTCTTTCTCGGCCGACCGCCTGCTGGTGCCCGTCGAGGGCATCACCCCCGGCGACCTCGACGATACGTTCACGGCCCGCCGCTCGGGCGGGCGCACGCACCGCGCCATCGACATCATGGCGGACCGCGGCACGCCGGTGCTGGCCATCTCGGACGGCGAGATCGTCCGCATCCACACCAACCGGCTCGGCGGCAAGGTGCTCTACCTCCGCAGTCACGGTGGCGACTACGACTTCTACTACGCCCACCTCGACACGTACGCGCCCGGCCTGGAGGTCGGCCAGACGGTCCGCCAGGGCGACGTGCTCGGCACGGTCGGCAACACGGGCAACGCGCGGACGACGCCGCCGCACCTCCACTTTCAGGTGCTCCGCCGGTCCGGCCGCGGGCGCGGGACGCCGGTCAACCCGTTCCGTCTCTTCCAGCGGAGCGACCTCTACGGACGCGGCACGCGCGGCTAGCGCACCCGGAGGCGCTGCCCGAGCCGGATGGTCGTCGACTCCCGGTCATTGAGAGTCAGGATGGCGTCGACCGTCGTGTCGTAGCGTCGGGCGAGCCCGAAGAGCGTGTCGCCGCGCTCGACGGTGTGGTAGAGCGGCCCCGAACTCGCAGCACGGTCGCTGGCGGGCCGTGCCGCCTCGGGCGCGCTCTGGGGCGTCTCGATGCGAACGGCGGGTCCGGCCGTCTCGCCACCGAGGCCGCGGAGCGACCGCACGCCCGGCACGGCGCGCGCCACGTCGGCTGCGATCGGGTCCAGCAGGGGCGCCACCTCGCCCGACACCTGGACGGCGCCGTTGCGGGCCACCACCGAGACGTCGAGGGCCCGCGTCCGCACGTCGTCCACCAGCGCGAGACGGACGGCGGTGGCCAGGCGGAGGTCGGCCAGCCGGGCCGAGACCTGGGCGCTGGCGGCGGGCGCCAGCAAGACGACGACAAGAAGGGCGATGCGCATGGCGGGGGGGAGGACGCGTCCCCAAACTAGGCCGCGTGCGGTAGGCATCGCACGGTGTCCCGTACGTTCGAGGACCCTCTCCAGCCGGTCCAGCCGATGCCGCGTCTCAGGTGGGTCGCCCTCTCTGTCCTCTGTTCGATGGTCCTGCTCGCCTCTTGCGTATCGCCTCCCTCCGCCTCGTCGCCGGATGAGGCGCGCGTGCTCGCGGGCGTCGAGACCGTGCTCGCCCGGCCTCGTCCGTACGTAGCGGCCGAGGTCGGCCCTGCGCTGGGCGTGGTGCTGACCGAGACGGCGGCCTCGAATGCCTTCTTCCGCGTCTGGGCCTCGGCCGGCGGTCTGGGGCCCTTCGCGTCGGTCGAAGTCCGCGAACCGCAGGCGCGGTCGGTCGAGCGCGGCCGGAACGGGATGATCCTGCTCACCCTCGAAGCAGGCTGCGTCACTGCCGCCGACCTCGCCCCCCTCGTCGGGCCATCGGACGGCGTGCCGTCCACGCCCAGCCCGGAGGCGCCGGCGGACACGCCGCGCTACGTCGTCCACCCGGCGCCGTGGGGCGTCGTCCGCCTCGGCTACGCGCCCGAGAGCGGATGCCTGCGGAGCGTGGTGGTGGACGCTACCGGCGTGCCCGCGTAGTCCGGCTACGCGCCGGAGGCGGAGACCGGCTCGTGCGTCTCCGAGTCCTCGGCCGGGGCCGCATGGTACTCGGTCTCCGTCTGCACGTCCTCGATCACATCGTGCTCGGCGAGCCAGCGCTCGGCGTCGATGGCCGCCATGCAGCCGGTGCCCGCCGCCGTGATGGCCTGCCGGTAGACGTGGTCCTGCGCGTCGCCGCAGACGAAGACGCCTTCGACGTTGGTGTGCGTCGAGTCCGGGAGGGTCTGCACGTAGCCCGCCTCGTCCATGTCGAGCCAGCCGCGGAAGATGTCCGTGTTGGGCTTGTGGCCGATGGCGACGAAGAAACCGGTCACGGGCAGGTCGCGCGTCTCGCCAGTCACGGTGTCCTCCAGGCGCAGCGCCGTGACCGCGTCCTCGCCCATCACGTCGGTGACGGCCGTGTTCCAGTGGACGCGGACCTTCGGGTTCGAGAGCACCCGGTCCTGCATGATCTTCGACGCCCGGAACGCGTCGCGCCGGTGGATCACGTGCACCGTCGAGGCGAAGCGCGTCAGGAAGAGGGCCTCCTCCATGGCCGTGTCGCCGCCGCCGACGATGGCGATCTCTTCGTCGCGGAAGAAGGCGCCGTCGCACGTCGCGCAGGCGCTCACGCCGCGGCCGAGCAGCCGCTTTTCGTTCTCCAGCCCGAGGTACTTCGCGCTCGCGCCCGTGGACCCGATCACGGCGTCGGCCAGGATCGGCGTCGTTTCGTCGACCACCAGCTTGTGCGGATGAGCCGAGAAGTCGACGTGGGTGACGGAGCCCCACCGCAGTTCGGCGCCGAAGCGGACGGCCTGCTTCTCGAAGTCCTGCATCAGGTCCGGCCCCATGACGCCCTCCGGGTAGCCGGGGAAGTTCTCGACATCGGTGGTGGTGGTGAGCTGGCCGCCGGGGGCGGGGCCCTGGATCACGAGCGGTGCCAGCCCGGCACGGGCGGCGTAGAGGGCAGCCGTGAAGCCAGCCGGGCCGGTTCCGACGATCACCATCGGTCGGTGCTCGGCGGCGTCCCAGTCGAGGCCGTCGGGGAGGGGCGTGGGCGTGTCAGACATGAGCGGGGGGGCCGAACGAGCGGGGGCGCCACGGACTGCGGCGCCCCCGGGGGTCGATGTGCGCGAGGGGGGCGGCTAGGCCGTCTGCGCGGCGAGGGCGTCGAGCTTGCCAGCGAGCACCTTCTTCGGCACCACGCCGACCATCTGGTCGACCGGGCGACCGTCCTTGAAGAACAGCAGCGAGGGGATCGAGCGGATGCCGTACTTCTGCGCCGTCATCGGGTTGTGATCGACGTCCAGCTTGACCACCTTGGCCTTGCCGTCGTACTCGGAGGCGATCTCCTCGATGGTGGGGGCGATCGTGCGGCAGGGGCCGCACCAGGTGGCCCAGAAGTCGACCAGGACGGGCTGGTCGCTGTTCAGGACTTCGGCGTCGAAGTTGGCGTCGGTGCCGGTGACAGGGGTAGACATAGCAGTGGGGGGAGAGTCAGTCGTGGGGGGAATACGATCCGGGCGCACCGGGGTTCATCAGGGGACGGACGGGGTGAGAGGCGCGTGTCCTTACCCGGAGCCGACGCGTCAAGCTACGGGGCGTGCGCGGCGCCGTGACCGGTGAGGCCGCCGACGCGCGTCCCGCGGCTATAGAGTCGCGCGAGCGCCGACGATACCGGAGCCGTCCCGCCACTCTTCGTGCCTCTCGTGCCTGCATCGGTCATCCGGTTCGCCTTGCTCGCCTGCTTCTGCGTGGCGGGCCAGGCTGCGTTCGCGCAGGCGAGAGCGCCCCAGGCGGCCGAGCGTTCGCTGGATGCGATCCGGTCGCTCCGGGTCGACGGCGACGGCGACTCGGTGCCCGACCGGGTCGGCGACGCGGTGACGGTGGCGGGGCGCGTCACGGTCGGGAGCGGCCTGCTCCGGTCGAATCTCAACGAGGTCTACATCCAAGACGGGACCGCGGGCGTCCGGCTGGCGCTCCCCCAGGACGGCGACCGGGTATTGACCGGGGACAGCGTCCGGGTCTCGGGCACGGTCGGGTTCCGCGATGGGATGCTCGAGATCGTGGACCCCCAGGTCCGCTCCATTCCGGGCCCGACGCGGACCGTCGAGCCGACCCATCTGGACTGGGTCGAGAACCCCCGAGGGGGCGAGGGGCCGGACATCGAGGGGCACGAGGGCGAACTCGTGCTGGTCGAGGGACGCGTGCTGCAGATGGACGACCAGCAGGGCGGGCGCTTCATGCTCATCCTGAGCGGCACGGACCTCGTTCAGATCTATGCCTATACGCTCCGCCCGTCGCCCGTGACGTTCGGGGCGATCCAGGTCGGGGACTACGTCCGCGTGCGGGGCGTGGCCGCGCAGTACGACACGGCGCCACCCTACACGGGCTCGTACGTCGTCTACCCGCTCGTCGACGGCGACATCAAGAAGGCGGGCCTCTCGCCGACGGAGTACCGCTACGGCGTGATCGGGGCGATGGGGCTTCTCCTCCTGGCCATCCTGTGGGCGAGCCTGCTGCGCCGCCAGGTGCGGCGTCGGTCGGAAGCCCTCCACGCCTCCGAGGTCCGCTACGGCCACCTCTTCAACGCCGCCGCCGACCCGGTGGTGGTGCTCGACGTGGAGCGCGGGGGCGAGGTGGTCGAGGCCAACCGCTCCGCGCAGCGCGCCTTCGGCATCGACGTCAACGGCGACCGGGCGGACGGACGACCGGTGCGTCTCTCAGAACTGGCCGACGAGGATGAGGCCTCGGCCCACCTCGCCGAGGCGGACCAGAAGGGAGCCGCCTCGGGGGTGATGGAGCTGTCCCGGCCTGACGGCTCGCGCGTACCGTACGAGATCGTGACGCGCCGCCTCCGCGAGGGGCGGACGTTCGTGTCGGTCGCGCGAAACGTGACCGAGCGGCGCGCCTACGAGCACGGCCTGCTGACGGCCATCTCGGCTGCCGAGGGGGCCCGCGAGCAGGCCGAGGAGGCCGCCCGGCTCAAGACGTCCATCCTGGCCAACATGAGCCACGAGATCCGGACCCCGCTGACGGCCATCCTCGGCTTCGCCGACATTCTCCGCGAGGAGGTCCCCGAGGATCTCTACGAGTACGCCGATACGATCCGCACGGGCGGGCAGCGCCTGCTGGACACGCTCAACGACATCCTCGACTTCGCCCGCCTCGACGCCGAGCGGGCCGGCATTGTGCCCGAGCCCATCGACGTGGCGGCCCTCGTGCGCGACTCGGTGTCGCTGCTGGCGCCGCTGGCGCAGCAGAAGGGCATCGGGCTCCATCTGCAGTCGTCGTCGGCGGCGGTGCCCGCGGTGCACTCTGCCTCGTCGCTGAGCCGCGTGGTGACCAACCTCGTCGGCAACGCGATCAAGTTCACGGAGCGTGGCGAGGTCCGCGTGACGCTTCACGTGGCGCCCGAGTTCTTCGCCATCCGCGTCCAGGACACAGGCGTCGGCATCTCGGAGGAGTTTCTGCCCGAGCTCTTCGAGGCCTTCAAGCAGGAGTCCGACGGACACGGCCGCGACTTCGAGGGCACCGGCCTCGGGCTGGCCATCACGAAGCGGCTGACCGACCTGATGGGCGGCGACATCCGCGTCTGGAGCCGCAAGGGCGAGGGGACGCTCTTCGAGGTCGCGCTCCCGATGCAGGCTCCCATCGACAATGCCCCTGACGAGCCCGGCCCGATCCCCCAGATCCCCGCGCCGCCTGCGCTCGGCCCGCCCGCTGTGTCGCCTTCCGTTCCCGCCTTCGGCGTCCCTGCCTGATCATGACCGCCTCTTCGCCCGGCCTCCTCGCCCTCCTCTCGCTCTCGCCCGACCTCGCGGCCGGGCTGGGCGTCGCCCTCGGTCTGCTCGTGGGAGCCGTTGCCGCCGGGTGGGTCGTCCGCACGCGGGAGCGCCGGGCGCGGGCCGCAGTGGAGGCTTCGGACGCACTCCACCGCCGCCTGTTCGATGAGGCCGCGGACGTGATGCTCCTCCACGACACCGACGGGGGGGCGCTCCGCGTCAACGCCGCGGGCCGGGCCGTGCTCTGCGTGGCGACCGACACGCCGTCGCTCTCGCTGCTCGACGCCGTCGCCGTGGCCGACCGGGCGATGCTCCGCCGTCACCTCGCCGCGCTGGAGGCCGACGGGCAGGCGCGGTCCGACATCCGCGTGAGCGGCCCCAGCGGCGACCCGATCCTGCTCGACCTCGCGTCCCGCCTCGTCGGGGAAGACGGTGCGCGGCGGGCGGTGTCGGTCGGGCGCGACGTGGGCGCGCGGCGGGCTCGGGAGGCGGCGCTCGTGGCGGCTCGCGACGAGGCCGAGGAAGCGGCGCGCGTCCGCAGCCAGTTCCTGGCGTCGATGAGCCACGAGATCCGGACGCCGCTGACCTCGGTGGTCGGCTTCACGGAGATCCTGCGCGACGAGGTCGACGAGAGCCAGCGCGGCCTGGTGGACGCCATCGCGGCGGGCGGGCAGCGGCTGCTCTCGACGCTCGACTCGGTGCTGGACCTCGCCACGCTCGACGCCCGGCGCGAGACGCTGCGCCCGGCGTCGCTGGACGTGGTCGCGGCCGTCGAGAGCGCCATCGAGCAGGCCCGCCCGCAGGCCGAGGCGCAGGGCCTGACGCTGACTGTCGAGCCCCTCGCCGCGTCCCTACCCGCTACGCTCGACGCCGACGCGCTGGGCCGCATCCTCGCTCACCTCGTGGGCAACGCGGTCCGCTACACCGAGGTCGGGAGTGTGACCGTGGAGGTCGACGCCGACGCCGACGCGGTCGCGATCCGCGTCATCGACACGGGCATCGGCATCCCTGAGGCGGCCATGGCGACGTTATTCGATGGGTTCAAGTCGCCGGGGCAGGGGCAGGGCTTCGGTCTGGCGATCACGCAGCGGCTCGTCCACCTGATGGGCGGCACGGTGTCCGTCGAGAGCCGGTGGCGCGCGGGCACGGCCGTGACGGTGGTGCTCCCGCGCGGCGACGCGACGCCGACGGAGGCGCCGCAGACGGCAGAGGCCCTGGCGTAACGCGGGTCAGCGCCAGTATCCGAACCAACTCCCGCCGAAGTCCCGGTCGAACCGCTCCTTCGAGTCGAACGAGAGCCGGAGGGTGTCGGGGGTGAGCACCCCGAACGGGTCGTGCGGCCCGAGCAGGTCGAGGACGGCGGCCACGCATGCCTCCCTTCGAGCCTCGGCCTCGGTCACCTGGGCGTCGGTGTGGACGAACACGACGATCCCGTCGAAGCACGTCTTGACGCCCCACAAGTCGGGCACGCCCGCGTCCCGGATGCGGGCCTCCAGGTCCGCCTCGGTCACGCGGCCGACCGCCTCCCACCGGGCGAGCGGAGCGAACGCGGCGAACACCACGAGCAGGTCGGTGGTGGAGTAGCGGAGGCGTGAGGCCCAGCCGAGGAGGCTCTTGAAGCGGTCCGCGATGGCGGCCTGGGCCTCCCGGTCGAATCCGGCGCCGTCCCGGAAGGGCACCACATCGTCCTCGTCCCAGACGAGGACCTGGAGCCGCGGGCGCCCGTGGAGGGACCGGTCGTGGACGACGTTGACCACGCGCACGCCCCAGGTCGCCTCGACGGCGGCGGCCAGCCGGTCGAACGGGGGGCCGAGGCGGGCCTCCCCGCGCGGGAGGCGCACGGTGGCGGCGTACTCCGGATCCTTTGGTGAGGTCACCCCGCGCTAGACCGCCGCGACGGCCTCGCCCATGGCGCGCGGAATGGCCGTGTCGTAGGGCTCACGCAACGCCTCGACCGCCACGTCCACCACGCGCTCGGCGCCGACCGAGATCACGAGCCCGCCGTCGGTGACGGTGCCGATGGGCGTCGCCTGCGCGCCGTGCTCGGCGACCAGGGCGCGGACTGCCTCGGCGTCGTCGGGGGCGACGGAGAGCACGATGCGGCTCTGGGCCTCGCCGAACAGGACGGCGTCGAGCCGGGCGCCCGAGTCGGGGAGGGCCACCTCGGCGCCCAGGCCGGCGAAGACGCACGACTCGGCCAGCGAAACCGCCAGCCCGCCGTCGGCCACGTCGTGGGCGCTGCGGACGAGCCCGGCGCGGATGGCGGCCAGCACGGCGGCCTGGATGGCGCGCTCCTCGTCGAGGTCGAGGTGGGGCGCGTCGCCCTCGGTGCGGCCGTGGACGGTCGCGAGCAGCTCGCTGCCCTCGATGCCGCCCGTCTGCCACCAGCCGGCCGGGGAGACGAGCAGCAACGCGTCGCCGGGCGTCACGAAGGCCGTCGTCGTCGTGTGCGCCTCGACGTCCGCCACCAGCCCGACCATGCCGATGGTGGGCGTCGGGAAGATGGCGCTGTCCGGGTTCTCGTTGTAGAAGCTCACGTTGCCGCCCGTGACCGGCGTCTCGAAGGCGCGGCAGGCGTCGCCCATCCCGCCGACGGCCTCGGTGAACTGCCAGTAGACCTCCGGCTTGTAGGGGTTGCCGAAGTTGAGGCAGTTGGTGACGGCCAGCGGCTCGCCGCCCGCGCAGACGACGTTTCGCGCCGCCTCGGCGACCGCGATCCGACCGCCGCGGCGCGGGTTGAGGTAGACGTAGCGGCCGTTGCAGTCGGTCTTCATCGCCAGCCCGCGCTCGCCGCCCTCGCTTCCAGTCGTTCCCTTGAGGCGGATCACCGCCGCGTCGGTCGGGCCGGGCCCGGCGACCGTGTTGGTGCGCACCTCGGTGTCGTACTGCTCGAACACCCAGCGCTTGGACGCGATGTTGGGCGCGCCCATCAGCGCGACGAGCGTGTCGCCGGCCGTCTCGGCGGTCACGTCCGGGATCGCGCCGAGGTCGGCGGTCTGGGTCCGGTCGAGGTAGGTCGGGCGGGAGGTCTCGCGGTGGTAGACCGGCGCGCCGCCGCCCAGCACCAGCGACTCCGCCGGGACGTCGACCACCAGGTCGCCGTGCCAGAACACGCGGACGCGCTCCGTATCGGTGACGACGCCGATCTGGACGGCGTGCAGGTCCCACTTCTCGAAGACGGCCTCCACCTCGGCCTCGCGGCCTTTCTCGACCACGACGAGCATCCGCTCCTGACTCTCCGAGAGCAGGATCTCGTAGGGCGTCATGCCGGTCTCGCGCTGGGGCGTCCGTTCGAGCTGGAGGTCCATCCCGACGCCTCCCTTCTCGCTCATCTCGCACGACGAGCACGTGATGCCCGCCGCGCCCATGTCCTGCATCCCCACGACTGCGCCTGTCTTGATCGCCTCCAGCGTCGCTTCGAGGAGCAGCTTCTCGGTGAACGGGTCGCCCACCTGCACATTGGGCCGCATCGCGTCCGAGTCCTCCGACAGCTCCACCGAGGCGAACGTGGCGCCGTGGATGCCGTCGCGTCCGGTCGCGCTTCCGACGATGAACACGGGGTTGCCCACGCCCTCGGCGGTCGCGCTGACAGTCTCGCCCACCTTGACGATGCCGACCGACATGGCGTTGACCAGCGGGTTGCCCTCGTAGGCCGGGTCGAACACGACCTCGCCGCCGACGGTCGGCACGCCGAACGAGTTGCCGTAGCCGCCGATGCCGCGCACGACGCCGTCGAACAGGAACCGCACGCGCGGGTTGTCCAGGCTCCCGAAGCGGAGCGAGTTGAGGCTCGCGATCGGGCGGGCGCCCATCGTGAAGATGTCCCGCTGGATGCCGCCGACGCCCGTCGCGGCGCCCTGGTAGGGCTCGACCGCGGACGGGTGGTTGTGGCTCTCGATCTTGAACGCCACCGCCAGCCCGTCGCCGATGTCGACCAGCCCGGCGTTCTCGTCGCCCGCGGCGGCCAGCAGCTTCTCGCCGTCGCGCGGGAGTGTCTTGAGCAGCGCGATGGAGTTCTTATACGAACAGTGCTCGGACCACATCACCGAGTAGATGCCGAGCTCGGCATAGGTCGGCGTCCGGCCCAGGATGTCGAGGACGCGGGCGTACTCGTCGTCGGTGAGGCCGTGCTCGGTGGCGAGGGCGGGCGTGATCTCGGGGTCGGCGGGGAGCGACTGGGGCGTGCCCGTGGACGGGATCTGCGACATCGGAGCGGGGCGGAGGAAGGTCCGAAAGGTACCGGCGCGCGCCGCGCGCTGGGCTCCCGATCGGGGCGTGTGCTTGCCATACGCCCCCTTTGCCGTATCTCCATTGTGGCCCCGGCCGCTTTTCCCCTCACCCACCCACCGCTGCCATGGATTGGTACCTCAACGTCCTTCAGAACCACTACTTCGACTTCGAAGGTCGCGCGCGCCGGAAGGAGTTCTGGATGTTCGCGCTGATCAACTTCGCGATCTCGATCGTCATCACGATCGTCGTGGGTGTCGTCTCCGACTCGCTGGCCTCGATCGTCTCGATGCTCTACTCGCTGGCCGTGATGCTGCCGTCCATCGGCCTGGGCGTGCGACGCCTCCACGACACCGGGCGGACAGGCTGGCTCGCACTGCTGGCTCTGATCCCGCTGGTCAACCTCGTCCTGATCTACTTCTTCGTGCTGGAGGGCGATGCGGGACCCAACGAGTACGGCCCCGACCCGAAGGGTGGCTTCGACGACATGCCGGGCTCGGGCGACCTGTTCTAATCCGGTCCCTCCCGCCTCGGGGGCGCCCCGAGGCGGGGGCGGTCAGACGCCCGAACGTCGCGCGGGGCGGACCGTCGGCACGTCGGCCGTTCGCTGGCCGTCGCCCGCGCCGTCGCCACCGACGGGGGAGCGTCCGGCGGCCTCCTCGATGGCGCCGACGGCGCGGGCCTCTGCCTTCGCCACCCACGCCCGGAACGATGTGGGGTCTGGCGCCGGGCCGTCGAGGAGGGCCAGCAGCGTGTCGAGGTCGAGCACAGCCGACCGCACGCCCGCACCGACGGCCTCGGCGTCGACCGCGTTGCAGCGCTGCTCGTAGTGGCCCGGCGTCGGCACCATGAGCGCCGGCGTGCCGAGCCACATCGCCTCGGAGACGGTCTCGAAGCCCGCCGTGCAGACGACGCCGCGGGCCGCCGCCATCCGCTGGAGGAAGGCCGTTCCGCTGAGTCCGTGGAAGGTGAGCGACGGGCTGTGGGCGTGTGGCGCCATCGCCGCGAATGTGTGGACCCGGACCTCCGGGTGACGGTCGCTCCAGGCGACCAGTTGAGGGGCCATCGCGGGCTCCATCAGGTAGACGAGGATCGAGCCGTCGCAGGGCACGTCGGCGAGGGCGGCCAGCTGAGGGCGGAGCAGGGGCGGCGTCACGCGCGTGGCGCCGTGGTCCGGGGCGTCGTAGAAGGAGAGCGCGAGCCGGCTCGCGGCGCCGGAGCCGACGAGCGCCGTGTAGCCCTGCATGGCGACGCGCTGGAGTGGCTGGCCGGGCAGGAGCGGGTACTCCGGGTGGTCGGTCATGAACTGGTGCCCGACCGCCACGACGGGCGCGTCGGTGCCGCGCAGGACCGCGTGGAGGCCCATCAACCCCTCGTAGAAGTTGACCACCACGTCCGGTTCGAGGCGGTCGAGGGTCTGGCACAACTCGTCCTCGCACCCGAGGTCTTCCTGCAGGCGCGCGAGCCTCTCGAGTACTCCGTGATCCGGCGCTGCCGTCTCGGCGGCGCGCCTCGCCCAGGCGCGGGCAGATTCGAGTTCGTCTCGGCGCCGGTACAGGTCGCACAGTTCGAGACCGATCTCGCCGAGTCGCTCGGGCGGGGGCTCGAGTTCGGCTTCGCGTTCGAGGGCGCGAACCAGTGCGTCCGAGTTGCCCGCGCGCTCGGCCAGGCGAGTCAGG
>NZZG01000199.1 GCA_002698575.1 Pimelobacter sp. | reverse complement strand
TCGCGGGACCAACGGCGGGGGCGGGGTCGAGCGGGCCAGGCGGGCCACCTCCTGCAGCGCCGAGCGCATGGCATCGGCCGAGGGGAAGCGTGCGGCGGGCTGCTTGGCCATGGCGGTGCGCAGGAGGGCGTTGATCGCGGCGGCGACGGAGGAGCTCTCCACCAGCTGGGGGACCGGGGCGCTGACGTGGGCCATCCCGATCTCGACGTCCGTCCCGGCGTACGGCGTGCGTGCGGTCAGTGCGGTCCACAGCACGCAGCCGAGGGCGTACAGGTCGGCCGCCGGCGTGGCGGGCTCACCGCGGGTGCGTTCGGGAGCGAGGTAGGCGAACGTGCCGGCGACGGCTCCCGGCACGGTCAGCCCGGGTGAGCGGTCCTGGGCGATGCCGAAGTCGCAGAGGTAGGCGAAGACGTCGGAGGAGATGCTGCGCAGCAGGACGTTGCTGGGCTTGAGGTCGCGGTGGACGACTCCGGCCTGGTGGGCGTCGGAGAGGGCGAGGGCGAGCTGGGCCGCGACCTCGCAGGCCTGGGCCGCCGGGACCGGGCCGTGGGCCTCGAGGGCGACGCTGAGGTCGCCTCCCGCGACGTACTGCGTGGCGATGTAGAGGCAGCCGTCGTGCTCGCCGTGGTCGAAGATCGAGATGATGTGGGGCGAGTCCACCCGGGCCAGCACGGAGGCCTCGCGCGCGAAGCGCTGCCGGTAGTCGTCCTGCTCGGCGAGGTCCGGGCTGAGCACCTTCAGGGCCACCGTGCGTCCCAGACCGACCTGCTCGGCGGCGAAGACGACGCCCATGCCGCCACGCCCGAGCTGCCGGGTGATCCGGTAGGCGCCGAAGTCCTCGCCGACGGAGGGGAAGTGAGCCATGGGCGGTCGCTCCTTCGGTCTGCGTCGGGTGGGCGGTCGGTGGTGCCGGTCAGTGGCGCCGGTCGCTGGTGTGGTCGCCGGCGTGGTCGCCGGTGTGGTCGGTGGTCGTCCGGCTGGCAGGGAGGGTGTCCGCCCCGCGGGGGCGATAAACCCCCGGTGGCAGGCGCGCCGCGGGACCGTGTGACACGGTTGAGGCGTGACAGCGCAGGCACGTCGGTCGAGGTTCGAGGCGCTCGTGCCGGGGCTCGTCGAGCCGCTGCGGCGCTTCCTGGCCCGCCGTACGGATGCCGCGACGGCCGAGGACGTCCTCGGCGACACGCTGCTCGTGTGCTGGCGCCGGCTCGACGAGGTGCCGACCGGCGAGGAGCTGCCCTGGGCGTACGGAGTGGCGCGCAACTGCCTGGCCAACGCCGAGCGAGGCGCACGCCGCCAGCAGCGTGTGGCCGCCAGGATCGCGGTCGTGGACCCGCCCGCCCTGGTGGCCGCCGGGCCGGGCGAGGCCACGGCGTCGCCGGAGGCGGAGCAGGTCCGAGCGGCCCTCGGGGAGCTGCCCGAGCGCGACGCCGAGCTGCTGCGGCTGTGGGCGTGGGAGCAGCTCGGCGCCGGTGAGATCGCCGTGGTCCTCGACCTCACGCCCAACGCGGCGAGCATCCGCCTCCACCGCGCGCGCGAGAAGCTCCGCGTGGCGCTGCGAAAGATCGACGCCACTGCCGGACATGAGAGGTCGAAGGAAGGGAGAGCACCGTGACCGACGACGACCTGTCCGCCGCTGCGCGGGACGACGACCTGCGTGCCCGCCTCGTCGGCGCCGACCCGGCCGCCTCCCTGCCCGCCGCCGACCCCGCCGGGGTGGCCCGACTCCTGGAGGACACCATGTCCCAGACCCCCGAGACCCGTAGCGACCACCTCCGCCACCGCAGCCGCCTGACCTGGGTGATCGCCGCCGCTGCGGCAGTCGTCATCGTCGGCGGCGTCGCGTTCGCCATCGGCACCGGCGATGACAACAGCCCCGAGCTCGCCGGCGACGCCCCGACGGTCGTGGACCCGTCGTCCACCGCGCCGGACGGCGAGGAGAGCGTCACCGAGCTGACGATCACCTCGAACGGGACCTCCGGACGGTGCCTGACCCCCGAGGCGGCGCCGCAGGTCGTGTCGTCGCAGTCCCTGGTGGTCGATGCGACCGTGGAGTCGATCAGCGCCGGAGTCGTGACGTTGGCCCCCACCCGCTTCTACACGGGCGAGGAGACCGATCTGGTCACCGTCTCCGAGCCGAGCGGTGACCTGCAGCTCCTGCTGGCCGGCGTCGAGTTCGAGGAGGGCGGCCGCTACCTGGTCTCGGCGACCGACGGACAGGTCACCCTGTGCGGCTTCAGCGGCCCGTACTCCGAGCGGCTCGCCGCGGTCTACGACGACGCGTTCTCGGGCTGAGATGTCGCCGGTCGGAGTGCTGCTCGCCGCCGGCGCGGGCTCCCGGATGGGGATGCCCAAGGCGCTGGTGCACGACCCCGACGGCACCCCTTGGCTGGTCCGCAGCGTCGCCGTGCTCCGCGACTCCGGCTGTGACGAGGTCGTCGTGGTGCTCGGGGCCCGGGCCGAGGAGGCGGTCGCGCTCGTGCCCGCCGGCGTCCGGGTCGTGGTCGCCGACGACTGGGCGGAGGGGATGTCCGCGTCCCTGCGGGCGGCCCTCGGGACCGTCGACGAGGATCCGTCGGACGGCGAGGTCGCGGTGGTGACGCTGGTCGACCTGCCGGACGTCGGCCCCGAGGTCGTACGGCGGGTGGTCGCGGCCGCCACGGGTCCGGCGGCGCTGGTGCGGGCGTCGTACGGCGGACGGCCGGGGCACCCGGTCGTGCTCGGGCGTGACCACTGGGCGCCGATCGCCGCGGATGTCTCCGGCGACGAGGGAGCCAAGTCCTACCTGCGCCGCCACGGGTGCGCGTCGGTCGAGTGCGGGGACCTGGCGACCGGGGCGGACCAGGACGAGCCGACCGGCGCCGCGCCCGGGGGAGTCGTGCTCGAGACCGAGCGGCTGAGGCTCCGGCCGTGGCGGGTCTCCGAGGCGCACGTGCAGCGCGAGCTCTGGGCCGAGCGCGACCGACGGGTGCCGGCGCGGCGGCGCATCGACGCCGACGGTCACCCCACCCTGGCGGAGATGGGGGAGTGGATCGCCTCCTCGCCGCCGCCCGGCCCGAGCGGGCTGCTCGCCGTCGAGCTCCGAGACGACGGTGACGTGATCGGCTACTGCGGCCTGACCGAGGGCAGCTCACCCGAGGTCCCCGAGCTCGCCTACGAGCTGCTCCGCCGCACGTGGGGTCACGGCTACGCGACGGAGGCTGCGACGGCGGTGCTCGCGTGGGCGCGGGCCTCCGGCTTCACCCGCCTGACGGCCACGGTCTGGGAGTGGAACGTCGCCTCGCTGGGGGTGTTGACGAAGCTCGGCTTCGTCGAGGAGTCACGCGAGGTGGACCCGGTGCACGGGGTCAACGTGGTGACCTCGAGGCGGCTCTGAGGTCGCACGGCTACCGGTCGAGATCACGGTCCACGACGTCTCCGGACGCCACAGCGACACGACCACCACCCCCACCGGGCACCGACACCGATCCCGGGCGCCCGCGCCACCCACCCCAGCCCGAGCACCCAGCGCCAGACCCAGACCCGCGGTCGCCTCCTACCGACCCGCCTTCGACCCCGAGTACGCCGCCGCCGTCTGACCACTACGGTCGAGCCCGTGACCACCGACCGCACCGTCGAGCTGCTCCGCGCTCCGACCCTCACCGACGACGTGCCGTACGCCTACGCCGCCGCCGCCGGTCGGCTCGTCCTCACCGCTGGCGCCTGCCCGCTCGACGCGCAGGGCGCGGTGACCCCGGTGGGTGACGTCGCCGGTCAGGCGAGGCTGGTGATGGACAACCTGGAGGCGGCCCTGGGGGCAGCCGGCTGCCAGGTGAGCGACGTGCTCAAGACCACGGTCTATGTCGCCTCGTCGGACCGCGCCGACCTCGTGGCCGCCTGGGACGTGGTGCGGGCCAGGTTCGGGGACCACGACGCGCCCAGCACGCTCCTCGGCGTGGCCGTCCTCGGCTACGCCGATCAGCTGGTCGAGGTCGAGGCGATCGCCGTACGTCCCGGGCCGGTGGTCCTGGCTAGGTAGTGCGCCGGATCCGGATGGGCCCCTTGGCCGTCGAGGGGTCCACCACGTGTCCGGCCTGGGTGATCTGCACCTCGCCCGCGTCCACGAGTCGCCGGGCCGCGCGGCGTGCGGGCTCCATCAGGTCGCGCCAGTCGTCGCCCCCCACTTGCTTGGCGGCCTCGGAGGGGCAGATGGTCGTGCCCTGGCCGCGGGCCGCGAGGAGGTCGGTGATCGCGGCCTCCAGGTCGGCATCGACCTCGCTCACGCCCCGCTTGCGGCAACCCTTCGAGCAGTACCGCACGTTCTCCCAGTCGCGCTCCCACTTCTTGCGCCACTCGATACGCCGCCCGCAGGCGACGCAGGTCTTCGCAGCGGGGTGGCCGGCCATGATCCGATCCAAGCACGGCCAACCTGAGGCCAACGGACGGCTGGCTAGCCTGTGATGGTGGACACTCCTGCGGACGTCGCCGCGCGCCTCGGCGCCACCGGCTACCTGTGCGACGACGACCTCGCCACCGTGGCGTTCCTGTCGTTGCGGATGGAGCGCCCGCTGCTGCTCGAGGGCGAGCCCGGGACCGGCAAGACAGCCCTGGCCGAGGCACTGGCCGCCACGCTGGAGGTCCCGCTCGTGCGCCTGCAGTGCTACGAGGGGATCGATGCGACCCAGGCGCTCTACGACTGGGACTTCCCACGCCAGGTCCTGCACCTGCGCGCGCTCGAGGCCGTCGGCCGGGGCGGGAGCGAGCAGGCGCTGGAGGAGGCCGAGAAGGACCTGTACGACGAGCGCTTCCTGTTGGCCCGCCCGGTGCTGACGGCGCTCCAGCAGAGTCCGGCGGTCCTGCTGGTCGACGAGATCGACCGAGCCGACGACGAGTTCGAGGCCTTCCTGCTGGAGGTGCTCTCGACCTACCAGGTGAGCATCCCCGAGCTGGGCACGGTGCGCGCGGCGCAACCGCCGATCGTGGTGCTGACCTCCAACAGGACCCGCGAGCTGCACGACGCGCTCAAGCGGCGCTGCCTCTACCACTGGATCGACCACCCCGGTCTCGACCGCGAGGTCGCGATCGTGCGTACCCGTGCGCCGCAGGTCTCCGCGGCGCTCGCCGAGCAGGTCGTCGGAGTCGTCCAGCAGCTGCGGCACCGCGGCGACCTGGAGAAGCCACCGGGCGTCGCCGAGACCCTGGACTGGGCCACGGCGCTGCACCACCTCGGCGCCACCCGGCTGGACCTCGAGTCCTCGGCGCGCACCCTGGGCGCGCTGGTGAAGTACCGCGAGGATGCCGACCGCGTGCGCCAGGCCCTCGACATCATGCTGCGCCCATGAGTGCCGTCGGGGTGACAACCACGCCCCCCACCGCCACCACCCACGATGCCGACGAGCTGCTGCTGGGCTTCACCCGTGCCGTGCGCGCCGCCGGGGTCGCGGTGACCCACGACCGCGCCGCCGGCTTCCTGGCCGCCACTGCCGAGGTGGGACTCGGGGACCGCCGCGCGACGTTCGTGGCAGGCCAGGCGACGCTCTGCTCCTCGCCGGACGACCTCACGCGCTACGCCCAGGTCTTCGAGGCGTGGTTCAGCTCCCGCGACGGGCTGCCCCGCGAGCAGCCCGCCCCACCGAGCACGCCGGCCCCGACCGACCTCGCAGCCGACGAGAGGGATGCCGACGGACAGGGCGAGGACGCCGAGGATGCGGACCTGCTGGCGGCGACGGCGAGCCAGGCCGAGATCCTGCGGCACCGCGACGTCGCCGCCATGACCCCGGCCGAGAAGGCGCGGCTGGCCGCGATGTTCGCGACGCTCCGCCCCCGTCCGCCGCTCCGTCGTACCGTCCGGCACGAGCCCTGGCGCCGCGGCCGCGTCGATGCCGCCCGCACCCTGCGCGCCAGCATGCGTCGGCTGGGGGAGCCGGCGCGGATCGAGTGGCGCCACCGTCGCACCCGTCCCCGGCGCGTCGTGCTGCTCGTCGACGTGTCCGGGTCGATGAGCGGGTACGCCGACGCGCTGCTGCGCCTCGCCCACACGATCACGCAGGGCACCACCCGGAGTGGCGGAGCGCGCGGGGGCAGGGCACGCGGCGGCAGGGTCGAGACCTTCACGGTCGGCACCCGGCTGACCCACGTCACGCGCGCCCTGGCCTCGCGTGACGTCGAGCGAGCCCTGGCCGCGGCGGGCGACGTCGTACCCGACTGGTCCGGGGGTACCCGGCTCGGTGAGACGCTCCGGGTCTTCGTCGATCGGTGGGGTCGCCGTGGCCTGGCTCGCGGCGCGGTCGTGGTCGTCTTCAGCGACGGCTGGGAGCGGGGCGACGCATCGCTGCTGGGGGAGCAGGTGCGGCGCCTGCGCGCCGTCGCGCACCGGGTGGTCTGGGTCAACCCCCATCGCGGCAAGGACGGGTACGAGGCCGTGCAGGCCGGGATCGTGGCGGTGCTGCCCCACGTGGACGACTTCGTGGCCGGGCACTCGCTCGCCACGTTCGAGGAGCTGATGGGTGTCGTGGAGGGACGGTCTCGTGCGTGAGGTGCTCGGTGAGCTGATGCAGTGGTGGGAGGCCGGCGAGACGATCGGCGTCGGCACCGTGGTGGCGACGTTCCGCTCGGCGCCGCGGCCGCCCGGGGCCTCGATGCTGGTCGGGCCCGACCAGAGCGCCGTCGGCTCGGTCTCCGGTGGCTGTGTCGAGGGGTCGGTCTACGACCTGGCCCAGTCGGTCGTCACCTCGGGCACCCCGGTGCTGGAGCGGTACGGCGTCTCCGACGACGACGCCTTCGCGGTCGGGCTCACGTGCGGTGGCATCCTCGACGTCTGGGTGGAGCAGGTCTCCCGGGAGACCTTCCCCGAGCTCGGTGACATCGCCGCCGACATCGAGGCCGGTCGCCCGGTCGCGCTGGCCACCGTCATCGAGCACCCGGACCCGACCAAGCTGGGTCGACGGATGATCGTCCGGCCCGACGGTGGGATAGTCCCTGACGAAGTGGCCCCTGACGGCGCCCCGGAGGGGCCATTTCGTCAGGGACTATCCCACCTGTGGTCCGACCGGGCCACCGACGCCGTGCGGGACGACGCCCTCGGACTCCTCGCGGCCGGCTCCAACGCGACCCTGACCTACGGGCCGGACGGCGAGCGTCGCGGCGAGGGGATGCGGGTCTTCGTGTGGGGCTTCGCCCCCAAGCCGCGCCTGCTGGTCTTCGGCGCGATCGACTTCGCCGCGGCCGTGGCCAGGGTCGGCGCCTTCCTGGGGTACGACGTCACGGTCTGCGACGCCCGCCCGGTCTTCGCCACCGCCAGCCGGTTCCCCGACGCCGACCGCGTCGTCGTGGAGTGGCCGCACCGCTACCTGCGCGAGCAGCAGGAGGCCGGGGCGATCGACCAGCGCACCGTCATCACGGTGCTCACCCACGACCCCAAGTTCGACGTCCCGCTGCTCGAGGTCGCGCTGCGCCTGCCCGAGGTCGCCTACGTCGGCGCGATGGGTTCCCGGCGTACGCACGACGACCGGATGGAGCGGCTGCGCGAGACCGGGCTGAGCGATGCCGAGCTCGACGGCCTGCACAGCCCGATCGGCCTCGATCTCGGGGCGCGCACGCCCGAGGAGACCGCGATCAGCATCGCCGCCGAGTTCATCGCCGGCCGGTGGGGTGGCACCGGCGAGCGGCTGGCCCGCACGAAGGGGCGGATCCATGGGTGACGCGGGTCACACAGGGGGTTGTACCGTGGCGGCACCTACTTCGGGAGGCGGCGCAATGGGGCGCACGACCACACGCGGGATCAGCGAGCTGGACAGCCGCAAGCAGGAGACACTGCGCGCCTGGACCTCCTTCGTCGAGCAGGGGGACGCCGCCGCCCCGCTGGTCCGCCCCGAGATCCTGAGCAGCTGGACCAGGTCGGGGGCCTCGATCACCCACGACGTGAGTGCCGCGCCGCTCTCCGACGAGAGCGAGACCTCCGCCCTGTGGCGCGAGTCGCCGCTGCAGGTGGCGGTCGAGCGGGTCGAGGCCGACCTGCGTCGTACGGCGGAGGACGGTGACCTGGTCCTGGCCGTCACCGACGCCGACACCCGGATCCTGTGGACCTACGGCGGGCGCGTGATGCGGCGCAAGGCCGAGACGGTCAACTTCGTGCCCGGCGCCCGCTGGGACGACGAGTCGGTCGGCACCAACGCCCTCGACCTGGCCAACCGTCTCGCCGAGCCGTCGATGGTCTTCTCCGCCGAGCACTACGCCTCGATCGTGCACAACTGGGTCTGCTGGGCCGCCCCCGTGCTCGACCCGGCCACCGGTCGTCAGCTGGGCGTCATCGACCTGTCGACGACCTGGGACCGCACCCACCCCATCGGCCTGGCCACCGCCCGGGTGATGGCACGCCTGATCGAGACCGCGCTGCCGCACTCCGCCCACCAGCCGACCGCGCACGCGACCGACGCCGACGAGACCGCCGACCCGGGTCTCGTGATGACCCTCCTCGGCACCGCCGAGGTGCGCCTGGACGGACAGCGCCTGCTGCTCAACCGCCGCCAGACCGAGGTGCTCGCCCTCCTGGCGCTGCACCCCGAGGGGCTCTCGCTCGACCGCCTGCACGCACTGGTCTACGGCGACGCGGCGGTGACGTTCTCGACGCTCAAGGCCGAGGTCTCCCACCTGCGCTCGGCGCTCGGCGGGCAGCTGTCGTCGCGGCCCTACAAGCTGATGATGCCGGTGGCCACCGACGTGGACCACGTGCTCTCCCTGCTGCGCCGCGGCCGGGTCGCCGAGGCCCTCGACGCCTACGGTGGCGACCTGCTGCCCGGCACCAACTCGCCGGCCCTGACCGAGCTCGCCGAGTACCTCGCGGTCGCCGTGCGGGAGGCCCTGCTCGCCGACCCGAGGCCGAGCGCGGTCCTGCGCTACGCCGAGCTGGCGCCGTACGACACCGAGGTGATGGAGCGCGGGCTCGCCGCGCTCGGCGACCGTCCGCATCCGGCGAGGGCACTGCTGATGGGCAAGCTCGCCGCGGCCAACCACTAGACAACCCTGGGCTCCTAGCGTGAGCAGGGTCACAGCGATGTGTCCCACTCACAGTGCAGATCACAGGGAGAGTCCATGACCAGGATCAACCTCACCGTCGACGGAGCATCGGTCTCCGACGACGTCGAACCGCGGATGCTGCTGGTGCAGTACCTGCGCGAGAAGCTCGGCAAGACCGGCACCGTCATCGGGTGCGACACCAGCAACTGCGGCGCCTGCACCGTCCATCTCGACGGCACGTCGGTGAAGTCGTGCAACATGCTCGCCGTCCAGACCGAGGGTCGTGAGGTCACCACCATCGAGGGGCTGGCCGACACGGTCGACACCGACCTGCACCAGGTCCAGGAGTCGTTCCGCGAGTGCCACGGCCTCCAGTGCGGCTTCTGCACGCCGGGGATGATCATGCAGAGCGTCGACCTGCTCAAGGAGAACCCGAGCCCCTCCGAGGAGGAGATCCGCCTCGGCCTCGAGGGCAACCTGTGCCGCTGCACGGGCTACCACAACATCGTCAAGGNCGTGCAGCACGCGGCAGCGGCGGGAGGTGCCCAGTGACCACGCTCCAGGACCCGCCCGTCGAGTCGTCGCCGGAGATCGGTCGCGAGCGCCGCCGCAAGGAGGACCAGNGGCTGATCACCGGTCGCACGCGCTGGACCGACAACATCGTGCTGCCCGGCATGCTGCACCTCGCGATGGTGCGCAGCCCGTTCGCGCACGCGACGATCACCTCGATCGACACCACCGAGGCCAAGGCGTCGCGCAACGTCGTCACGGTGCTGACCGGCGCCGACCTCGGCGAGAGCCAGGGCACGCTCATCAACGCCTGGGCGATCACCACCGACCAGGTCGCGCCCGCCCACCCGCCGATGCCGACCGACCGGGTGAGCTTCGCCGGCGAGATCGTCGCCGTCGTGGTGGCCCGTACGGCGGCCGAGGCCCGCGATGCCGCCGAGCTCGTCGACGTCGAGTACGACGAGCTCCCCGCCGCGATCGACCTCAAGGCCGCAGCCCGCGACGAGGTCCTCGCCCATCCCGACCTCGGCACCAACAAGTCGGCCTTCTGGAAGTTCGACTCCGCCGAGGCCGGCACCGGCGGTGACGTCGACGCCGCCATCGAGAAGGCTCGCGGCGACGGCATCGTGATCGAGCGCGAGTACCGCCAGCAGCGCCTGATCCCCGCCTTCATGGAGCCCCGCTCCACCGTGGTCGACCCGACCGGCGAGCAGATCACGATGTGGTCGGCGACCCAGATCCCGCACATCCTGCGGTTCGCGCTGGCCGCCACGACCGGTGTGCCGGAGTCGAAGATCCGGGTGATCGCCCCCGACGTCGGCGGTGGGTTCGGCGGCAAGCTGCAGACCACCCCGGAGGAGTGGCTGACGTTCTGCATCGCCAACCGTCTCGGCAAGCCGGTCAAGTACACCGAGACCCGCTCGGAGTCCCTGATGGTCGCCCACCACGGGCGCGACCAGTGGCAGAAGCTCACGCTGAGCGCCGAGAAGGACGGCACGGTCACCGGCCTCAAGGTCGAGCTCCTCGCCGACCTCGGCTCGCACGTCTCGCTCGTCGGTGGCGGCGTCCCGGTGCTGGGGGCGTTCATGTTCAACGCGATCTACAAGTTCCCCGCCTACCAGTTCAACTGCCAGACGGTGCTCACCAACAAGACGTGGACCGACGCCTACCGCGGCGCCGGNCGNCCCGAGGCGACNTNCGCCNTCGAGCGGNTGATGANCGAGCTCGCCGCCGAGCTCGNCNTNGACCCGNTNGAGNTNCGCNNNAAGAACTGGATCANNCACGAGGAGTTCCCGTTCANNNCGGTNGCNGGCCTGGAGTACGACACCGGCAACTACGAGGCGGCCACCGNCAAGGCNNNNGAGNTNTTCGGGTACGACGANCTGCGCGCCGAGCAGNNNCGNCGNCGNGAGTCCGGCGACCCNNTNCAGCTCGGCATCGGNGTCTCNACGTTCACCGAGATGTGCGGNCTCGCNCCNTCGCGGGTGCTNGGNCAGCTCAACTACGGNGCNGGCGGCTGGGAGCACGCCNNCGTNCGGATGCTNGCCACCGGCAAGGTCGAGGTCGTCACCGGNGCCTCNGCNCACGGNCAGGGNCACGAGACNGCGTTCAGCCAGATCGTCGCNGACCGGCTNGGCGTGCCNTTCGAGGACGTCGAGGTGCTNCACGGCGACACCCAGNNCNCGCCGNNGGGCCTGGACACCTACGGCTCGCGCTCGCTGGTNGTCGGCGGCNAGGCGNTNNTNNNCGCNGNNNANAAGGTNATCGAGAAGGCCNNGCCGATCGCNGCCCACCTGCTCGAGGCCTCNGTCGACGACNTNGAGTNCNCCGNCGGGCGGNTCNNNGTNCGCGGCACNGACCAGGGNNTCNCCATCNNGGAGNTGGCCNCNGCCGNNTTCGCNGCNCACNNCTACCCNGAGGNNATNGAGCCNTCGNTCGACNCNGANGCGACCTACGACCCGGTGAACTTCAACTNCCCNCACGGNACCCACCTGTGCGCGNNGGAGGTNGACACCGAGACNGGGCNGGTGTCAAGATNCGCAAGTACGNCTGCNNCGACGACATCGGCANNATCATCAACCCNNTNATCGTCGCCGGNCAGGTGCACGGCGGGCTGGTGCAGGGCATCGCCCAGGCGCTGTGGGAGGAAGCGGTCTACGACGACGCCGGGACGCTGGTCTCCGGCTCGTTCGTCGACTACCTGCTCCCGACCGCGGCCGACACGTTGAGCTTCGACGTCGACCACACGTCGTCGCCGTCGATCACCAACACGCTGGGCACCAAGGGCGTCGGCGAGGCCGGCACCATCGCCTCGACCCCGGCCGTCGTCAACGCCGTGGTCGACGCGATCCGGCACTTCGGCGTCGACGACGTCACCATGCCCTGCACGCCCGAACGGGTCTGGAAGGCCATCCACTCACGGGGCGCGGGAGGTGAGGCCGCGACCGAAGGCGCCGCGGCTCCGCACTTCGATGCCGCCGAAGGCACGGAAGGAGCGGGCGCATGATTCCCGCAGAGTTCGACTACCTCGCCCCCACGTCGGTCGAGGAGGTCATCGCCGCGCTCGCCGAGCACGGCGACGACGCGAAGATCCTGGCCGGCGGGCAGAGCCTGCTCCCGGTCCTGCGGATGCGGCTCAACGCCCCCGAGGTCGTCATCGACCTCGGCCGCATCGAGGCGCTGCGCGGGGTGCGCGACGACGGTGACGCGATCGTGATCGGCGCGATGACGCCGCACAGCGTGGTCGGTGGCGACCCCCTGGTCGCCGAACACGCCTTGCTCATCACCAAGGCCGTCGAGCACCTCGCGGACGCGCAGGTCCGCCACCGCGGCACCTTCGGTGGTGCGTTGGCGCACGCCGACCCGGCCGGCGACCTGGGCGCCCCGGCCCTGGCGCTGGGCGCGCAGTTCGTCATCGCCGGCGCCGGCGGCACCCGCACCGTCGAGGCCGACGACTTCTTCGTCGACCTCTTCGAGACCGCCATCGAGGACAACGAGGTGCTCACCGAGGTGCGGATCCCCAAGCACACGGGCTGGGGTGCACGCTACGAGAAGTTCGTCCGGGTCGCGCACCAGTGGCCGATCGTCGCCATCGCGGCGACCGTGCGCGCCGAGGGCGGCACCATCGCCGAGGCGCGCGTGGGGATGACCAACATGGGCTCGACGCCCCTGCGGGCCCGCGCGGTCGAGGCGGCCCTGACCGGCCAGCCAGCCACCGAGGACGCCGTCCGTGCCGCCGCCGCGCAGGCCGCCGACGGGGCCAACCCGCCGTCCGACCTCAACGGTGACGCCGACTACCGACGTCACCTCGCGACCGTGCTCACCCGCCGCGCCGTCCTGTCGGCGGCGGGCGCCTAGGGCAGCGGATGGATCTCGAGCACACGTTCGTCGTCCCCACCGGTGTCGAGGAGACCTGGGCCCACTTCCAGGACCTGGCCGCGCTCGCCGAGTGCTTCCCTGGTGCGACCCTGACCTCGGCCGACGACGAGTCGTTCGCCGGGTCGGTCAAGGTCAAGCTCGGGCCGATCGCCCTGGTCTACAACGGCTCCGGCACGTTCGTGGACAAGGACGAGCAGGCGCACAGCTTCCAGGTCGACGCCAAGGGCAAGGACAAGCGCGGCAACGGCACGGCGGGCGCCACGGTGTCGCTGTCGATGGCCGACGCGCCGGGGGGCGCGACGGAGGTCAAGGTCCTCACCGACCTCGCGATCACCGGCAAGCCCGCCCAGTTCGGTCGCGGCGTCATGCAGGACGTCTCCGACAAGCTGCTCGGGCAGTTCGTCACCTGCCTGGAGCAGCGGCTCAGTGCGGAGCCCGAGCCGGCGTCCGAGCCCGAGCC
>NZZG01000198.1 GCA_002698575.1 Pimelobacter sp. | reverse complement strand
CCAGCGCGACGAGGGCGGCCGAGAGGTAGGCCGAGCGCCAGCCGAGGTTCTGCCCGATCCACGTCGCGGCCGGCACCCCCACCACGTTGGCGAACGACAGCCCGAGCATCACCGAGGCGATCGCGCGGCCGCGCCTGTCCGGTGCGGCGAGGCTGGCGGCGACCAGGGAGGCCACGCCGAAGTAGGCGCCGTGGGGCAGCCCGTCGAGGAAGCGGGCGGCGGTCAGCACCGCGAACCCGGGAGCCGCGGCACTGACGACGTTGAACACCGCGTACGCCGCCATCAGCGCGACGAGCAGGCCGCGCCGCGGCAGCCGGGCCCCGAAGAAGCTGAGCAGCGGCACGCCGACGACGACCCCGACGGCGTACGACGAGACGAGGTGGCCGGCCGTGGGCACGGAGACGTCCACGCCCTCGGCGATCTGCGGCAGCAGCCCGAGCGTCACGAACTCCGTCGTGCCGATCGCGAATCCGCCCACGGCCAGGGCGAGCACCGCGAGACCGAAGTGCGCCGGAGGGCGGGTGGTCGTGGCGCTCGCGGTGGTGGTCATAGGCACGTCATCCTCCAACCGACCCGCGGCCACGACCTATTCCTCGTGCGTGTGATCCTCGGCCCGCCGCACGAGGTGGATCGGCTGCCCGTCGGTGGGGAACGGCAGCGAGTGGTAGTCCATCGGCACGACGTACGACGGGTCGACCGACCACTCGTGCGTGCGCAGCAGCTGGTGCAGGATCGTCTTGATCTCGGCTCCGGCGAAGTAGAGGCCGATGCACTTGTGCACGCCGCCGCCGAACGGCTCCCAGGCGTAACGGTGTGACTTGTCCTCGCGCCGCTCGGCGGAGAACCGCTCGGGGTCGAAGGAGCGCGGGTCGGTCCAGTGCTCCTGCATCAGATGGGAGTACTGCACCCCGACGATGACGTCGGAGTCCTTCGGGATGGCGACCCCCTGCACGCTGGTGTCCTTGACGGTCTTGCGGACCAGGATGGTCACCGGGGCGACGAGCCGCAGGCACTCCTTCATCACCAGGTCGATCGACTCGAGGCTCTCGAGGTCGGCGAGCGTCGGGTGGTCGCCGAGTGCCGCGGACTCGCGACGGCACCGCTCCTGCCACTCGGGGTGCTGACCGAGGTACTGCAGCATCGTCGAGACCGTGATGGTCGAGGTGTCGTGGGCGGCCATCATCAGGAAGATCATGTGGTTCACGACGTCGTCGTCGCTGAACCGCTCGCCGTCCTCGGTCTCGATGTGGCACAGCACCGAGAAGATGTCGCTGGTGCGGCTCGCGCGGCGGGCCGGCAGGTAATGGCGCAGGAAGTCCTCGAGCACCTCACGACCGGCGTAGGCCTTGCCCCACCGGGTGAACGGGATCCGCCCGCGGACCACCCCCGAGGCCGCCTGGACGCACGCGATGAACGCCCGGTTCACCCGGTCCATCTCCTCGGGTCCGTGGTCCTCGGCGCCGCCCATGAAGATGTCGGCGGCGATGTCGAGCGTGAGCTGCTTGAGCGCCGGGTAGGCCTGGAACCCGTCCCGCGGCCGCCACGAGGCCAGACCACGCTCGATCGCCGGGCCCATCGACTCGGCATAGGTCTCGAGGCGGTCGCGGGTGAAGGCCTCCTGCATGATCCGACGGTGGGCGTGGTGCTCCTCGAAGTCGATGAGCATCAGGCCGCGCGTGAAGAAGGGACCGACCAGGCGCGTCCACGCCGGTCCGTTGGCGAAGGCCTTGTCCTTGTTGCGGAAGGCCTCCTCGCAGGCGTCGGGACCGAGCAGCAGCACGGCCCTGGTGCCGAAGACCGGCAGCGTCGAGACGGCGCCGTACGTCGTCCACTGCCGCTCCATCAGCGCGACGGGGTCCTTGAGGTAGTCCAGCAGCCGGCCGATCACCGGCAGCCCCCGGTCCTCGCGTCGAACGTCGGGGATCGGCTGCGCGGTGCTGGTCATGCATCGCACTCTCATTCAGGAAGAGTGTCCTGTCAACCTTCTCGGACACCTCGTGAGAGGCTCAAGGTGTGGCGGTGCAGTCGGGTCTCTATAAGGGTCTCAGCGCCGCCGAGCGCGCGGCCGAGCGGCGAGCGCGACTGCTCGAGGCCACCTTGTCGGTCTGGGCCGACACCGAGGTCCGCACCACGATGACGGCTGTCTGCGCCGAGGCCGGGCTCAGCGAGCGCTACTTCTACGAGAGCTTCGCCGGTCTCGACGAGGCCCTGACCGCCGTGCTGGACGGCGTGGCCGGCGAGATCGAGGCGGTGCGCGAGCGCGCCGTGGCCGAGGCCGGTGACGACCCGACGGCTCGGGTGCACGCAGCGGTCTCCGCCTTCGTCCAGATCCTGGTGGACGACCCCCGCAAGGGCCGGGTGGCGATCGTGGAGGCCGGAGGCATGGCCCAGCTGCGACACCGTCGGACCGAGCTGCTGCGACACTTCGCCCACCTCTCGGCCGAGGTCGCGGGCGAGCTGCTCGGCGAGCGATCCAGCGACCCGCTCGCCGACGAGATCGCCGGGCTGGTCTTCATCGGTGGGATGGCCGAGCTCGTCACCGCGTGGCTCGACGGAGCACTCGAGGCGACGCCGACCGAGCTGGTCGACGCCGCCTCGCGCAGNTTTCTCGGGCTCTACGCTCCGGCCACCGACAGTGGTGGTTGAGGTGCGAGCCTGCGAGCCTCGGAACCCCCTCAGCCGCTGACGGACTCGGCCAGGTTGCCCAGCGAGTCCTCCAGTGCCGACTCCGGAACGAGCGGGAAGCTGATCTTCTGCAGCAGGTCGGGATCGGTGACCTTGCTCCAGTCGTAGGTGAGCGTGACATCGGTGCTGTCGGCACCGTTGGCGTCGAGCTCCCACATCCACTCCCANCCGGGGGGCGGCGTGTCCGCCGGCGCNGTCTGCCAGGCGAGGAGCTTGTGCTCGTCGTAGCCGGTCACGTGGTTGTCGGTCTGGTAGTCACCACCCATGTGGTCGCCGGACATGTTCATCCGGAACGTCTGCCCGGTGGCGGTGATCCGGTCGGAGCGGTCGTCGGAGATGACGAACCCCGAACCGTCGAGGTCGGCGTGCTTCTGCGGGTTGGACAGCACGTCCCAGACCTGGCTGGTCGACGCGTCGATCGTACGGGTCACGGAGATCTTCTTGTCGTCGGTCATGTCCCCGACACTGCCTCGCGGTCGTGCAGCGTTCAACCAACCCCAGGGGTGAGTGCCGTTGGGGAGATCTCGTTCAACCAGGTTGAACGAGATCTCCCCGATCGTGANACACGGCGCTCAGCAGAAGTCGCGGACGCCGTCCACGGCCTCGCCGAAGCTGTCCTGGGCGCGGTCGATGGCCGAGGTGTCGATGTCGGCGCCCCGAGCCGCGTCGCCCGCCTCGTCGGCGAGGTCGCCTACCGCGGCGGCTGCCTCACGCAGCTTCTGCTTGGCCTCCCCGCTGATGCCGGACTGGGCCGCGTCGAGGACGTCGCAGACCGGCGAGCTTGCGGCGGGCGGCCTCGGGATCGGCCCCGATCTCGTCGATCGCATCGTCGACCTGTCCGCTCACGCCGTCGACGGTCTTCTGGGCGACCGAGCAGGCCGCCTCGTTGGCCTTGCCCTTCACGGCGTCCTCCACGTCGGAGCACCCGGCCGCCAGAGCGACGACCGCGACGACCAGGACGGCGGGAAGGGCGCGTCGAGGAGACATGGCCACGAGGGTAGCGTCGCGCCCATGCAGCGCTGGGAGCCCGGGACCGAGATCATGTGGCGCTACGGCGACGGCTTCGCCGAGCCGATGGTCGTCGTGCAGGACGACGACCGGGGTCTCGTGGCCTGGCTGCGCGCCGGCACCCCGACCCGCAAGCTCGTCCGCGCCGACGGACGGCCGCTGCGCGCGGACAAGGCGACGATGTTCACCGCCGACCGGGTCGAGGTCGACGGTGTCTGGGAGGACCACGACGTCCTGCGCATCGCTCCCACCAACGCGTGGTGGTCGGTGTGGGTGTTCTTCGACGCCGACACCCACGACTTCGAGGGGTGGTACGTCAACATCGAGGACCCCCACACCCGCGGCGAGAGCGAGGTCCGCACGCGCGANCACGTGCTCGACATCGAGGTCGAGCCCGACCGCACCCACCACCGCAAGGACGAGGACGAGCTCGTCCTCGCCGTCGAGCAGGGGCGCTACAACGCCGACGAGGCCGAGCTGATCACCTCGGTCGCCGAGAGCGTCGAGGCGATCATCGCCGAGTGGGGCTCACCGTTCTGCGACGGTTGGGAGAGGTTTACCCCCGATCCCGCGTGGCCGGTCCCCCGACTGCGCTGATCAGCCCGCGAGGTGACCCCACTGCGGGGCCAGCTCGGCCCACGGCCCGACTGCCGCGATCTCNCCCTCGACCATCACGACGACCCGATCGGCCTGCGCGAGCGCCGCCCGCTTCGACGTCGCGCCGAGGACCGTGGTCCCGCGTCCGCGCAGCGCCTGCCACAGCTCGACCTCCGTGGCCGCGTCCAGGGCGCTCGACACGTCGTCGGCCAGGAGCAGGTCGGCCTCCGCGGCCAGGGCCCGGGCGAGGGCGAGCCGCTGGACCTGCCCTCCCGAGAGACGTACGCCGCGGTGCCCCACGACCGAGTCCGGGCCACCGGCGTCGGCGACGTCGCGCCCGAGCCGGGCGTCGTCGATCGCCGCCTCGATCCGCCGCGCGTGCCCGAGCCGGATGTTGTCGGAGAACGTCCCCGACAGCACACGCGGCACCTGCGCGACGTAGGCCACCTGGCCGGGCCGCAGGAACGTCTCGGCGTCCTCGATCTCCACGTCGTTCCACCGCATGCTGCCGCTGTGGTCTATCAGCCCGGCCAGGGAGCCCAGCAGGCTCGACTTGCCGGAGCCGACCTGTCCCAGGAGCAGCACCAGCTCGCCGGCCTCGATCGTGAGGTCGATGCCGATGGCCCCCCGCGTGCCGTCCTCGTGGATGGCCTCCACGCCGCGCAGCTCGAGCCGCTCCAACGCCACCCGCTCGGCCGGAGTCGGTCCCGGTGCCGTGCCCGCGACGAGGTCGACCCCGTCGGGCACGTCCATCAGGTCTCCCCCACCCGCGAAGGCAGCGGTCGCCACCTGCCACGACCGGGTGCCGGGCGCCTCGGTGATCACCGAGCCCGCGACCCGACCGAACCAGTCGAAGCCGTTGACCGCCGAGGCCACCAGCAGCGCGGTCGCCAGACCCCAGCCGCCGAGGAAGTAGGTCGCCCACGCGGCCACGACGCCGCACTGCACCATCACGATCGGCACGCCGTCGAGGACCGCCTGCACGCGGTGCTCGAAGACCGCCGCCTGCACCCGCCCACCGTCGACGTTGCTCAGGTGGCGGTGCACGTCCGGCGTCGCCGCGGCGAGCTTGACCGTGCGAGCCGACTCCAGGGCGGAGACCAGGGCCCGCCCGAATCCGGCGCGCGCCGCCGAGGACTCGGAGGCCGAACGACCCGCGATGGGACGACCGATCGTCGAGGCGAGCGCCGAGCCTGCCATCACGGCCAGCAGCACTCCCCCGGCGAGGAAGCTCCATCCGGCGACGGCGGTCACGGCCACGATGACCAGACCGGTGCCGAAGTCGATCCAGCGGTCGGCGTAGCGGGCGAAGCGGTCGGCATCCATGGACCGCGCGACCACCTCGCCCGGGGGCGTGCGCGTCAGGCGGTGCTGCTCGGTCTGCCCCAGCAGCACCGACATCCGGGTGCGGAGCAGGACCGCGATCCACCAGCGTGGATAGCGCCGGATCGCCGAGGCCAGCACCAGCGGGGCGAGCAGCAGGCAGACGACGAGGGCCACCGACAGCGCCCACGGCGTGCCGCCGCCCTGCAAGTCCTCCACCAGACGTCCCCACACGAAACCGGTGACGGCGCCGAAGGCGCCGAACAACGCCGCGGTCACGAAGAACGCGACCGCCAGCACGCCCCACTCGGGGTGGATCAGCAACGCGCGGGTGATGCCCCTGGCCAGGCTCGAGGACGGCGCGACCTCGGGGTCCGCCGGCGCGGGACCCGTGCGGCGGGCTCCGCCCACCTGGTCGCCGGCGGTGGTCGGCGCCTCGTCGTCGTCGGTCGACACCTCGACCTCCTCGCTGGCCTCCAGCAGCGCCCGGAAGGGCCCCTCGACCACGGCGAGCACCGCGCGGTCGCCCTGCTGCACGACCGTGCCCGCCTCGAGCACCGCCACCGTGTCCGCCCGGGCCGTCGTGGAGAGCCGGTGGGCGACGAGGATGCCGGTGCGGCCGGTGAGCAGGCGGTCGGCCGCGCGGACGACGAGCGCCTCGGTGAGCGGGTCCATCCGCGCGGTCGCCTCGTCGAGCACGACGACCGACACCTCGCGCACCAGGAGCCGGGCGAAGGAGACCAGCTGCTGCTCCCCCGAGGACAGGGTGGTCCCGCCCGGCCCGAGCAGGGTGTCGAGGCCGTCGGGCAGCCCGGCTACCCAGTCGGTCAGGCCGAGCTCGGCCACGGCGTCGAGCACCCGCTGGCGCGGCAGGTCGGCGAAGAGGGCGATGTTCTCGGCGAGGGTGCCGGCGAGGATCTCGGTCCGCTGGGTGACCACGCCCACCGCGGCGCGCAGCTCCTGCAGGTCGAGGTCGAGCACGTCGACCCCGCCCAGCAGGACCGTGCCGCGCTCGGGCTCCACGGCGCGCGAGACGAGCGAGGCCAGCGTCGACTTGCCGGACCCGGTACGCCCGACCAGCGCGCAGGTGCGCCCGGCGGGGACGGTCAGGTCGACGTCGTGCAGAGCGAAGGTGCCCTGCTCGTAGGAGAAGTGGAGCCGGCGCAGCTCGAGCTCGAGCGCTCCCTCGGGGACGGGGCGGCCCCCGGCCGGCTCCGGCTCGGTCTCCAGGAGCTGACGCAACCGGACGATCGCGCCGAGGCCCGCCTGCAGGTCGGGCAGCCACTGGGTCAGGTTGTTGATCTGCCCCACGAACGTCGAGGTCACGAGGAAGAGCGTCACCAGCTGGGCGACCGACAGGTCGTCGGAGACGACGAGGGCGATACCGGCGACCGCCACACCGGCGAGCAGGGCGTGCAGGAGGACACCGGCACGGCGCGTGACCTGGACCTCGAGCTCGAGGACGCGGTCGAAGAGGTGGTGGACGCGCGCGGACAGCTCGGCCACCCGCCGTACGACGTGGGCCTGGCCGAGGCTGGTCCGCAGGTCGTCACGACCGGCGATGCCCTCCTCCAACGCGGCCGCGTGGTCGGTCCAGGCGATCTCCTCGGCGACCTTGCGGGTCGAGATCTCCGGGAGCAGGGGGCGTACGACGAGCACCGCGGCCGTGCCGAAGACGGGGAACAGGATCCAGGCCGGCCACCACGTCAGCCCCGCGACGATCCACATCGGGACGGTCGCGAAGACGGTCCGCAGCACCTCCCAGACCTGGCGCCGGACGAGGCTGCCGACCTCCCAGGTGTCGTCGTCCACCCGGTCCAGCACCTCACCGACCGCCTGCTCGGAGAGCTGGGCCAGCGGCTGGTGCAGCGCGGCGGTGAGCAGGTCGGCGCGCAGCGCGCCCTCGGCCCGGTCGCAGATCGCCGCCCAGACCGTGCGACCGGCGGTGTCGAGCACCGCGGCACCGACCACGCACAGCGCCAGCAGCCAGACCAGCGCCTGGGTCGGGTCCTCGGCCAGCCGGCCGGCCACGACCGTGCCGAGCACGGTCCCGAGCGCGCCGATCGCCGAGGCGGTCAGGGCCACCACCGTCGACGGGCCCCGGAGCCGGCGCAGGGTGACCTGACGCGCGGGGTCCTCGGTCACCGCACGCGAGACCGGCCCGCCCTCGGGGGAGGACGGGCCGGTCTCGGTCACGCGTTGGTCAGTGGTGGTCATCGGGAGGGACGCTATGTCGACCCACCGACACCGCGCACCTGATTTACAGCCCGGCGAGCGCCTCGTTGAGCGTCGCGGACGGACGCATCACCGCGTCGGACTTGGCGTCGTCGGGACGGTAGTAGCCCCCGATGTCGGCCGGGCTGCCCTGGACGGCGTTGAGCTCGCCGACGATGGTGTCCTCGGCGGCGGTCAGCTTCTCGGCGAACGGCTTGAACACCGCCGCCAGGTCGGCGTCCTCGGTCTGCTTCGCGATCTCCTGGGCCCAGTACATGGCCAGGTAGAAGTGCGAGCCGCGGTTGTCGATGCCGCCGATCTTGCGCGTGGGCGACTTGTCCTCGAGCAGGAACGTCGCGGTCGCGGCGTCGAGGGTGTCGGCGAGCACCTGGGCACCCTTGTTGTCGGCGTAGCCGGCGAGGTGCTCGAAGGAGGCGGCCAGGGCGAAGAACTCGCCCAGGCTGTCCCAGCGCAGGTAGTTCTCGTTGACGAGCTGCTGCACGTGCTTGGGCGCGGACCCACCGGCGCCGGTCTCGAAGAGGCCGCCACCGTTCATCAGCGGCACGATCGAGAGCATCTTGGCCGACGTGCCGACCTCGAGGATCGGGAAGAGGTCGGTGTTGTAGTCACGCAGCACGTTGCCGGTCACCGAGATGGTGTCCTCGCCCTTGCGGATCCGCTCCAGGGAGTAGGCGCAGGCCTCGGCGGGCGCCATGATCTCGATGGTCAGGCCGTCGGTGTCGTGCTCGCCCAGGTACTTCTCGACCAGGCCGATCAGGTTGGCGTCGTGGGCCCGGGTCTCGTCGAGCCAGAAGATGGCCGGCGTCGCGGAGGCGCGGGCGCGCGTGACGGCCAGCTTGACCCAGTCGCGGATCGGGGCGTCCTTGGTCTGGCAGGCGCGCCAGATGTCACCCGGCTCGACGTCGTGGGACATCAGCACCTCACCGGCGCTGGTGCGGACCTCCACGGTGCCGGCGGCCGGGACCTCGAAGGTCTTGTCGTGCGAGCCGTACTCCTCGGCCGCCTTGGCCATCAGGCCGACGTTGGGCACCGAGCCCATCGTGGCGGGGTCGAAGGCACCGTGGGCGCGGCAGTCGTCGATGACGGTCTGGTAGACCCCGGCGTAGGAGGAGTCGGGGATGACGGCCAGGCAGTCGTCCTCGTTGCCGTCGGGTCCCCACATGTGACCCGACGTGCGGATCATCGCGGGCATCGAGGCGTCGATGATGACGTCCGAGGGCACGTGGAGGTTGGTGATGCCCTTGCGGTCGTCGACCATCGCCATCCGCGGACCGTCGGCAAGACCCTGCTTGACCGAGGCCGCGATCGCCTCCCCGTCGGGCAGGTCGGCCACCGCCGACATCAGTGCGCCGAGGCCGTCGTTGGGCGAGATGCCCGCGGCGGCGAGCTGCTCGCCGTACTGCTCGAAGAGGGTGGGGAAGAACGCCTGGACGGCGTGACCGAAGATGATCGGGTCGGAGACCTTCATCATCGTCGCCTTCAGGTGCACCGAGAAGAGCACGTCGTCAGCCTTCGCGCGGGCGATCTGCTCGGTCAGGAAGCGACGCAGCGCCGCGACGTTCATGAACGTGCCGTCGACGACCTCTCCGGCCAGGACCGTGACGGCGTCCTTGAGCACGGTCTCGCCCTCGGCACCCACGTGCACGATCGAGAGGGTGTCGTCGGCCTCGACGATGACGGACTTCTCGTTGCTGCGGAAGTCGTCGTGACCCATGGTCGCGACGTTCGTCTTGGACTCGGGGGTCCAGGCACCCATCCGGTGGGGGTACTGCTTGGCGTAGCCCTTGACCGCGGCGGGGGCGCGACGGTCGGAGTTGCCCTCGCGCAGGACCGGGTTCACCGCGGAGCCCTTGGTCTTGTCGTACGCCGCGCGGACCGCCTTCTCCTCGTCGGTCCGAGGGTTCTCCGGGTAGTCGGGTAGGTCGTAGCCCTGGCCCTGGAGCTCCTTGATCGCGGCCTTGAGCTGGGGGATCGAGGCCGAGACGTTGGGCAGCTTGATGATGTTGGCCTCGGGCTTGGTGGCCAGCTCACCCAGCTCGGCGAGGTGGTCGGCCACCTTCTGCTCGTCGGTCATCCGCTCGGGGAACTGGCTGATGATGCGCCCGGCCAGCGAGATGTCACGGGTCTCGACGTCCACGCCGGCCTTGGCGGCGTAGGCGGAGATGATCGGCAGGAAGGAGTACGTCGCGAGCAGCGGCGCCTCGTCGGTGTGCGTGTAGATGATCTTTGCCGGGGTTGCAGCCATGTCTGATGTCACTCCTGGTAGCGATCTGAGTGGATCTACGCGAGAAAATCCTCTTGACGTCAAGATACCTGACGGACCCGACAGGTCCGCACCCCGGCAGCCTTGCACCCCGCGCGGTCCCGGCCAAGCACTAGGGTGCGATGCGTCCCGAGGTTTCGACCCCCACCCTGAAGGGCAGAGAGCGGCTCATGAGCGACGCAGCGGCAGCGACCACCGACCCCACCGCCACCCCACCGACCCAGGTCCAGCGCCTGGCGGCCGAAGGCCTCGGCGCCGCGGTGCTCGTCTTCCTCGGGCTCGGTGGCGGCCTCAACGCCCTGGCCTTCGGCGTGGCCCTCTTCGCCCTCCTGATCGCCTTCGGCCGCATCTCCGGGGGTCACTTCAATCCTGCCGTCTCGGTCGGAGCCGCGATGGCCGGACGCCTGTCCTGGAAGGACGCCGGCCTCTACTCCGCCGCCCAGGTGGCCGGCGGCATCGCCGGAGGCATCGGCGTGCTCCTGGTCGCGCTGAGCAGTGGCGGCGGCTACGACTTCGGCGAGCCCCTGGGCGCCCCGGGCTTCGGCGACCAGGGCCAGATCGATCTCGGCGGGGCACTGGTCCTCGAGCTGGTCGTCGCCACGATCTTCGTCCTCCTCGTGCTGGCGATCACCGACAAGCGCAGCGACAACACGGTGCTCGCCCCGCTCGCGATCGGACTCGCGTTCGCCGGTGTCGGCTACGTGCTGCTCGGGGCCACCGGCTCGGTCGCCAACCCGGCTGTGGCCCTCTCGACGGTGTTCTTCTCCGGCGGGGACGCGATCCTCCAGGCGTGGCTCTTCGTGCTCGTCCCCCTCGTCGGTGCCGCGGCCGCCGGCCTGCTGCACCCCGCGATCTTCGGCCGCGACGCCGACCCCGTGCCCGGCTCGGGGCTCAACCTCTCCTCCGGATCGTCCGCGCCCGCCCAGGGCGGCTACGCCGGGCAGTGGAACCAGCAGGCCTACGGCCAGCAGGGCTACGCCCAGCCGGGACAGCAGGGCTACGCCCAGGAGCAGCCGATCATCCAGGACGGCTGGCAGTGGGACCCGCAGGCCCAGCAGTGGATCCCTGCCCAGCAGCAGGCACCCGTGCAGCCCGCGGCACCCCAGCAGCAGACGGGGCAGGGCTGGGCGCAGCAGTCCGGTGAGACCGACGGTCGCACCCAGGTCCGCCCGCCGGAGTAGCAGGTCACGCTGCTAGCGTCGGGGCGCTCGACCACACAACTTTCAGTCCTCAACGTTTCAGGGAGTCCTGCCGTGAGCTCTGCTCCGCTCAAGATCGCCGTCACCGGTGCCGCCGGTCAGATCGGCTACAGCCTGCTGTTCCGCCTCGCGAGCGGCGCCCTGCTCGGCGACCGCCCGATCGAGCTGCGACTGCTCGAGATCACCCCCGCCCTCAAGGCGCTCGAGGGCGTCGTCATGGAGCTCGACGACTGCGCGTTCCCCGGCCTGGCCGGCGTGGAGATCGGTGACGACGCCGAGAAGATCTTCGACGGCGTCAACCTGGCGCTGCTCGTCGGCGCCCGCCCCCGCGGACCGGGCATGGAGCGCGGCGACCTGCTCAGCGCCAACGGCGCGATCTTCACCGCGCAGGGCAAGGCGCTCAACAGCGTGGCCGCGGACGACGTCCGCATCGGGGTCACCGGCAACCCGGCCAACACCAACGCGCTGATCGCGATGACCAACGCGCCCGACATCCCCAACGAGCGCTTCTCGGCCCTGACCCGCCTCGACCACAACCGGGCGATCTCGCAGCTGGCGGCCAAGACCGGCGCCGCGGTGACCGACATCAAGAAGATGACCATCTGGGGCAACCACTCCGCCACCCAGTACCCCGACCTCTTCCACGCCGAGGTCGCCGGCAAGAACGCCGCCGAGACCGTGGGCGACCAGGACTGGCTCGAGAACACCTTCATCCCGACCGTCGCCAAGCGCGGCGCCGCGATCATCGAGGCCCGTGGCTCCTCCTCGGCGGCCTCCGCCGCCTCCGCCACCGTCGACGCCGCGCGCGACTGGCTGCTCGGCTCCCCCGCCGACGACTGGGTCTCGATGGCCGTCGTCTCCGACGGCTCCTACGACGTCCCCGAGGGTCTGATCTCCTCCTTCCCCGTCACCACCAAGGACGGTGACTGGGAGATCGTTCAGGGCCTCGAGATCGACGACTTCTCGCGCGCCAAGATCGACGCCTCGACCTCCGAGCTGGCCGACGAGCGGGCCGCAGTCACGGAGCTCGGCCTGATCTGAGCCCCACCCGCACGACGCCGGACGGCCGCAACCACTCGCGTGGTTGCGGCCGTTTCCCGTCCGGGTCCCTCAGAGCGGCTGGTCCGGGATGTCGCCAGCCAGGAAGTAGATCGCCCCGGCGACACCGACGAGCAGCACGACGTCGACGAAGCGGTGCCGTACGGCGAGCATCCCGGCGTCGCGCTGGGGCAGCACCAGGCGCAGCAGCCCGGCGGCCGCGAGGGCACCCGCAACCACGCGCAGACCCACCCGCCAGTCGTCGAGCACGACCAGCGCGATGCCGACACCGGCGGCCATCAGCACCGCGAGGTAGAAGGCGCCACCGATCGTCGAGGGGTAGCGCCGCTCGACGGGTTCGGGGAGGGGGTCGAGATCCATCAGGCCCCCATCAGGCGGACGCCTGCTGCTCGGCGCGGAGCACGATGTTGGACAGCAGCATCGCGCGGGTCATCGGTCCGACGCCGCCGGGGTTGGGCGAGACCCAGCCGGCGGCCTCCCACACGTCGTCGGCGAGGTCACCGGCGACCTTGCCGTCGACCCGCGAGACGCCCACGTCCAGCACGGCGGCGCCGGGCTTGACCATGTCGCCGGTGATGATCCCGGGCACACCCGCCGCCGCGACGACGACGTCGGCGCGCCGCACGTGGGTAGCCAGGTCCCGGGTCCCGGTGTGGCACTGCGTCAAGGTGGAGTTCTCCGAGCGCCTCGTCAGCAGCAGCCCGAGGGGTCGACCCACGGTGAGTCCGCGCCCGACCACGACGACCTCGGCACCGCCCAGCTCGACGCCGTGCCGGCGCAGCAGCTCGATGCAGCCGATCGGGGTGCAGGGCAGCGGACCGGACTCCCCCAGCACCAGCTTGCCGAGGTTGAAGGGGTGCAGCCCGTCGACGTCCTTGCCGGGATCGACGCGCGAGAGGAGGGCGAACTCGTCGAGCCCGGTCGGTTGCTGCACCAGGAAGCCGGTGCAGGCGGCCTCGGCGTTCAGCTGGTCGATGACGGACTCGACCTCCGCCTGCGTGGCCGTCGCGGGGAGGTCGACGCGCAGCGACTCGATCCCGACCTCGGCGCAGTCCTTGTGCTTGGCGCCGACGTACCAGCGCGAGCCGGGGTCGTCACCGACCAGGACGGTGCCGAGCCCGGGCACGACGCCCCGCTCGCGCAGGCGGGCGACGCGCTCGGCGAGCTCGGCCTTGATCGCCGCGAGGGTCGCGGTGCCGTCGAGCTTCTGGGCAGTCACGTGGTCATCCTGTCAGTGCGCGAAGTGACGGGTACCGGTGAAGTACATCGTCACCCCGGCGGCCTCGGCCGCGTCGATGGTGAGCTGGTCACGCACCGAGCCTCCGGGCTGGACGATGGCGGCCACACCGGCGTCGATGAGGATCTGCGGACCGTCCTCGAACGGGAAGAACGCGTCGGAGGCGGCGACTGACCCGGCCGCCCGGTCCCCGGCCCGCGACACGGCGAGCTGGCACGAGTCGACCCGGTTGACCTGACCCATCCCGACCCCGACCGAGGCGCCGTCCTTGGCGAGCAGGATCGCGTTGGACTTCACGTGGCGGCACGCCTTCCACGCGAAGGCCAGGTCCGCGAGGACCTCCGGCGAGGCGGCCGTGCCGGTGGCGAGGGTCCACGTGCTCGGGTCGTCGCCCCCGTGAGTCCCGTCGAGCACCGCGTCGACGGTGTCGACCTGCTGCTGCAGGATGCCGCCGGAGATCTGGCGGAGCTCGAAGCCGCCCTCCTCCTCGGCGTCGGCGGGGCAGACGAGGATCCGGATGTTCTTCTTCGACTGCAGCGCCTCGACGGCGCCGTCCTCGTAGCCGGGTGCGACGATGACCTCGGTGAAGATCTCGGCGACCTTCTCGGCCATCGCCAGCGACACCGGACGGTTGACCGCGATCACCCCCCCGAAGGCGGAGACGGGGTCGCACTCGTGGGCGCGGAGGTGCACCGCGGCGATGTCCTCGTCGGGGCTGCCTGCCGCGATGCCGCACGGGTTGGCGTGCTTGATGATCGCCACCGCGGGCTCGGCGAACCCGTTGGCCGCGCGGCGTGCAGCGTGGGTGTCGACGTAGTTGTTGTACGACATCTCCTTGCCGTGCAGCTGCTCGGCTCCGGCGAGGCCTCCGGTGCCGTCGCTGTAGAGCGCGGCGACCTGGTGCGGGTTCTCGCCGTAGCGCAGGTCGGCGGTCTTGGTGAAGGTCGCGCCGGCGAAGGCGGGGAAGCACGAGTCGCCGTCGTCGAGGAGGTTGCTGCTCATCCACCCGGCCACCGCGACGTCGTACGACGCCGTGTGCACGAACGCCTCGGCAGCCAGCGCCCGGCGTCCCTCGAGCGTGAAGCCTCCTGCCGACACGGCGTCGAGCACGTTGCCGTAGCGCTCCGGCGAGGTGACGATCGCGACCGAGGGGTGGTTCTTGGCGGCGGCCCGGACCATCGAGGGCCCGCCGATGTCGATCTGCTCGACGCACTCGTCGGGCCCCGCCCCCGAGGCGACGGTCTCGGTGAAGGGGTACAGGTTCGAGACGACCAGGTCGAAGGGCTCGACGCCGAGGTCGGCGAGCTGGGCGACGTGGGAGTCGAGACGTCGGTCGGCCAGGATGCCGGCGTGCACCATGGGGTGCAGCGTCTTGACGCGACCATCGAGACACTCGGGGAACCCGGTGAGTTCCTCGACCTTGGTCACGGGGATCCCCAGCTTCTCGATCAGGGCCGCCGAGCCGCCCGTCGAGACCAGGGACACCCCGGCCTCGTGCAGGCCGCGGACCAGGTCGTCCAGGCCGGACTTGTCGTAGACCGAGACCAGGGCACGCCGGACCGGGATCCGACCGAGGGCGGTCTGCTGGCTGTCGTCACTCATCGCGGGAGTCGTCTCCTCAGTTGGTGGTGGGGGCCACCCAGGCGTTCGATGGCCACGCTTCGGTCCCCGGAGACGGGGCACTCCCCGGTGGTCACCCACCTGCGCCAGTCGTGTGCCACGAAGTCTAGGGGTGGACCGGGGTCGGGCCGAACCGGACCTGCCGACCGACCACGGCGAAACCCTCCCGGGCCATCCGACCGACCGCGTCGACCAGCATCTCCCGCTCGGCCTCCTTGATCCGCTCGTGCAGGGACTCCACGCTGTCGTCGGGCTCGACGGCCACCGCTCGCTGCGCCACGATCGGCCCGGTGTCGACCCCGGCATCGACCACGAAGAGGGTGCAGCCGGTGATCTTCACCCCGTGCTCGAGCGCCTCGGCCGGCGCTCGCATCCCGGGGAAGGAGGGGCTGAGGGCCGGGTGGGTGTTGACGACGCGTCCGCCGAGCTCGGCGAGGAAGCGCTCCCCCACCAGCTTCATGAAGCCGGCCAGCACCACCACGTCGGGGTGGTGCCCGGAGACGGTGGCGGCCAGGTCGGCGTCCCAGGCGTCGCGGTCGGCGAAGTCGGCGACCCGACGGACGAAGGTCGGCACGCCGGCGCTCTCGGCACGCCGGAGGGCCTCGATGCCGTCGCGGTCGGCCCCGACAGCCACGACCCGGGCACCGAAGGCGGGCGCGCCGCACGCGTCCAGCAGGGCCTGCAGGTTGGTCCCGCCTCCGGAGACGAGCACGACGAGGCGGGCGGGCTGGGCTGGCACGCCGCGACCCTACTGGAGGTCCAGCTCGACCTCGACGGGCATGGAGCGGCGCTGCCACCAGGTCATCGCCAGCCCGCCCAGCAGACCGCCGATGCCGAAGGACGTGACGGCATGGAGCATGGTGTCGAAGGCGTACGGCGCCACGTCCTGCATCCGGCCCGGACCCACTGCCCCTCCCGCCAGCGACGCGAGCAGCCCGCACAGCAGGCCGGCGACGACTCCGCCGGACACCCCGCGGACGGCGCCCTCCTCGTAGCGGAAGAGCGGCGCGCGGCGCTGGTGGAGCACGACGGCCAGGAAGGCCACCAGGGGCGGCAGCACGATCAGCCAGGCCGTCCACCCCGCGGTCGGCCCCTCGTCGGGCAGGGCAGCCAGCATGGGGAAGCTGGGCAACGGACCGAGGACCACGACGCTCGGTGCCACCAGGGTGCCGGTGCCGACGGTGAACCCCGGTCCGAGCAGGTAGCTGCCGGAGAAGGCCAGCGCGTTGGGGAGCAGCAGGAGGCTGACCACCAGGATCAGCAGCGTGGCGCCGGCATCCGCGTCGAGCTGGGACAGCACGTTGGCCGCGGTGCTCAGGTCGCTCAGGAGCGCGACCGCGAACGCCACCGCCGACACCGTCACCCACAGGAGCAGCAGGCGACGCACGATGCCGCCGGAGGCGCGCACGCTCGCGGGTAGGTGCGAGGTCCAGATCGCCGCCCGTCCCGAGCCGACGGCGATGCCGGGGGCACCCGCCAGCAGGCACAGCAGCAGCGCCCACGCGACCACCCGCGACGCACTCGGGTCGGTGGCCGGCGTGGCCGCGAGCGTGGCCGCGAGGACCGCGACCACGACGTACCCGGCGCTGAGCAGCACCACCGCGACCGGCACGGTCCAGTCCCGCTGTCCGTCGGCGATCTCCTCGACGTCGGGCCCGTGGCCCGAGACCGAGACGCCCACCCGCTGTCCCACGCGCCACAGCGTCCAGGCGCACACGACGGTGACCCCGAGAGGTACGGCGGTCACCGCGACGCCGTCGACGAGCACGCCCGACCCGTGGCCCATCAGCCAGGCGAGGGCTCCGGTGCGCAGCCCGTCGCGCGGCTCGCCGTGCGCGCCGCCGTCGGTGAGGAACCAGCCGATGACGCCGGCCGCCAGGCAGACCAGCAGCGTGCCCGCGGCCGCGACCACGCCCCCCAAGGTCGCCACCAGCACCAGGGGTCGTCTGGTCGCCAGGTCCGACCTCAGGTCGGCGGCGAGCTCGCGGGAGGCCGTGCGCGGGGAAGGCAGCAGTGACGTCATGGCCGTTCCATCCTGTCCCCCGCGAGCGCCCGGGAGGAGCAGCCACGCCGAAGCGGGACGTGTTGCCGCGGTCGACTACCGTGAGGAGGCCATGAGAGACCCCGACGAGTTCGACGCCTTCTACAAGGACGCCCGCGAACGGCTGCTGGTGCAGACGTTCGCGCTGACCGGCGACCTGGCGGCGTCGCGCAGCGCCGTGCGGGACGCGTTCATCGTCGCCTGGCACCGGTGGCGCAAGCTCTCGGTCCTCGACGATCCCGAGTCCGTCGTCCGCCCCCAGGCCTGGCGCCTGGCGCAGCGTCGCCACACCGCCCGGGTCTGGCACCGCGACAAGGACATCAGTCCCGACGTGAAGGCCACGCTCGACGCGCTCGGCAAGCTCAGCGCCACCGAGCGCCGGACCCTGGTCCTCACCCAGCTGGCCGCCGTCTCGATGCCGCAGATGGCCCGGGAGGTGGGCCTGACCCGCGAGGCCGCCGAGCGCGATCTCCAGCACGCCGCCACCCAGCTGTCCCTGGCCCTCGACATCCAGGTCCCGGCCCTGCGCTCGCGCTTCGACGAGGTCGCGGAGTCGGTGACCGGCACGGTGCGGTGGCCCCGCGCCACGATCGTGCGCCGCGCCGGCGCCGCGCGACGCCGTACCCACACCGTCGTGGGCGTCACGGCCGCCGTGGCCGCACTCGTGGTGACCGGGTCGCTGCTGAGCAACGCGACCGGTGTCCGCCCCACGCTCGACCGAGCGGTCGGTGCCGCCCCTGAGATCGGCGGGGCCCCGAGCACGGGCGATCCCAGCGACCCCGCCGTCGCCCAGAGCGAGCCGCCCGCCCCGACGCTGCCCGAGACCAGCCTGCTGGGCGTCTCCGACCTGGGAGCGCGCTACGACCTGGACTGGACCATCACCGACACCACCGGGAACGACGACGGCACCGGGATGGTCCTGCCCTGCCAGCGTGAGCGGTACGCCGACCCGCGCGGCGAGGCGGCGCTGGTGCGGTTCTTCGACGCCCCCGAGACCAAGAGGACCGGCGCGCTGTCCTCGACCCAGATGGTCGAGGCCTCAGGCACCGAGAAGCGCGCCAAGCAGACCTACCGCACCCTCGGCTCCTGGTTCGGGGACTGCCTGCAGGAGCAGATCCAGCTCCTGTCCACCACGGCGCCCCAGGACGTCGGCGACCAGGCCATCCAGGTGGTGCTGCGGTCGTGGGCCAAGCCACGGGGCACCTACGTCCTGGGAGTGGCGCGCACCGGCGTCTACACGACCACGACGCTGGTGGCCAGCGGGGTGGACGACGATGCCGGTCCCAGCGCGCGACGTGCGAGCGCGCGGCTGCTCTCGAGCGCCGTGGACAAGCTGTGCCAGCTGCCCGAGGGTGGCGCGTGCGGCTCGGCCGACGCCGGGGTCGAGCCCCGAGCGCCGCTGCCGGCGGGTCCTGCTCCGGCGATGCTGTCCGAGATCGACCTCCCCCGCGTCACCGGCGTCAACCGGCCCTGGATCGGCACCGAGCCACGCAGCGCGCTGACGAACGACGCGGCCTCGTCGTGCGACACCACGGAGTTCACCGGCAAGTTCCAGGGCAAGCCGATCTCCAACAACGCCACGCGCACCTTCGTGATCCCGCGCGCCAAGCTCCCGACCGAGTTCGGGCTCACCCAGTCCGTCGGCTCCCTGCCGGGCAAGCGCGCCGCAGCGCTCGTGGAGCGGGTCCGCAGCCAGCTCAGCGGGTGCGACGCGCTCAACACCAGGATCACCCGCCTGGCCAGCACCGACACCGGTACGACCTCCCTGACGGCCTGGCGGCTGCGGGTCGAGGTCAGCGACGAGCGCACCCTCACGTTCCTGATGGCGATCATCCGCGACGGCAGGGCCGTCTCCCAGATCGGCTTCCTGCCGAGCACGCCGGGCGACCTGTCGACTCCCCAGTTCGTGGGCCTGGCCAACCGGGCCCTGCTGCGCCTCGGCCGGCTCCCGAAGCCGGCGGGCTCGTAGAACCCGGGCTGCGACTGCAACCGATCGGCGCGCTGAGGCGTATCCCCCTCGACACCACACCAGACGGAAGGGGGCCGGACGATGGACGAGTCGGACTTCGACGACTTCTACGCCGCGTCGTACCGGCGTCTGACGGGTCAGGTCTACGCGATGATCGGCAACCTGGACGAGGCACAGGAGTGCGTCCAGGAAGCGTTCGTGCGGGCCTGGGCCCATCGACGCAAGCTCGACCGAGCAGATCATCCGGAGGCATGGGTGCGCGTGACCGCGCACCGCATCGCCGTGAGTCGCTGGCGGCGCGTCAAGCTGTCGCGGCGCAGTCCTGACCGGGCCGTCTCGCCGCCCACCTCGGCGCCCGAGGTCGACGAGACCCACGTGGCGCTCGTGACCGCCCTCCGGCAGCTCCCGGAGGAGCAACGCCGGGCCATCGTGCTGCACCACATCGCCGACCTTCCCGTCCGCGCCGTCGCCGACGAGGTGGGCGCTCCCGAGGGCACGGTCAAGGCGCGGCTCAGCCGCGGTCGGGCCGCCCTGGCCACCCTGCTGTCCGACGACGTACTGCCCGGCGGCCTTCCCGGTCACCCAGAAGGAGGCACCAGCCATGCCTGAGCCCACCGACCCGACCAACCCGCTCTCGCACTTCGACCCGGAGGTCCCCATGCCTCTCAGCGCCGCCGACATCCGGCGCCGCGGCGACCGGCTCCGCCGCCGCAACGCCGGCCTGGCGGTCGCCGGTGGCGTCGCCGTGATCGCCCTGATCGCCGCGCCCCTGGCGGTCCTGAACGGGAGCGACGACACCGACGCCCTGCCGCCGACCGCGCCACCCACCTCGGCGGTGGACCCCACCGACCCGGCGCCGAGTCGCACCCCGAGCCAACAGGCGCCGTCCGATCTGGTGACCACGATCCCCGACGGCTTCCCGCTGGACGCCGGCTACCCCGACACCAACGAGGACCGCAGCCCGGTGACGGTCGAGCGCGGCGTCCCGACCACCGCCTTCGACCTCTGCCAGGGGGCGGGGTTCGCTCCAGGTCCGTCGCCGACCGACACCGCCGCCGTCGAGCTCTCCGCGCCCGAGGACTCGCGCGGCCGGCTGCTGGCCGTCCTCGCCGACGAGCCGAGCGCCGCGATCGCCTGGCAGAGCGCCGTCGACGACCTGCGTGACTGCGAGCTCGACGGGCTCGTCGTCACCCCGCGCGAGTCGCCCTACGACGCCGACCTCGACTCGGCCGTCTTCACCGTGCAGGTGGGACCCGAGGTCAACCCGAGCGCGCTCGGGCTCGACGTCTACGAGGTGCTGCGCGTCCGCAACGCCGTCTACCTGTCCCACGACTACGGCGAGGCCGGGGGCACCGCCGAGGCCGCACGGGCCGGCGTACAGGTGTCGTTCGAGGCGTCCGCGGACGTCGTCACGGCGATGCGCGACGTCTTCGGCGACGGGTCATCGGGCGTGACCGGGGCGCCGGACCCGGAGGTGTCGAGCCCGCCCGGCGTGCCGGACGACGACCTGAGCGACTTCCCGCTCACCCTCGACTGGCCGGACACCGCCGAGCCCGAGCAGCCCGGCATCGAGGGGCCCAGCAGCGACCTGGAGCTGGTCGACTACCAGGCCTGCAACCAGGCCCTGTCCATCCCGGGGAGCACCGGGGACCTGCGTGCGACGTACACGAACGTCGTGGACATCCGCACCCGCCGGCTGCTGACGTTCGCCGACGCCGGCGCAGCGGTCGACTTCATGTCGCAGGCGCGTGCGTTCTACGAGGACTGCCCACGAGCTCCGGTCGGTGTCGAGGACGCCGTGCGGCGACTCGAGGTGCGCGACACCGCACTCGCCGGCGCCTCCTTCGCGGTCGTCGACACCAGCACGATCGACGGCGAGCCGGTGCCACTGATCGGGCTCGGCGTCCTGCAGTTCGTCCGATTGGGGCGCGCCGTGCTGATCGACACCGTGGCCAACGAGCGCAGCCGCGACCAGGCGCAGGAGCAGATCGACGAGATGAGCCTCGCCTCCGCCAACGTGGTCGCCGAGATGTGCCGCTTCACCGAGGCCGGCTGCTGAGGCCGGGCGGGCCCGACAAGCAACAAGCGCGTGAATCACCGGCACCAGGTGCCCGTGACTCACGCGCTTGCGTGTGCTGTGCTGCGTGGGTCAGAGGTCCTTCAGGATCTCCCGCATCAGCTCGGCGGTCTCGGACGGCGTCTTGCCGACCTTCACGCCGACGGCCTCGAGGGCCTCCTTCTTGGCCTGCGCGGTGCCCGCCGAGCCCGAGACGATGGCGCCGGCGTGGCCCATCGTCTTGCCCTCCGGGGCGGTGAAGCCGGCCACGTAGCCGACGACCGGCTTGGTGACGTTGTCCTTGATGTAGGCCGCGGCCCGCTCCTCGGCGTCGCCACCGATCTCGCCGATCATCACGATCGCCTTGGTGTCGGGGTCGGCCTCGAACGCGGCGAGGGCGTCGATGTGGGTGGTGCCGATGATCGGGTCACCGCCGATGCCGATGGCGGTGGTGAAGCCGTAGTCCTTGAGCTCGTACATCATCTGGTAGGTCAGCGTGCCGGACTTGGAGACCAGCCCGACCGGACCGCTGCCCGAGATGGTGTGCGGCGTGATGCCGGCCAGGGACTCCCCGGGCGTGATGATGCCGGGGCAGTTGGGCCCGATCATCCGGGTGCCGCCCTTGTTGGCGTCGCTCTCCAGGTAGGCCCACACCTCGGCGGTGTCCTGGACCGGTACGCCCTCGGTGATGACGACGAGCAGGCCGATGCCGGCGTCGATCGCCTCGATGCAGGCGTCCTTGGTGAAGGCCGGCGGCACGAAGAGGACCGACACGTCGGCGCCGGTCTTCTCCATCGCCTCGGCGACGTTGCCGAAGACCGGGAGCTCCTTGCCGCCGAGCTCGACGCTCGTGCCGGCCTTGCGGGCGTTGACGCCGCCGACGATGTTGGACCCGGCCTCGACCATGAGGGTCGTGTGCTTGGAGCCCATGCCGCCCGTCATGCCCTGGACGATGATCTTGGAGTCCTTGTTCAGGTAGATGCTCATTGTGTTGTCTCCGTCCTCAGGCGCTGGTAGATGAGTGGGCCAGCTCGGCGGCCTTGTCGGCCGCGCCGTCCATGGTGTCCACCGTCGTCACCAGCGGGTGGTTGAGCTCCTCGAGGATCGCGCGACCCTTGTCGACGTTGTTGCCGTCGAGCCGTACGACGAGCGGCTTGGTCGCCGCGTCGCCCAGGATCTCCAGGGCACCCTTGATGCCGTTGGCGACCTCGTCGCACGCGGTGATCCCGCCGAAGACGTTCACGAAGACGCTCTTGACCTGCTCGTCGTTGAGGATCACGTCGAGGCCGTCGGCCATCACCTGGGCGTTGGCGCCGCCACCGATGTCGAGGAAGTTGGCGGGCTTCACGCCGCCGTGCGCCTCACCGGCGTACGCGACGACGTCGAGGGTCGACATGACCAGGCCGGCGCCGTTGCCGATGATGCCGACCTCGCCGTCGAGCTTGACGTAGTTGAGGCCCTTGGCCTTCGCCTCGGCCTCGAGGGGGTCGGCGGCGTCCTTGTCCTCGAACGCGGCGTGGTCCTCGTGGCGGAACTCGGCGTTCTCGTCGAGCGAGACCTTGCCGTCCAGGGCCTCGAGCTTGTCACCGGCCAGTCGGGCCAGCGGGTTGACCTCGACGAGGGTGGCGTCCTCCTCCACGAAGGTCTTCCACAGGTTGAGCACGGTCGTGACCGCCTGCTCGGTGAGCGCCTCGGGGAATCCGGTCTCCGCGACGATCTCGCGAGCCTTCGCCTCGTCGACGCCGGTGCCGGCGTTGATCGGGATCTTCTTGATGGCGTCGGGGTTGGTCTCGGCGACCTCCTCGATCTCGACACCGCCCTCGATGCTGGCGATGCAGAGGTACTGACGGTTGGAGCGGTCGAGCAGGAAGGAGAAGTAGTACTCCTCCTCGATCGTCGCGGCCGGAGCGATGAGCACCCGGTGGACGGTCAGGCCCTTGATCTCCATGCCGAGGATCGCGGTGGCGTGCTCCTCGGCCTCGTCGGGCGTCTTGGCCAGCTTGACGCCGCCGGCCTTGCCTCGTCCGCCTGCCTTGACCTGGGCCTTGACGACACAGACCCCGAGCTTCTCCGCAGCAGCGCGGGCCTCGGCCGGCGTGGTCGCGACGATGCCCGGGGCTCCCGGTACGTCATGCTTGGCGAAGAGCTCCTTCGCCTGAAACTCCATCAGATCCACTGGTCCACCATGTCCTCATTTGTCGAGTGCGCGGCCTGATCAGACCGCGGATGTATGTGGGTTTCTCCGGTCGGCACCTTAGTCCTGCCCTGGGACTGGTGGTTGACGTGGTCCACGATGGGCCTCCGGTGCGACGCGCGTCACAGAAGCATCGCCCGGGCGAGCGTCCTCGACGAGCCCGAGGTTGTGGAGTTCCGCAGCGGACGTGCCCAGCCGTCGGGCACACTGACGCCGGGCCTGATTTCGGGGTCCGTGATCAATCCGTTACAGTCTCGGCCATCCCCCGAACGGGTGGCCTGCAGGCCCCCTCGACCTCAACGCTTCGGAGTTCACTGATCCATGGGTAGTCACCGAGCCGAACGCCCCGCGCGCAACGGCCTGTCGGAGACCCCACCGCCGACCCCGTACGTCGGTCGCCGCTGCGCCGGGCGCGCCACCGAGGTCGACAGCGCCGAGACGACCACGTCCCTGCCGCGCGTCACCGCATCGCTCACGGGCGACGTGACCGCCGAGCTCCCGCTGGTGCGGAGCCAGACGCCCGGGAAGCGCAAGGCCGTCAAGCACGCCGGCTCTCGCGGTCCCCTGTTCCGCGGACTCCCCTCGCCGCCCGTCCTGCTCGGCGTCGCGACCCTCGCGATCGCGGTCAGCGGCGTGGTCGTGTCGGGAGCCGACACCACCCAGCTGACCAGCGGCATCCGCGACGATTCCCAGGTCCGTGCCGCCGGCGCGGCCGGAGGCGTCAGCGGGATCGGGAGCGTCGACACGTTGCGCGGTCGCCAGACCAGCCGCTCCGCCTCCCGCGACGACGGCGACCAGGCCGAGGACAAGCTGGTCAAGGCCGCCGAGGCCCAGGTCGAGGTCCGCAGCGAGGAGCTCGGACAGCTGGCTGCGGAGGTGGAGCAGCAGGCCAAGAAGCTCGCCGACAACCGGTGGGTCATGCCGCTGAGCCCCGTCGTCCTCACCGCTCGCTACGGCGAGTACGGCCTCTGGTCGAGCTATCACACCGGACTCGACTTCAATGGCAACACCGGCGACCCGATCAGCGCGATCGCCGGTGGAGTCGTCACGTTCGTGGGCTACGACGGTGCCTACGGCAACAAGACGGTCGTCACCCTCGAGGACGGCACCGAGATCTGGTACGCGCACCAGACGAGCCAGTACGTCTCCATCGGCGAGACCGTCGCCGCCGGAGAGGTCATCGGCACGGTCGGCTCGACCGGCAACGTGACCGGCTCCCACCTCCACGTCGAGGTCCGACCCGGGGGCGGCGACCCGGTCGACCCCTACGCGGCCATGGTCGTCAACGGCGTCACCTTCTAGCGGCTGCCTGCCGCTGCATCCCGGCTCACCGCGTCTCGACACGCCGGTTCGCTGCCCTCGCAAGCTCGGCCGGCGACGGCTCGCTCGACGACCGATGAAGCTGTCGCGACTTCGTCGCTCCTCGCCGCTGCATCTCGGCTCACCGCGTCTCGACACGCCGGTTCGCTGCCCTCGCAAGCTCGGGCTGCGACGGCTTGCTCGACGACCAATGAAGCTCTGAGCCGGAGCAAGCTCCGTTCAGAGCTTCTCCACCGGGGCGTAGCGCAGCAGCAGCCGCTTGACTCCCTCGGAGCCGAAGTCGATCGAGGCCGACGCCTTGTCGCCCTGGCCCTCGATCGCCACGACCGTGCCCATCCCGAAGGTGTCGTGCACCACCCGGTCACCCGGGTCGAGGCTGGGGATCGCGCGCGACGGCTTGGCCTTGGTGGCCGCATCCGCGCGGGCCGCAGCGGAGGAGAAGTTGCGACGACCGGCCGCGGTGGGCTGGCCGAAGCCGGTGTAGGCCGGCGAGCCGGAGGCGAGGTCGGGGCGCCCCCAACGGGTCTGGGCCGCCTCGGTGCGCCTCCAGTCGACGAGGTCGACCGGGAGCTCGTCGAGGAAGCGGCTCGCCGGGTTGTGCGACGGCGCACCCCACGCGGAGCGCACGACCGCGCGCGAGATGTAGAGCCGCTCGCGGGCGCGGGTGATGCCGACGTAGGCCAGGCGGCGCTCCTCCTCCAGCTCCGGCTGGTCGCCCAGGCTGCGGGAGTGCGGGAAGATGCCGTCCTCCAGGCCCGTGAGGAAGACCGTCGGGAACTCCAGCCCCTTGGCGGTGTGCAGCGTCATCAGGGTGACCATCCCCTGGTCCTCGGGAGCATCCGGGTCGGGCTCGTCGGGGATCTGGTCGGTGTCGGCCACCAGGGCCACGCGCTCGAGGAAGTCGGCCAGCCCGGGGGCGACCTGTCCGGCGTCCACGTCGGCGGGGTCGGCGCTGGGTCCCGCCACCGGGTCGTCGGAGAACTCACGCGCCACGGCGACCAGCTCGCCGAGGTTGTCGACGCGGGTGGCGTCCTGGGGATCGTCGGAGGCCTCGAGCTCCTCGAGGTAGCCGGAGCGGGCGAGCACGGTGTCGAGCACGACGTCGGGGCGCTCGTCGGCCTCCACCATCGACATCAGCTCCTCGACCAGAGCGACGAAGCCACGGATGTTGCTCAGGCTGCGCGTGGCCAGCCCCGGCGCCTCCTCGGCGCGCCGCAGGGCCTGCCAGAAGGTGATCCGCTCGCGGGTGGCGAGCTCGTTGACGCACTCGACCGCGCGGTCGCCGATGCCGCGCTTGGGCACGTTGAGGATGCGGCGCAGGCTGACCTGGTCGTCGGGGTTGACCAGCATCCGCAGGTAGGCGAGGGCGTCGCGGACCTCGCGACGCTCGTAGAAGCGCACGCCGCCGACGACCTTGTAGGGCATCCCGGTGCGGATGAACACCTCCTCGAAGACCCGTGACTGAGCGTTGGTGCGGTAGAAGATCGCCACGTCGCCGGCCTTCAGCCCGTCGTCGGTGAGCTTGTCGATCTCCTCCGAGACGAACCTCGCCTCGTCGCGCTCGTCGTCGGCGACGTACCCGACGATCCGGTCGCCGTCGCCGGCGTCGGACCACAGGCGCTTCTCCTTGCGGCCCTTGTTGTGGCCGATCACGGCGTTGGCCGTGGTGAGGATGGTCTGGGTGGAGCGGTAGTTCTGCTCCAGCAGGATCGAGGTCGCGTCCGGGAAGTCCTGCTCGAAGTCGAGGATGTTGCGGATGTTGGCTCCGCGGAAGGCGTAGATGGACTGGTCGGCGTCGCCGACCACCATCAGCTCCGCGGGCTCGACGCGCTCGGCGTCGGCGAGCTCGGGATCGTCGGCGCAGAGCTGGTGGATGAGGGCGTACTGCGCGTGGTTGGTGTCCTGGTACTCGTCGACGAGGACGTGACGGAATCGCCTCCGGTAGGTCTCACGGACCTCCGGGAAGGCCTGCATCAGGTGGACGGTGCTCATGATGAGGTCGTCGAAGTCGAGGGCGTTGGCCTCGCGCAGGCGGCGTTGGTAGAGCGTGTAGGCCGCCGAGTAGGTCTCGTCGATGCCGTTCTTCGCGTCCTTGGCGGCGTCCTCGGCATCGCGCAGCTCGTTCTTGTGGTTGCTCACCCAGTGCAGCACCGGCCCGGGCTGGAAGCGCCGCGGGTCGAGCTCGAGGTCCTTGATGACCAGGCCCATCAGCCGCTTCTGGTCCTGGGCGTCGTAGATGGAGAAGTTGCTCTTGTAGCCGAGCAGGTGCGACTCCTTGCGCAGGATCCGCACGCACGCGGAGTGGAAGGTGCTGACCCACATGATCCGCGCCCGCTTGCCGACCAGGTCCTCGACGCGTTCCTTCATCTCCGCCGCGGCCTTGTTGGTGAAGGTGATGGCGAGGATCGAGCCGGGATGCGCCTTGCGCTCCGAGATCAGCCAGGCGATCCGGCGGGTGAGCACCCGGGTCTTGCCCGAGCCCGCGCCTGCCACCACCAGCAGGGGGTGTCCGGCATGCTGGACGGCGGCTCGTTGGGGCTCGTTGAGGCCCTCGAGGAGGCGGTGCTGCTCGGACTCAGGTGACAAGGTGCTCATGCTGGGACCACCCTACGGGTCCGCATGGACACCTCGGCGCTCACTGTGAGCAGAGGCAGAACGGATGGCCCGCGGGGTCCAGGAACACCCGGAACGTCGTGCCCGGCTGGTGCTCGTGCTTGATCGCCCCGAGCTCGAGGACGGCGGCCTCCCCCTCGTCCAGGTCCTCGACGACGACGTCGAGGTGGAGCTGTTGCGGCACCTCCTGCGACGGCCACGACGGGGCCCGGTAGTCGTCCACCGTCTGGAAGCAGATGCACTGACCGTCGCCGCGCACCTCGACCCACCCGTCCTCCTGCGAGAGCGTCCAGCCGAGGAGCGTGGCGTAGAAGCCACCCAGGGCCGTCGCGTCGGGGCAGTCGTAGACGAAGCTGGGAAAGCGCGCGATGGGCATGGTCCGCAGGCCTCAGAAGGAGTGCACGGGAGACCAGAGCACGGCGATGCAGACGTTGAGCACCGCGAGGCCGAGCAGCCCTGCCCACAACCCCTGCGGGATGTTCGGCTTGCGGGTGTTGGCCATGACGAGCACGAGCAGGATCAGGCCGATGCCGAGCTTGACGGATATCTTCGCGTAGCTCACCTCGGCGTCGCCGCCCTCCAGGACGCCGACCAGTGCCAGCCCGGCCACGAACGCCGTGCCGACTCCGTCGCGCATCGCCGCGTTGACCTTCTTCTCCCCCGTCCCCGCCTGGGCGAGCAGCCCGCCGATGAGGGCGGAGAAGCCCAGGATGTGCAGGACCAAGAGGATGAGGCGCAGGGTCTCCATGGCCGGAGGGTATCGGGTCAGCGGTCCAGCGCGGAGAAGTGCTGGTAGTCCTTGAGCGTGGTGAAGTCGCCGCCCCAGGACCACCCGATGCGGGCGAACTCCCGCACCACGAGGTCGTCGGGCTCGACCATGCCGGGTCGCACGTCGTCGCGGTCGAGATAGCTGCTGGCGCGCTCGGGGATGACGACGTCGTCCTTGAGGTAGGGATTCATGAAGGGGTTGAGGTCCAGGGCGAGACCGTAGGCGTGCGCGGAGAACCCCGAGGTCTGCCCGGTCGTGGGCCGGCAGACGAACGCCGCCGTGTTGTTGCCGTCGCCGGTCGGGAGCGCGTCGAGGTCGGCGGTGGTGGGCAGCCGCATCTCCTCGATCGGGAAGTCGGCCCGGAACAGGGAGCGGAAGACCGACACGATCCCCTCCGCCTCCGAGCTCGCCACCACCAGCTCGCCCGTGTGGGCGGCGTCGTCGAAGCCTCGGAACGCCACCTGCACGTAGCTCAGGTCCGCCAGGTCGACGGGGCAGCCCTCGGCGTAGGTCTCCCCCATCCGCTCACGGATCTCGGGAGTCACAGGTCCGATGGAGGAGGCGAAGAGCCCGTCGGAGGGCGGGGTCAGCACGTCCTCGGTCGGGTAGCGGCGCTCCCGCAGTGGTCGTGGGGTGGCACTGATCTCGCCCAGCCCGTCAGGACGCAGCGGGAGGACGATCTCGCCCAACGGCCAGTTGGAGTACTCCGGCTCGCCCGACGCGGTGGGCCGGCTCGGCTCGGCCGGCTCCGTCGGGGTCGGGGAGGAGGTGGGTGCCACCGTCGGCGCGGGGGTCGGGGTGGCCTCCCCGACCTGCGTCGGGGAGCACCCGGTGAGCAGCAGCGTCGCACCGGCCGCGGTGGCGACCGCGAGTCGTCGGAGCATCTACAGCAGGCGCCGGTCCGAGGCCCAGCGCGTGAGCTCGTGGCGTGAGGAGAGCTGCAGCTTGCGCAGCACCGAGGACATGTGGGTCTCGACCGTCTTGATGGAGATGAACAGCTCCTTGGCCACCTCCTTGTAGGCGTAGCCGCGCGCGATCAGTTGCATCACCTCGCGCTCGCGCTCGGTGAGCCGGTCGAGGTCCTCGTCGACGGCCGCCATCTCGATCGAGCCCGCGAAGGCGTCGAGCACGAAGCCGGCCAGGCGCGGGGAGAAGACGGCGTCCCCGTCCGCGACCCGACCGATCGCCGAGACCAGCTCGGGCCCGGTGATCGTCTTGGTGACGTAGCCGCGGGCGCCACCACGGATCGTGCCGATGACGTCCTCGGCCGCGTCGGAGACCGAGAGCGCGAGGTAGCGCGGCGCTGCACCCGCGGCATCGGAGGCCGGCCCACGGCGCATCACCTCCGCGCCACCGCCCCCCGGCAGGTGGACGTCGAGCAGGACGACGTCCGGGCGGTGCGTGGCGATGAGCGTGACGGCCTCGTCGACGTCGGCCGCCTCCGCCACCACCTCGACCACCCCGTCGCCCGCTGCCTCGAGCTCTGCGCGCACTCCTCGGCGGAACATCGCGTGGTCGTCGACGATCACCACGCGGGTCTGGCTCGACGGATCAGTCAACGTGCGCTCCTTCGGGCGTGTGCTGGACGGAGAGGTGCAGCCTGACCTCGGTGCCCTCACCGGGAGCCGTGCGGATCTCGGCCGTGCCACCGTGGCGTTGCATGCGGTCGATGATGCTGTGTCGTACGCCGTAGCGGTCCGCTGGGGTCTGCTCGACCACGAAGCCGCGTCCACGGTCGCGGACGAAGACGTCGATGACACCGCTCCCGATCTCGGCGTAGACGTCGACGCGTGGCACTCCGGCGTGCTTGGCCGCGTTGGTCAGGGACTCACGCGTCGCCGCCACGATCGGACGCGCGGCCTCGCCGAGGTCGACGTCACCGACCGTCACCACGTCGACCGAGATGCCGTGGGCGTCCTCGACCTCGGCAGCCACGCCCCGCAAGGCGTTGGCGACGGTGGACTCGTCGGCCGACTCGCCCACGAACAGCCAGGAGCGCAGGTCGCGCTCCTGCGAGCGCGCCAGCCGCGAGACCATGGTGGAGTCGGAGGCGTTCTTCTGGATGAGGGCGAGCGTCTGGAGCACGGAGTCGTGCAGGTGCGCCGCGACGTCGGCACGCTCCTGGGTGCGCACGCGCTCGGCACGCTCGTCGGTGAGCTCCCCCGCGAGCCGGAAGAGCCAGGGCACCGCCACGAGAGCGAGGCCGGCGATCCCGAGCAGGGCCGCGAGCGTGACGTCCCGGGCGACGCTGAGCGATCCTCCCTGCAGAGCGAAGAGTCCGAGGGAGGCCGCGATCATCGCCACGCCGAAGCCCAGCCGGGCGTACGACGCCCACCCGCCGTCGCCCAGGACGACCCGGACCGGGTCGATCGACCCGGTGGCGTCGAGCCACCGCTCGCGCTGCGCCTCGTCGGCCTGCCGCCACAGCAGGGCCACCCCGAGCAGCCCCAGGGCCAGGGGCCACACGACGGCTCCGCCGCCGAAGACCGCACTCACGGCGAAGACGACCCCGACGCCCAGCACGCTGAGCACGAGCACCGGGCCCAGGTCGCCGATACGGGCCATCCTGCCGGGACGACGCCCGCCGCGCGAGGCGCTCTCGAGACCGGGAGCCGACACCTCGAAGCCGGCTCCGGCGGGAAGCATCACCCACAGTGCGGCGTAGAGGACGACTCCCAACCCGCTCAACGCGGTGCTGAGCACGAAGCCGGCCCGGACCCACACGACCGGCACGCCGAGGTGCTCGGCCAGTCCGGAGGCCACTCCCCCGACGATGGAGACCTCCAGGTCGCGGCGGGCCCGACGAGGGGCGCGAGAGTCGGCAGCGGTGGTCATGGCCAGACCATCGTCACACAGCGCGGGGGCGTGACCCATGCGGAAGAACCCTCCGGGGACCCTGGGACCACCCTGAGGCCACGCTCCTGCGACTCAGGGGTCGGATACGGCAGGATCAGGGCTGTCCCCGATGGTGCCGCAGCAGGCCCCCGACGAGGCTGATGCCATGACCACGACCCCACCACCGCCTCCGCCGACGGGCGCACCGTCCGACGCCCCGGACGCCGCCCGCGACGCCGCCGACCCGTCCAGCGGCCCGCGCGTCACGGGGTCCGAGATGCGCAACCTCGCCGCGCTGCGCCGCAGCCGGTCGGACAAGAAGGTCGCCGGAGTCGCCGGCGGCATCTCCCGTCATCTCGACATCGACCCGCTCATCACCCGGGTGCTGCTAGTCGTGCTCTTCTTCTTCGGCGGGGCCGGTCTGATCGTGTACGTCGCCTGCTGGCTCATCGTCCCCCTGGACGGCGAGGACGCAGCGACGGTCCGTCTCGACGACCGCAGCCGGAGCGTCGCCCTCACGATCGTGGGCGGGCTGGCGACGCTGGCCCTGCTGGGGGACAGCCTGGGCGGCTGGGGATTCCCGTGGCCGCTGGCCGTGGTGGGCGCGATCGTGCTGGTCGTGATGTTCTCCCGGGGCCGGCTCGCGGCCCCGACGGACGGTCCTCCCACCGCCCCGGCGGCACCCACGACCTGGCAGCCCGCCGAGGAGTCCCTCGCAGCGCCCGCCGAGGCAGTGGTGAGGAAGGAGCGTCGCACCGGCCCCCGCCTCTTCGGCTACGCCCTGGCGATCATCGCCATCGGCGTCGGCGTCCTGGCGAGCCTCGACCTCGCCGGAGTTCCGGTGGCCGACTCCGCGTACCCGGCGCTCGCCCTCGTCGCCAGTGGCCTGATGCTCGTCGTCGGTGCGTTCTGGGGGCGCCCCGGCGGGCTCATCGCCCTCGGTCTGGTCAGCGCCCTGGCCACCGGCGCCACCCTCGCGGTCGGCGACCTGGAGGCCGGTCAGATCGACCGATCGCCGTCGACCTCCTCCGCCGTGGCCTCCGATTACGACCTGGACCTCGGTGAGATCAAGCTCGACCTCACCGAGGTCGTCGACCCGAGCGAGCTCGACGGTCGCACCATCGAGCTGGACGTGGGCCTCGGGCGGATCGAGGTCACCGTGCCCGACGACATCGACGTCGTCGTCCGCTCCGACCTCGGCGCCGGGGACAGCACCATCTTCGGGGAGCAGAGCAGCGGTGGCACCGACACCGTGACCAGCAGCGCGCGCAGCAGCAGCCGCGCCGACGTACCCACCCTCACCCTGGACGTCCACGTCGACCTGGGCGAGATCGAGATCAACCGCGAAGGAGGCAGCTGATGGCTGTGCCGAGACCCACCGGAGCCCGCCACCCGGTCAGCATCGGGCACCTCGTGATGGGGGTCGCCCTGCTCGGCCTCGGCGTCGTGTGGGGACTGATCGAGAGCGGGGCGGTCGAGGGCGACGACATCCGCTTCCTCCTGCCGGCCCCCTGGATCCTCGCCGGGGTCGCCGGACTGGTCGCCCTGGTCACCTCGGACCGGCGCGCCCTCGCTGCACAGCGTCGCGCGGCCATGGCCCCCGACCCGGCATCCGGCACCATCGAGGAATAGCGCCTCCCCCGGGCTCCTCGACGCGCTCTCCGGGCGAGGGTCCCGCGGAAGCGGGCATCGCTGTGGTTCCTTGATAAATTCCCCGGCGACAGGACCGGCTGCGCAGCAGCCGCAGCATCGATGGGGCGGGGGGCGAGGCCGGCGTGAGCAACGACAGCGTCACCACGCCGCGACGCACCCCGCCGGCACGCGCCGGCGCCGACGGCCGAGGGTTCCGGGGCGACATCCAGGGCCTGCGCGCGATCGCCGTCCTGGTCGTGATCGGCGCACACGCCGTCGTGCCCGGCCTCACCGGTGGCTTCGTCGGTGTCGACATCTTCTTCGTCGTCTCGGGCTTCCTGATCACCCAGCTCATCGTGACCGGAATCCGGCGCGAGAACGGCTTCTCGCTGGGCGGTTTCTACGCGCGCCGCGCCCGGCGCATCGTCCCGGCCGCCAGCCTGGTCCTCGTCGTCACGGTGGTCGCCTCGATCATCTACTTCAACTTCATCGACGCCCTCGACGCCACCAGGGACGCGCTGTGGGCGGCCTTCTTCGCCGCCAACATCCGCTTCGGGACGCAGGGCGTGGACTACTTCGCCCTCGAGGACTCCGCCTCCCCGCTGCAGCACTACTGGTCGTTGGCGGTGGAGGAGCAGTTCTACATCGTGTGGCCCCTGCTGGTGGCCGCCGTCGTGTGGGTCACGCGACGGCGCCGCTCCCCCGGCTCGGCGCCCGTCGGCGCCCTGCTGGCGGTGGCGCTGATCGGTGGCGCCGTGAGCTTCGGCTGGTCCGTGCACCGCACCGCCGTGGAGCCGACCGCCGCCTACTTCTCGACGTTGACCCGCGCGTGGGAGCTGGCCGTCGGTGCGGTGGTCGCGCTGCTGGTGGTGGCGGGGCGCACGATCTCGCGGCGCGGCCTCACCGAGCCTCTCGCGCTGCTCGGCCTGGCTGG
>NZZG01000197.1 GCA_002698575.1 Pimelobacter sp. | reverse complement strand
CGACGCCACGTTCCTCATCGTCACCCACGACATCAACACCGCGCGCACGGTGCCCGACAACATCGGCCTGCTCTACCACAAGCACCTGGCGATGTTCGGCCCGCGCGAGATGCTGCTGGCCTCGGAGGAGCCGGTGGTGCGTCAGTTCCTCAACGCCCAGCGCGTCGGCCCGATCGGCATGTCGGAGGAGAAGGACGCCGACGAGTTGGCGGCCGAGGTCGGCCAGGAGCTGCCGCCGTTGCCGCCGATCCCGATGCAACTCGAGCCCTCCAACGGCATCCCCCGGCGCTCCCAGCGCGAGCCGGGCGCCTGGTGCCGCGAGCACGGCGTGACCCCGCCGCCGGGCTCCTTCGGCAGCGAGGTGGCGACGGCCTCAGACCCTCGCACTCCAGCGGAGGCCACTCGACGCACCGGCGGTCGGCCTACGCCCGCCGTCGTGTGACAGCACAGCGAACCAGGCCTTTCCAGACACCGTCACCGACCTAGAGGAATGCTCATGAACCCCCCTTCGGTCTCCACCCTGGAGATCCGCCGCCCCGCCGACGGCCGTGCACTCCGATCGATTCCGATCGTCGACGGCGACCGCGTGCGCTCCGCGGCCCTGGAACTGCGTGAGGCACAAGTCGCGTGGCACGACATCGGTCCCGCGGCGCGCGCCTCGTGGCTTCGCAAGTGGCGCGGATGGATCCTCGACCACACCGACGAGCTCACCGACCTGCTCGTCGCAGAGACCGGCAAGGTCCGCCCGGATGCCCTGGTGGAGACGACCGGCTCGTGCGAATTCATCTCCTTCTACGCCGATCATGCCAAGGAGTTCCTCGCCCCTGAACGAGTCGGGGCAGGTGGGTTGCTCAGCCTCCCGAAGCGATTGACCCGCAGTTATCGACCCTACCCGTTGGTCGGACTGATCATCCCGTGGAACTTCCCGATCACTCTGTTCCTGATGGACGCAGCGCCCGCGCTCGCAGCAGGGTGTGCGGTGCTCACCAAGTCCTCGGAGATGACCCCGCTGACCTGCGCGCGCGTCATCGAGGGGTGGCAGGAGATCGGGGCCCCGCCGGTCCTGCGACACGTCGCCGGGGCAGGGGAGACCGGTGAAGCCGTCGTAGAGGCCGTCGACTTCGTCCAGTTCACCGGCTCGACGTCGACCGGCCGCCGGGTGGCCACGCGTTGCGCCGAGCTGCTCAAGCCGGTCAGCCTGGAGCTGGGAGGCAAGGACGCAGCCATCGTGCTCGAGGACGCCGACCTGGATCGGGCCGCACACGGGATCGTCTGGGGCGGGATCTTCAACTCCGGTCAGGTCTGCATCTCGGTCGAGCGGGTCTACGTAGTGGACGAGGTCTACGACCGGTTCGTCGAGAAGGTGTCCGCGGCGCTCGAATCGTTGAAGCAGGGGTCTCGGGCCCGCGACGACGTCGGTGCCATGGTGACCCTCGGGCAGGTCGACACGGTCGAGCGGCACGTACGGGAGGCCGAGCAGTCCGGCGCACGCGTGCTCGTGGGCGGGGCGAGGGGCAAGGAGGGGAACTTCTTCGCTCCCACGCTCCTCGTCGACGTCGATCACAACATGACGTGCATGACCGAGGAGACCTTCGGGCCGACGCTGCCTGTCATGCGAGTCTCCGACGAGGCCGAGGCCGTGGCCCTGGCCAACGATTCCGAGTACGGGCTCTCGGCGACCGTGTGGACACGTGACGTCGCCCGCGGTCGCCGTATCGCCGGCCAGCTCGAGGTCGGCGCAGTCAACATCAACGACGTCTTCAGCAACCTCTTCGCTGTGGAGCTACCCCACAGTGGCTGGAAGTCCTCGGGCCTGGGAGCACGCCTCGGCGGCGCGCAGGGTCTGCGCAAGTACTGCCGGGTCCAGGCCATCACCGAGCCGAGGTTCCCGCTGACCACTAAGGAACTCACCTGGTACCCGTACTCCGCACGGCGTACGGCAATCGCCGCCCGAGTGCTGCGCCTGGCCGCCGGCCGTGGCCTGCGCCAGCGACTCGGGCTTTGAAAGGAACAGCAGCCATGACGACAACGAACGCGCGACGAGTGGTCGCCATCACCGGGGGTGCCCGGGGAATCGGCTACCACACCGCAGAAGAGCTCATCCGGCGCGGACACCGGGTGGCTATCGGCGACATCGACGAGCGCCAGCTCAAGGTGGCCGCCGAGGAGCTGGGCCTCGACGTCGCGGTGCGTCTTGATGTGACCGACCCGGCGTCCATCGAATCGTTCCTCGACGTGACCGAGGAGGCGCTGGGGTCCGTCGACGTCTTCATCAACAACGCGGGCGTCATGCCGACGGGGCACGTGCACGAGGAGGCCGACGAGGTCACCCGTCGGCAGGTGGAGATCAACGTGCTGGGAGTCATCTTCGGTACCAAGATCGCCCTGCAGCGGATGCTGCCCCGGCGCCACGGCCACATCATCAATACTGCCTCATTGGCCGGGGAGCTCCCGGTCCCGGGGCTCGCGACCTACTGTGGCACCAAGTTCGCAGTCATCGGGTTCACAGAGGCCGCCCGGCAGGAGTACCGCAGGTCGGGCATCACGCTGTCCACGGTGCGTCCGACCTTCACCAACACTGAGCTGGTCTCGGGGACGAGCGGGGCGAAGGGCATGCGCAACGCGGAGCCGCAGGAGATCGCGCGCGCTACCGCCGACCTCATCGAACGCCCGCGACCTTTCGTGCGAGTTACACGTGTCGCGGGGACGATGGTGGCGGCGATGAAGTTCGTTCCCGACCGGGTCGCAACCCAGCTCGGGGCGATGCTCGGGACCGACACCGTCTTCCTCGACCGCGTAGATGCCGCGGCGCGTCAGGCCTACGTGGAGCGGATCGGTCGCAGCTGATGCCACCGGCGTAATCTCGCGTCACGCAGCCATCCGGGACGACCGCGAGCCACGCCGCTCGTGGTCGTCTCCAGCCCCCGGCCTAACTCCGGTTCTGGTCTCCCTCGGTGAGGGATGCTGCCAGGTGAGTGAAGGCCGGCCGCCCGGCCTTGATGGGGGACAGCTGCTGGTAGTCGGCGCCCAGCGGGGGACGTTCGTCCGGCTGGCCCTTATTGGGCCACAAGGAGGCGGCCCGCTCAGCCAGCGCGGTGATCGTCAGCGAGGGGTTGACGCCCAGGTTCGCCGAGATGCTGGAGCCGTCGACGACGAAGATCCCGTCGTGGCCGTAGAGGCGGTGGTAGGGGTCGATGACCCCCGTGTCCGGGGTGTCCCCGATGGCGCACCCGCCGATGAAGTGAGCGGTCATCGGGATGTTGGCGATCTCCCCCGTGGATCCGCCGGCCACGCCGTTGATCTTTTCGGCGACGCGACGGGTGGCCTCGTTGCCCACGGGGATCCAGGTGGGGTTGGGTGCTCCGTGGCCGGGTCCCGAGGTGATCGTGTGGCGACCGAGGAGGTTCCTCTTCGACCGCACCGTGATGGAGTTGTCCAGCGTCTGCATCACCAGCAGGATCACCGTCCGCTCCGACCACCGTCGTGGACTGAACCAGGTCAGGTGCGAGGGCTGGGTGGCGATCGTTCGCAGCCAGCGCCACCACCGGGGGCCGCGGCCGTCCCCATCGGTGAGGGCGGTCTGAAGCAGGGACATGGCATTGCTGCCTTTGCCGTAGCGAACCGGCTCGATGTGGGTGAACTCATCGGGGTGGATCGAGGATGTGATGGCCACGCCACGCGTGAAGTCGCTGGATGGATCGCGGGACTTCGCCCCGAGGATTGATTCGGAGTTGGTGCGGGTCAGCGTGCCTAGCCGGTCGGAGATGTTCGGCAGGGAGCCAGTGGCCTTGAGTCGGTGGAGCAGCTTTTGGGTGTTGTAGGTGCCCGCTGCGAAGACGACCTGGTTGGCCGTGAATGACTGCCGGTTGCGGCGCCGGCGCACGGACCTGCCGGTGCGGACGGCGTCGACGACGTACCCGCTTCCCCTGCGCGGGCGCACGTCGACCACGGTGGTCAGGGGATGTAGTTCAGCCCCGAGCTTCTCCGCGAAGTACAGGTAGTTCTTGTCCAGGGTGTTCTTCGCCCCGACCCGGCACCCGGTCATGCACGACCCGCACTGGGTGCAGCCGGTGCGGCGCGGCCCCGCCCCGCCGAAGAACGGGTCGGGCACCTCTTTGCCGGGCTCTCCGAAGAAGACGCCTACGGGGGTGAGCGTGAAGGTGTGCTCCACACCCATGTCGCGCGCGACCTCGCGTAGCACCTCGTCCGAAGGCGTCACGTGGGGGTTCTGCGTGACACCCAGCATCTGCCGTGCCGTCCGGTAGTGCGGGTCCAGCTCGGCGTGCCAGTCGGTGATATGCGCCCACTGTGGATCGTTGAAGAACGGGGCAGGGGGTTGGTAAAGGGTGTTCGCGTAGTTGAGCGACCCTCCACCGACCCCGGCGCCCGCCAAGATGACGACGTCGCGCAGCAGGTGGATACGCTGAATGCCGAAGCAGCCGAGCCGTGGCGCCCAGATGAACCGACGGGTGTCCCAAGACGAGGCGGGCAGGTCGTCGGTGTCGTAGCGCTTGCCCGCTTCGAGCACCCCGACGCGGTATCCCTTCTCCGCCAAACGCATGGCGGTTACCGAGCCGCCGAAGCCGGAGCCGATGATCAGCACGTCGTAGTGGGTCGAGGTCATGGGATGTGGAACCTTTTCGTGAGGGGGCGACATGAGCGGCGCACGAGAGCGGAAGGTCCGCCGATCTGACGGATCTGCGTGCAGTAAGGCTTCCGCCTACGAGAGCAGAGTGAAGCCGAAGGGATCGGGCAGCAAGCGCCGACGGCTGCAAGACCCATGTGGGTCACCCCCGACGCGGGGAGCGGCGACGCGGATGGCACACCCGGTAGAAGAAGTCGACTCGCTGGTTCATGTCACTCCTTTCAGACGATGACTGTCGAGGCTGTCACGTCGGCGGAGTCGGCGTCTTGTGCTCTCGTCCAACGCTGAGGCCCCCGGCGGGGCTCGGCGCACAACCCCCGGCCCGCCGGCTGCCGCTCCGGCGGTGCCGCCGGAGCGGGGCCAGTCCTCACAGGGACCGGCTGATGATCTCCTTCATGATCTCGGAGGTGCCGGCGTAGATCTGCGAGACGCGCATGTCGGCCCAGATGCGGGCGATCGGGTACTCGTTCATGTACCCGTAGCCGCCGTGCAGCTGGAGGCAGGTGTCGGCGACGCGCTGCGCCCGCTCCGAGCACCACAGTTTCACCATGGCAGCGGTGGGGATGTCCAGACCCCCGGCGAGGTGGAGCTGGATGCACTCGTCGACGAAGGACCGTGCGACGCGAGCCTCGGTGGCAACTTCCGCCATCTTGAACTTCGTGTTCTGGAACCCCCAGATCGGCCGACCGAAGGCGCTCCGGTCATGCACGTAGGTCATCGTCTCGGCCAGGCAGAACTCCATGGCTGCGACGTTCGAGACCCCTACGAGCAGCCGCTCCTGGGGGAGCTGCTGCATGAGCTGTAGGAAGCCCTGGCCCTCGGTGAGGCCAAGCAGGTTGGTGACCGGGACACGAACGTTGTCGAAGAAGAGCTCCGAGGTGTCCTGTCCCTTCATCCCGATCTTGTCCAGCACCCGACCGCGGGAGAAACCCTCCGCGCTGGTGGGGACGAGCATCAGCGAGATACCGGCGGCGCGGTCGTCGGGATCGGTCTTGACCACGGTGAGCACCAGGTCGGCCTGCGAGCCGTTGGTGATGAAGGTCTTTGAGCCGCTGACAAGGTAGTCGTCACCCTCGCGCACCGCCTTGGTCTTGATGTTCTGCAGGTCCGAGCCGGTCCCGGGCTCGGTCATCGCGATCGCTCCGACGACCTCGCCGGACGCCATCTTGGGCAGCCAGTGCTGCTTCTGCTCCTCGGTGCCGTATGCGAGCAGGTAGTGGGCGACGATCCCGTTGTGCAGGGACGCTCCCCAAGAGCTGTCGCCGACCCGTGCCTGCTCCTCGATCAAGATGGCCTCGTGGGCGAAGGTGCCACCGCCGCCGCCGTACTCCTCGGGGATCGACAGGCAGAGCAGACCGACGTCACCAGCGCTGTTCCACAGTTGCCTGTCGACGTGCTTGTCGGCGATGAAGGTCTCGATGTGTGGCTTGATCTCCTTCTCGCAGAACGTGCGTGCAAGGTCACGGACGTCGTCGAGGTCGTCGTCCATCCAGGGGGAGCGGCGAGTGATCACGGGGAGCCTCCAGCGAATCGGGTACAGGATGTACCCATTCGACCATGGCGATGGTGCTGGGTACAAGGTGTCCCATTGAGCGCAGCCCGACCTGGTCAGGTCCGGCCCCTCGGCGCCCCGGGCGTAGGCTGCGGTCTGTGGTCGAGGTAGGGCGATGGGTGGATTCGACGGTGCGGCGCCGGTCTTCCCGCGATGATGAGGTCCGCGACCGCCGGCGGCGTCACGTGGCCAACGCTGCTCTGCAGGTCGTCGACGAGACGGGCGCGGACGCGGGCACGGCACTGATCGCCGAGCGGGCTGGGATCCCGAGGCCGCATGTCTACCGCTACTTCGCCAGCCGCGAGGACCTCGATAACGAGGTGGTCCGCCTTGCCGCGCAGGACCTCATCCAGCGGGTCCGCCCGCACCTGGCTCGGCGGGGCACGCCCGGACAGGTCGTCGAGGGGCTGGTGCGCGCCTGCGCGACTTGGGCGGACGCCCACCCCCATCTCTACCGCTTCCTGGCGGCTCGGGGGCAGAGCCGGACCATGCACCGCTCTCGGATGGGTCGTTCGCGTCTGCTGGACGAGATCGCCGTCGCGGCACGGGGGTACACCAAATCGGGGGGCGAGTCGTTCCCTGAGGGCATCCTGGTTGGCGTGATGGGGATGGTCGACGCCACGGTCATCTGGTGGCTCGACCAGCGCGACGAGACCCTGGACGTGATGGTGCGGCGTCTCTCGCGCCACGTCACCCTGGTGCTGCAGGACGCCTTAGCCGCCCACGACATCCACCTCGACCTGGCGGTTGAGCTGGAGCCCTTCGTCGGCGAGTGAGTCAGGAGCGCCTCGCGGGACTGCCCTGTTCGAAGTGCTCGACGTCAACGATGACGAACGTGGCGTGCGCTATCGCGACCTGCCGGCCGCTCTCGTCCGCGGCTGCAGCGTTCACGTGGAGCCGCCGTCCTGCCCGGTCCCGGATATGCGCGGTGAACTCGTAACTCACCCCCAGCAGCACCGGACGGAGGTACTCCACGGTCAGCGACCTCGTCACGGCGAGCTCGCCGACGCGGTAGAGGAGGAATCCGAACAGGTCGTCGAAGGCGGCGGCGACCAGGCCGCCGTGAGTGATCCCCGGTGCTCCCTCCTGGCGATCGTCGAAGCGGTGCACCGCGCTCACGCCGTGCTCGGTGGCGTCGACCTCTAGGGCGAGTCCGGCGGGATTGTCCTTGCCGCATCCCGCGCAGGTGGGGGAGTGGGAGGGCAGGCGGCCCACCGTCGTCGGTGCGGGCCGCGACATGGACCGGATCCATGCATCCAGCGTCGACGCCGTGCCCTCGTCGAGACGCATCTCGTGGCTCGGGGTAGGGGGCTCGGTGTCGTGACCGCCTACTAGCGCATCACTCATCGGGGGCTCCTCGGAATCCAAAACCACAGTGGCATCGAAACATCCTTACATGTTTGTCCTCGCGAGAGACGAAACGGCCATTGATGTCTACAATGGCTGAGATGCGAACGACCTCTACCCTCCAGCGCCGCCCGATCCATAATGACCGACGTGGCCTCGCTTGGTGGCTGGCGGTGGCGGTCTGCAAGCCAGTCCTGGTGGTGCTGCGTCGCCCGGACTGGCGCGGGGTCGCGGGCATCCCCCGGGTGGGCGGAGCGGTGCTGGCCGCCAACCACGTCTCGCACCTCGACCCGTTGCTGGTCGCGGAGATGGTCCTGGCTGAGGGGCGGGTGCCGCGGTTCTTGGCCAAGGACAGCCTCTTCAACAAGCCGGTCGTGGGCAGGTGGTTCCGTGCCGCCGGCCACGTCTCGGTCGACCGCGCCGCCGGCCGCGCGGGGTACGACGACGCGGTCCGCGCGGCGCGCCACGGGCGGCTCCTCTTGGTGTACCCCGAGGGTTCCATCACCAAGCGGAAGGATGGTCTGCCGATGACGATGAAGTCGGGGGCGGTGCGGATCGCTCTGGAGGCATCGGTACCGCTCGTGCCGGTGGCCCAGTGGGGGGCACAGGAGATCCTGCCCGCCTACAGTTGGCAGTTGCGCTGGGCGTGGCGGCGGCGTGTCGTCATAGTCGTCGGACCTCCGGTCCCGCTGGACGACCTGCGGGACCTGGAGTCGGCCCGTGCCATCGAGGTGGGTCGTCGGCGGCTCGAGGACACCCTCTCTGCGATGGTGTGCGAGCTGAGCGGACCCGACACGCCGCCGCAGTGAGTTGGGCGTTCACGCCCGGAAGCGGGGATCCTGGGGGCGCGGGGTGTCGGAGCCGCGCACCATGGCGGGACCGTAGGTGTCCAGCAGCGTCGCCATGAGCTCGTCGAACGGCAGGTCCGCGAACATGCCTCGTTCGCGGACGTACTCCATGTGACGTCGGCCGGCGCCGTCGGCTGCGTGGAGCAACGCATCCCGCGACCCGTCGAACTCCAACGGGGGTACGCCAAAGCGACGGCACAGCTCGGAGTTGAAGGCCGGCGACCCCTTGCGCCACTGGCCGTCGACATACACCGCGCTCCATCCGTGGAACACGAACAGATCGGTGCCCATCAGCTCCAGCAGAGCCGCGCTGTTGAGGTGATTGCGCACGTCGGAGAACCCGAGTACGGCCGGGATTCCCGCAGCGCGCAGGCTCGCGGTGAGCAGCACCGCCTTGGGCACGCACCACGTGGGGCCACCGTCGAGGATCGCGCTGGCGTGGTAGTCCAGGGGCTCGGCGGTGACGCTGTAGGGGTCGTATCGGAGTCGGTCGCGTACGGCCGCGAACAGCAGCGCGATGCGCTCTCGTGGATCGCGGACACCCCGCACGACGGACTCGGTGAAGTCGCGGACTTCGGGGTGGTTGCTGTCGACGAACCGGCTCGGGTCGAGGGCCTCCCGAGGGTCGAGCTCGCCCCTCATCAGGCGCCGGTCCGGAGGTCCTGGCGCGCCCCTGCGATCTCGAGAGCGGTGACGAGGTCCCGCTCGAGCGAGGGGAGTACGGCGGCCGCGCGAGCTGCCTGCTCCACCCGCCCTCGTGCTGGGCCGTCCTGACGGGCCAGCGATGCGACCAGGGACCATGTCTCCGCGCACAGGTGCGCGGCGGCGGCAACCTCGTTCGCCCGCCCGTCCCCGGTCAGGCGCGCGATGTCGNCGGCGCCGCTGGANAGCAGTCGGCGNAACAGCCCGCCGCCGGTGCCGGCCTTCTCGACGAAGGCGCTGAGTCCTTGGAGGACCAGGTCCAGGATGTCGTCGGGGAAGACCTCNGGCCATCNNGCGAGGTCCTCGGCGAAGAGGTCGACGGCGGCCAGNCCGGTGGCCCCGACNGCCGNATCCCTNCCGGTGACGATAGAGCTGCCGGTGGAGNTNGTCATCGCNNCCGCCGCCTGGGCGAACGCCGNCTGCGCGATCTCNGNCAGGNCGGGCAGCCGGTCGGGCCAGGCGATGTCGAAGTAGGTGTGACGCGTCGGGACCGGGAACCCCTGGGAGGAGCGGGCTCGGGCCAGTGCCGAGTAGGGCACGAGCTGCACCTCGTCCCGGTCGTTGTCGACGACGTGCGCGACCTGCTGCTCGTCGTCATAACCGATGACGACGATGTCGTGGCGACTCATCTGCAGGCGTACGCGGAGGTAGGGAAGCTCCGCGATGTCGGCCCACACCAAGGCGGGACGGCCCTCGCGCACGGCGTCGCGCACCCACGCCCAGCCCTCCTGTGGGTCATCCGTCGCATGCACGGAGACCTCGGCGCCCAGCCGCATCGGGAGGTCCGTCTCCAGGTCGCCTCCCCGCCCGACGAGGTACACCGGCGGCATGAGTGCCGCGTCCCTGACGTANGAGAGATCCAAGGCGCCGCTCANGGCAAAGACNAGGCCTTCGTCAGGGGGGCCCTCCCAACCGAGTCCGGCCCACTCCAGGAGGTCCCGCATGGCTCCGGAGCCGCAGTGNCCGCCGCGTCGGTGCGGGTACTCGACCACTTCGGTGTCGCTCGAGTTGACCATGAGGCTTCCTTCTGGAGACAACTAGTGACTTTTGTTCAAACCTAAGGCACCGCNCTGAGAATGTCATCACGCGGCCCAGNTNACGCGTGTCCNNAGTCGGACATTGTCGATACTCTGTCCACCNTGTCGTCCCCCTCCATGCGAGANCGCTANCGCGAGCACGTTCGTGCAGCGGTGCTGGAGACTGCCCATGACCTGATCGCTGAGCGGGGCTGGGAGCGGGTGCGCATGGGCGAGATCGCCGAGGCGGTCGGCGTCTCGCGCGCACTGCTGTACAAGGAGTTCGGCGACAAGCCCGGTTTGGGNGAAGCCGTCGTCCTGAGGGAGGCGGCGCGNTTCATCGAGGGCATCGAGAACGTGCTCGCGCATCACGGCTCCGACGCTTCAAGCGGCCTCGCGGCGTCGGTGGGCTTCGTGCTGGAGGAAGCCGAGAACAGTCCCTTGCTCAGAGCGGTCCTGATCTCCAACCGCGATTCCCCACCACCCGCCACGGGCATCCTCCCCCTCCTCACCACGTCTGCGCAGCTGTTGGAGCTCGCCTCCGGCTCCCTGGCCCGATGGCTCACCTCTCACGTGGCCGGTTTGCGGGCGGATGAGGTGTCTGACGCCGCCGAAGCCCTGGTGCGGCTCACCGTGAGCCACCTCGCCCTACCGACCAGGTCCCGGGCGGACACCGCCCGGAAGATCACGGAGGTGGGACTCAGGTGCCTCGGGCTTCCCATCACGCCGGAGCAGGGAATCGCGACGTGACGGTTGGGCGGTGTCCAGCGGTCTAAGCGACGCTCATGCTGCTGCCGGGTTGGCGAGCTGTTCGGCCAGCGCTTGGGCTGGGGTCTTCAGGTCCAGGGTAGGGCGGGGTCGGGCGTTGAGCTTGGCGGCGATGGTGTCGAGGTCCTTGGCGGTGAACCGGGACAGGTCGGTGCCTTTGGTCAGCCAGTGCCGCAGGAGCCGGTTGGTGTTCTCGTTCGATCCGCGTTGCCACGGCGAGTGGGGGTCGCAGAAGTAGATCGGCATGTCGAGCTTGAGGGTGATGTCGCGGTAGCGGGCCATCTCGACTCCGCGGTCCCAGGTCAGCGACTGCCGCAGCTGTTCGGGCAGCTTTCCCATCTGCTTGATCATCGCCTCGGCCACGGAGTCGGCGTCGTGGCGACCGGGTATGTGCAGCAGCATCACGAACCGGGTGGTGCGCTCGACCAGGGTCCCGACCGCAGATCCGTTGGCGGTCCCCACGACCAGGTCGCCTTCCCAGTGACCCGGGACCGCACGGTCCTCCACAATGGCGGGGCGCTCAGCGATCGTGAACGCCTCGCGGTACAGCTTCCCGCGCCCATCGACGGTGCCGCGGGGCTTGCGTTGGATGCGGCCGGTCGAGAGCTGTTTGGCCAGCTCACGACGCAGACCACCGCGGCCCTGGACGTAGAGCGCCTGGTAGATCGTCTTGTGGCACACGCGCTCCATCTTCGGTCGCCCGGGCTCGTGGCGCAGCACCGTGGCGATCAGCTGCGGTGACCACCCGTCCGCCGAGCCACCCCTCGATCGCGGTGCACAACCGCGGGTTGCCGGCGAGCTTGAAGGCCTTCGGGCGCCGTCGACGTTCGTGAGCCGAACGGTGGGCGACCTTGTGGTGGTAGTGCCCGGCCGGGCCGGCGTTGCGGGCCAGCTCGCGCCCGACCACCGAGTGGTGGCGACCGACCAGGACACCGATCTCGCGCAGCGACATGCCCCTGGCCCGGCACACCGCCATCACCGCGCGATCGGCCTCACTCAACGGCCGACGGCCACCGGGCCCCGCAGTGCCTGGCGTCGGCGGCGCTGGGCACCCGCGTAGTCCTCCGGTGCGACCGGTGTTGAACAGCTCTTTGGGAAAGTCCACGGGAGCGAACTTCGCCCACCACCGCAGCCCAGGACCGAACGACACCCCCAACCGGCGGTTGGCTTCCATGTAGGCCACGCCTTCAGCGATCAGCCCCAGGAGCTCATCGAGCTCGAGGCCACCGAACGCATTGGTGCCGCACCGTATGAGCGCACCGAGGACCGTGTCACCGAGCGCAACGGCCACCGGCCCCGGATGCTGACCACCAAGGCCGGCGACGTCGAGCTGCGAATCCCCAAGCTGCGCAAGGGGTCGTTCTTCCCGATCATCCTCCAGCCTCGCCGCCGCATCGACCAGGCGCTCTACGCGGTGGTGATGGAGGCCTACGTCCACGGCATCTCGACCCGCAGCGTCGACGACCTGGTCGAAGCGATGGGCGGCACCGGGGTCTCGAAGTCGGAGGTGTCGCGGATCTGCGCGGGCCCGGACGAGACCGTCGGCGCGTTCCGCACTCGCACGCTGGACCACGTCGAGTTCCCCTACATCTACCTGGATGCGACCTACCTCCACGTCCGCAACGCCCCAGGCAAGGGCGGGCAGGTCGTGTCGATGGCCGTCGTCGTCGCCACCGGCGTCACCGCCACCGGGGAGCGGGAGATCCTCGGCCTCGACGTCGGCGACAGCGAGGACGAGGTCTTCTGGCGCAGCTTCCTGCTCAGCCTCAAGCAACGCGGCCTGGCCGGTGTGCAGCTCGTCATCAGCGACCAGCACTCCGGCCTCGTCGCAGCCCTGAACAGGGCGTTCCAGGGTGTCGCGCACCAGAGGTGCCGGGTCCACTTCGCGCGTAACCTCCTCGCGCACGTCCCCAAGGTCCAGGCCGAGCTCGTGGCCACCGCGTTCCGGATGATCTTCGCCCAGCCCACCGCCGAGGACGTCCACGCGGCGTGGGACAAGACCCGCGACGAGCTCGCCGCCCGGTTCCCCAAGCTAGGTCCCCTGATGGACGATGCGAAGGCCGAGGTGCTGGCGTTCACTGCGTTTCCGCGCGAGCACTGGCGCAAGATCTGGTCCACTAACCCCCTCGAGCGGATCAACAAGGAGATCAAGCGCCGCTCCCGGGTCGTGGGCATCTTCCCCAACGCCGCCGCGGTCATCCGGCTCGTCGGAGCGGTGCTGATCGACATGCACGACGAGTGGATCGCCGGTGACCGCCGCTACCTGTCCGAGGGGTCCATGGCCAAGCTCTACGACACCAGCGATACTGACTCCGTCGCCGCCATCGAGAGCAGCGACGCGTAGGCACCGAGGATCACCTCAAAGCCCACCACCCCGCGGGGCTCAGTCAAGACTCCTGGTTCCATAGCCGGCACGTTCGAGTTCGTTGCCATCATCAAGCCCCTCCTCGCGGCGTTGACGGACAGTTGGTCTACGGGCACCTATGTCCGACGGCGGCGTGGGAGCGATCACGTCGATGGAGATGATGTGGCAGCAAGATGACTCGGGCATCGCCGCGGTGGTCGCCGAGCTGTGCGATGCCAGGCTGGTGGGTGGGGCAACCGACACGGGTTGCGACCTAACAGGAAAGGTCCCTGCGGACCGTGTGGCAGGGGATGGGGCTCCCGAAATTTGTACCGAATTTGTAACAGAAGAGCGGCTACCAACAGCAAACGCCGCCGAACGACCAAAAGGTCGCTCGGCGGCGTTTGTGCAGGTCAGCGGCTGTTCTTTGCGGTCGTTCGGCGTTGCTGAATGACCGCAGCCGGAGGCCCGGTTAGATGTCGTAGTAGAGCTCGAACTCGTGCGGGTGCGGGCGCAGCTGCACGGGAGCGATCTCGTTCTCGCGCTTGTAGGCGATCCACGTCTCGATCAGGTCGGGCGTGAACACGTTGCCGGCCGTCAGGTACTCGTGGTCGGCCTCGAGGGCGTCCAGGACGGCGTCGAGCGAGGTCGGCACCTGGTCGATCTCGGCCATCTCGTCCGGCGGGAGCTCGTAGATGTCCTTGTCGATCGGGGCGGCGGGCTCGATCTTCTTCTGGATCCCGTCGATGCCGGCCAGCATCAGCGCCGAGAAGGCGAGGTAGGGGTTGGCCGACGGGTCGGGGAAGCGGGTCTCGATCCGCTTGGCCTTCGGGTTGGAGCCGGTGATCGGGATCCGGACCGAGGCGGAGCGGTTGCGCGAGGAGTAGACGAGCGAGATCGGAGCCTCGTAGCCCGGCACCAGGCGGTGGTAGGAGTTCACCGTCGGGTTGGTGAAGGCCAGCAGCGACGGGGCGTGCTTGAGGATGCCGCCGATGTACCAGCGCGCCATGTCCGACAGGCCGCCGTACCCGGTCTCGTCGTAGAAGAGCGGGACGCCGTTCTCCCACAGCGACTGGTGCACGTGCATGCCCGAGCCGTTGTCGCCGAAGATGGGCTTCGGCATGAAGGTGACCGACTTGCCCTGCTCCCAGGCGGTGTTCTTGATGAGGTACTTGAACTTCATCACGTCGTCGGCGGCCTTGAGCAGCGTGTCGAAGCGGTAGTTGATCTCCGCCTGACCGGCCGTGCCGACCTCGTGGTGGGCGCGCTCGACGGTCAGGCCGCAGAGCTCGAGGTTCTTGACCATGTCGGCGCGCAGGTCGCTGTAGTGGTCGTAGGGCTCGACGGGGAAGTAGCCGCCCTTGAGGCGGGTCTTGTAGCCGAGGTTGTCCTCGCCCTCCTTGCCGGAGTTCCACCAGCCCTCGACCGAGTCGATGTGGTAGTAGCCCTCGTTGACGTCGGTGGAGTAGCGGACGCTGTCGAAGATGTAGAACTCCGCCTCGGG
>NZZG01000196.1 GCA_002698575.1 Pimelobacter sp. | reverse complement strand
ACACCGAAGGTGCCGCGCAGCGGGCGAGCGAAGCTCGATCCTTGACGGCGGGAGCAGGTCGGCTACGCGCGCGGCCCCACCCACCGCAACCACCAAGGCCTACCCCGAAGAAGCACGTCGGTTACGGGCGCGGCCCCACCACCCGGACCAACCCCGAAGACCAAGACCCTCAGGTCATCCCCCCATCGAACGCCAGCACCGACCCGGTGACCATCCGGGCGTCGGCCGAGGCGAGGTAGACGATCGCCGAGCCGAGCTCTGCGGGGGTGATGGCGGCGCCGGGGAGCATCGCCATCAACCGGTCGGCGGCCCGGGCATCCAGGTCGGCGGGGAAGCGGCTGGCCACCTCGTCGACCAGCGGGGTCGCGACGGTGCCGGGACAGATCGCGTTGACCCGGATGCCGTCAGCGGCCAGCTCGAGGGCCAGCGACTTGGTCAGCATGGTCAGTCCGCCCTTGGCCGCGGAGTAGGCGGCCGTGTAGGGCTGGGCCTTGTTGCCGGCGACCGAGGAGACGTTGACGACGACGCCACGGCTGGCCCTCAGCGCAGGCAGAGCGGCCTGGATCAGCAGGAACGGACCCTTCAGGTCGACGGCGTGCACGCGGTCCCACTCGTCCTCGGTGATGTCGGCGAACCTGCCGAACTGCACGACGCCGGCCACGTTGGCGAGCACGTCGATGCGACCGTGGGCGGCCATGCACGTGGCGATCGCGGCCTCCACCGCCTCGCGCTGCCCGACGTTGCACTCGACGTACGTCACCCCGTCCGGGACGGTCGCGGTGATGTCGAGTCCGAGGACGACGTCGCCGAGGTCGCGGAAGAGCTCGGCGGTGGCGAAGCCGATGCCTGAGGCCGCTCCGGTGATGACGACGACGCGGGGCGCTGCTGAGTCACTCATGAGCGGAAGGTAGCAGCGAGCTAGAACAGGTTCTAGTGGGCGACGGGAGTCGCGGGTCTATGGTCGGGCAATGGCGCTGCACATCGTGGCCAACCGCCCGGACCCGGCACTGGTCGGTCTGCCGTGGTCGCTCCCGCTGGAGCAGTGGGGCGAGGAGCACGTCGTACCGCTGCCGCGTGGCCTCTCGCGCCATGTCGTGCGCATCGTGCGTCTCGGCGAGCGGACCTACGCCGTCAAGGAGACCGTCGAGGACGTCGCGTTCCGCGAGTACCGGCTGCTGCGCGACCTCCAGCGACTCGGCCTGCCGTGCGTGGTGCCCCAGGGCGTGGTGACCGGGCGCACCGACCCGGACGGCGAGCCGCTCCCCAGCGCGCTGCTGACCCAGCACCTGCGCTTCTCGCTGCCGTATCGCAGCCTCTTCGCGCACGGCCTGCAGGCCGAGAACCTGCCGTCGCTGGTCGATGCCGTGGTCGTCCTGCTCGTGCGCCTGCACCTGGCCGACTTCTTCTGGGGCGACGTGTCGCTGTCGAACGTGCTCTTCCGCCGCGACGCGGGCGGGTTCGCCGCGTACCTCGTCGACGCCGAGACCGGCGAGCTGCAGCCGAGCCTCTCGGACGCGATGCGCGAGCACGACCTCACCGTGGCGACCGAGAACGTCTTCGCCGAGCTGCTCGACCTGCAGGCCAGCGACTCCTTGGACGGCGACGTCGCAGCGCACGCGATCATCGAGCTGCTCCAGGACCGCTACCACGCGCTGTGGACCGAGCTCACCGACGCCGAGGAGTTCGGCTCCGACGAGATGTGGCGCATCGAGCAACGCATCGAGCGCCTCAACGACCTGGGCTTCGACGTCGACGAGCTCGACATCGTCACCGACATCGGCGGCGAGCAGGTGCGGATCCAGCCCAAGGTCGTCGAGCTGGGCCACCACCGCCGAGAGCTGCAGTCCCTCACCGGGCTCCACGTGGAGGACGCCCAGGCGAGACGCCTGCTGAACGACCTGGCGGCGTACACCGCCCACCACGACCTCGGACGCGAGGAGCGCGCGCTGGTCGCCAACCGGTGGCTGACCGGTGTCTACGAGCCGATCATCGCGCTGGTGCCCCCCGAGGCGCGTGGCAAGCTCGAGCCCGCCGAGATCTTCCACGAGGTGCTGGTGCACCGGTGGTTCCTCTCCGAGCGCGCCGGGACCGAGGTCGACATCTTCGAGACCGCCCGCGACTACGTCCAGCAGATCCTCCTCCGGCGTCCCGACGAGGTGGTCGCGACCCCTCCGGAGCAGTAGCCACCGGGCGTCGGGCTCAGCTCAGGGCTTGCAGACGCGGCAGCTGGTGAGCCCGGTGCGTCCGCCGCCGGGGTGGAGGTCCTGGCGGTGCGCGATCAAGGCGCAGTCGCGACGGTGCAGGGTCGTGCCGTCCCCGGCGGTCACCGGTAGCGCCTGCACGTCGGCGGCGGGTTCGTGCGTCGCCGCGGCACGCGAGGTGACGTCGGCGAGCACGAGGAGGGTGTCGGCGAGACGTCCGGAGGCCTGCTGGTTGTCGTAGGCGATCCGGGCCAGCCAGGCACCGAAGTACAGGAAGCCACCGAGGAAGGTGACGCCGAGCCCGAGGAACCCTCCGGAGACCTGGTAGGCCTCGCGCTCGAAGTCGTAGATCGAGTTGGCCACACCGTAGTAGCCGAGCAGGATGATCACGATGCCGAGCGGCATCATGATCGCGCCCGCCCAGAACAGGATGGTCTGCAGGAGCTGGGCGTTGTTGCCCTTGACCGGCGAGACCCCGGAGCCGCGGGCCGAGCCGGCCCCGGCTCGCGGCAGGCTGGTCGTGCCGGCGCCCATCCGGCTCCCGGAGGCGCGCTCCGGCTGGGCGGTGGGTGCAGTCATGTCAGTCGTCATGTCAGGTCGTCCTTCAGGTGGTCTTGCGCAGGTCGGGGACACCGGAGGTGAGGCCGTGCGGACACGATGCGGCGCCACCGAGAGCCGCTAGGCCGAGGCGTCGCATGTAGGTGCCGAACAGCGACGCGAGCCCGATCCCGATCAGGATCAGGAGCATCGGGATGGAGAACAGAGCGGGCAGGCCGGGCTGCTGCGCGGCGGCGACCGGCACGGTGCCGGTGTCGGTCGTCGGTACGCCGGTGTCCCCGCTGGGTGCGTCACTCACCGGCGGAGCGCTGTCCCCACCGGACGAGGACGAGCTCGTGCCGCCGGTCCCGCCGGAAGGCGCGGTGTCGGTGGCGGGCTCGTCGATCGGGGTCTCGGGCACCTCGACGTCGGGGATGTCGATGGCCTGGGAGGTGTCCACCGTGCTGGCCGCGTTGCCGAGGGTGAACACGATGCGCGGCGACAGGTTCGCGGCCGCCTGCAGCAGACCCTTGAGCGGGCCTGCCTGGTCGGGGATCTGCCCGGTGAGCGTGTTGAGGAGGTCGACGACCGGAGACAGCTGCGTCTTCAGCGCCGTCAGGTCGAAGTCGATGACCAGGCCCTGGACGACCGCTTCGGCCGCGTCGTCGGTGGTGGTGAGCACCGGCTTGGGTGTCGAGATCTTCAGGCCGAGCATCTCCAGGGCCTTGGCGGCGTCGTCGGGCAGTCCGGGGATGCTGCCCTTCTGGCCGACCGCCTCGTAGCCGTCGGGCCCGAAGCGGAACCGCTGTCCGAACGCGACGAGGTCCCCGAAGCTGCTCTCGCCGGTGGCAGTGCCCTTCTTGCCGTCGCTGGAGGTCTTCGCCAGGGTCTTGACGCCCTCGATGGTGACCAGGCCGCCGAGGAGACTGATGTTGCCCACGTTCGCGCGCGACTGGGAGGAGGCCACGTCACCGGCGGTGGACTTGCTGATCGAGCTGAACCCGCCCAGGTCGAGCAGGATCGCCAGCTCGGGAGGCAGCGGGGAGTCCGACTCGGGAGCCGCTGCCGCAGTGCGGCTCGATCGCTTGCCCGAGGACTTCGGGGAGCCCTTCGAGGACGTGTCGTTCGTGCCGGTCCCGGCGACCGAGCCGAGCAGCCCGCTCAGACCACCGGAGCCCAGCTCGGAGAGCGGGAGTCCGGGCAGGTCCGGCAGGGGCAGCTCCGGCAGCCCGGGGATCGGGGAGTCGTCGCCCCCTCCCCCGCCGCCGCCGTTGCCGCCGTCCTCGTCCTCGTCCTTGACGTTGCCGTCGGTCGAGAACCCGTTGCTGGCCACGACCTTGTTCTCGCTCGCCTCGGCGCGCTGGATGGTGCCGGGGAAGGGCTCGTCGCTCTCGGACTCGGGCCCGCCGGGGAAGACGGCGTTGACCTGCACGGGGTAGCCCTGCGCGGCCAGCGGCTCGGCGAGCTCGGGCGGCAGGCCCAGCTGCTCGACGATCGTCTTGAACCCCTCACCGACCGGGTCGCCGGGCCAGAGGTACGACGCGCGCGCCCGGCCGCTGGTCGAGTCGGCCACGATCGCGGAGTAGCCCAGCGACAGCTCGGCCTGCGGGGTGGCGGGCAGCGGGATCGTGGGCTCGTAGATCTCGATCCTCACCGGGGCACCCTTGGCGGTCGAGGCATAGCCCGCGAAACCGGGCTCGGCCTGGGGTGCCGACTGCCGGGCGACCTGTGTGGCCGAGGTGGGCGAGGCGGCCTCGACCGGACCGGCACCCAGCGGCAGCACCGCGGCGGCGACAGCGGCTGCGGCCAGCGGCACGGAGTTCCTCTTGAGTCGGGACATGGTGCTCATGCTGCTCCTCCGAGGATGACGTCGGACATGGTTTCGAGGACTTCGTCGGGCTCGCCGGTCGCGACGACACGGCCCCCCGACATGACGGCTGCGTAGTCGGAGACGCGCAGGGCGGTGCGGGCGAACTGCTCGATGCAGAGGATCGAGACCCCGGACTCGGCGATCTGCTGCACCGTGTCGTAGAGCTCGTCGACGATCAGCGGCGCCAGGCCCATCGACAGCTCGTCGAGGAGCAGCAGCGCCGGGTCGGAGGCGAGCGCCCGCGACATGGCGAGCATCTGCTGCTCACCGCCCGACATGGTCCCGGCCAGCTGGCGGCGTCGCTCGGCCAGGCGAGGGAAGTAGGCGTAGGCCGTCTCCAGGACCGCCTCGGCCGACACCCCGGCGTACGACATCAGCGAGAGGTTCTCCTCGACCGTGAGGTTGGGGAAGACCGACCGGCCCTCGGGCACGGTGCACAGCCCGAGCCGGGCGAGCTCCTCCGGGTCGGCGTTGCGGACGTTGACACCGCCGAGGTGGACGTCGCCCCCGGTCGACTCCTTCTGCCCGCTGATCACCTTGACCAGCGTCGACTTGCCCGCACCGTTGGGTCCGAGCAGCGCCATCACGGCACCGCGCGGGATCGAGAGGTTGACCCCCCGCAGCACCTCGATCCGCCCGTAGGCGGCGGTCACGTCGACCAGCTCCAGGATCGGGACGCTCATGTGGTGGCTCCTTGGTTGGCGGGGACCACGGGGATCACCAGGGTCTCGTCGGTGGCACCGGCCTCCGGGGGGTGCGCGACGTCGTCCTCGTCGTCGTCGGAGTAGCCGAGGTAGGCCTGCTGGACCCGCTTGTCGGCGCGGATCGCGGCCGGGTCGCCGACGGCGATCACCTCGCCGAAGTCGAGGACCCGGATCGTGTCGCACACGCCCATGACGAGGTCCATGTCGTGCTCGACCATGAGGATGCCCCGCCCCTCCGCCGCGAGGTCGCGCAGCAGGTCGCCGAAGGCGTCGGTCTCGGTCTCGTCGAGGCCGGAGGACGGCTCGTCGAGCAGCAGCAGCCGGGGGTCGCCGGCCAGGCAGCGGGCCAGCTCGAGCAGCCGGGCGGTGCCGGTCGGGATCGAGTCGGCCCGCTCGTCGGCGTAGGCCCGGATCCCGACCCGCTCGAGCAGCCCGTCGATGTCCGCCTTGGCCGGCTTGACGACGCCGGCGATGCCGCGGTGGATGTCCAGGGCGACCCGGACGTTCTCGCGCACCGAGAGGGACCCGAAGGCCTCCAGCCGCTGGAAGGTGCGTCCCATCCCGCGCTTGGAGCGACGGTGGACCGGCACCGAGGTGACGGTCTTGCCGTTGAAGCGCACCTTGCCCTTGGTCGGGCGCTGCAGGCCGCTGATCACGTTGAAGCACGTCGTCTTGCCCGCGCCGTTGGGTCCGATCAGGCCGGTGACCCGGCCCGCCTCGGCCTCGAACGTCGCATGGTTGACCGCGGTCACCCCACCGAACTGGACGACCACGTCGTCGACCTCGAGCAGCGCCATCACTGCACCCCCTTCTGATCGGTCGGTGCGAGAGGTGGGCCCGCGGGCTCCGCGACGCCGCCGGACGCCGCCCCCGCCCCGACGGGAACCGGCTCCTCGTCGTAGCCGTCGTCGAACAGCTCACCGCCGGAGACCTCCCGCGTCGGGGTCTTGGTGCGGCTGAACGCCGTCGTCGACGGCAGCTGGGGGAGGTTGAGGTCGATCCGGTCGAGCACCCGCGCCTGCAGGACCCGGCCGAGGCGGAACAGCAGGTTGGCCAGTCCGTTGGGGTCGCGCCCGGCGAAGACCGCACCGAAGCCGATGATCAGGAACACGATGCCCCCCGCGATCGGATTCGAGCCCGACAGCACCGGCAGGAGCATCAGCCCGATGCCACCCAGGGTCGCGCCGGTCACCGATGTAACGCCGAAGACCACCGCGAGCAGGAGCAGCGGCAGGGAGTTGAAGTACTGGAAGTCCGCGGCACCGATCGTGCCGCGCAGACCGGCGAACAGCGCCCCGGCCAGACCGGCCACGCCCGCCGAGAGCCCGAACAGGCCGACGCGTGCCCAGCGCAGGTCCAGTCCCAACGTGCCACAGGCCGCCGGGCTGTCGCGCATCGCGACCAGGAGTCGTCCGAGCACCCCGCGACGCAGCATCAGGATCCCGATCGCGACCAGGACGAAGAAGACCCCCATCACCATGACGTAGGCCTGGGTCGTCTCGACGGTGTTGCCGAAGAAGGACAGCCGCTGCGCCTCCAGCGCCCCGCCGAAGCCGAAGGCCCGCTCGTTCTGGAAGACGACCTTGTCCATCAGCACGCCGAACGCCAACGTCGACAAGGCGAGGTACAGGCCCGTCAGCCGCAGCACCGGCAGCGCCACCAGGGCGCCCACGGCGACCGCGATCAGCGCCGACATCAGCAACCCGTACAGGTTGGGCGAGTCCAGCTTGGCGTAGGCCAGCGCCCCCACCCCGGCGAAGGTCAGCTGTGCCAGCGACACGTGCCCGCCGTACCCGGTCAGCAGCACCAGCGACAGCATCACCATCGCGTAGGTGGCCGCCGTGCCGACCAGCAGGAGCCGGGCCTCCGACATCGGCGAGACCACGGCCAGCAGCACCACGAGGAAGACCCCACCGGAGACGACCATCCGCGGCACCGAGGGCACCGGGGCGGACACGATGCCCTTGACCTGGCCGATCCGCAGCTGAGCCTGCGGCAGCAGCACGAGCGCGGCGAACAGGAACAGCGGCGGGATGACGGGCCTGATGTCGGCGAAGACGCTGTCGGTCGGGATGTAGCCCAGCGCGAACGAGTCCGCGATGCCCAGGCCCATCGCCCCCACGAAGGTCAGCGGCAGGTTCTTCAGCCGGCCCACCATCGCCGCGGCGTAGGCGTTGATGACCAGCAGCGTGAGCTGGTAGTAGTCGAGCCCCACGACCGGGACCAGCAGGATCCCGCCGAGAGCCGCCAGGGAGATGCCGATCGCCCACGACAGGGCGGCGACCGTCTCCGGCTTGCCGCCGTAGAGCTTGAGCAGCTCGGGGTTGTCGACCGAGGCCCGCATCGCCGTGCCGATCCGGGTCCGCGTCAGCAGCAGGTAGAGCCCCACCGCCACGCCGATCGAGGCCAGGACCGTGATCAGCTGCTGGGCCGTGACCACCGTCTCCCCGACCGGGAACGACTTGTCGTTGCCCATCTCGTCGGCCAGCAGCGGCGGCACGAACCGCGGCTCCGGCGGCCAGATCGCCTGCGCGGCGCCGATCAGACCCACGAAGAGCCCCACCGTGACGACCAACGAGACGCTCACCGGGGCCTCGCCCAGACCGCGCGCGATGAAGCGCTGGATCAGGAAGCCGGTCAGCGGCGCCACGATCCCGAGCACCAGGATCAGGGACAGCCACACCGGCAGGCCCTGCTTCTGGGAGAAGTCCCAGAAGATGAAGGACATCACCATGCCGAAGGCACCGTGGGCGATGTTGAACACCCGCGTCGTGGTGTAGGTGAGCACCAGGCCGCTGGCCGCGATGGCGTAGGCCGCCCCCGAGAAGATGCCCGGGATCAGGTAGGCGATGAAGGTGTCCATGTCAGGCTCCGACTCCGGTCGTGACGAGGGTGTCGCAGAGGTAGTCGCCCTTCGACACCTGCTTCCAGCTGCCGCCGGTGTAGCGAATGATCTTCTGGCACTTGCCAGTCGTCTTGCCTCCGACGTCCTGCGGGGAGTGCAGTCCGTGGCTGGTCCAGTCCTTCACCTTGCTCAGCGCCTTGACCATCGAGGCCCGGTTCAGGTCACCGCCCAGCCGGGTGGCCTCCTCGAGGAAGAGGCGGGCCGCCGACCAGGCGTAGAGGCCGTAGAAGTTGGGGTCGGCGCCGGGGTTGGTCTGCTCGAGCCACGCCCGGTAGAGCGCCATCTCCTTGTTGCCGGTGTCGCTGAACAGGGCGATGTTGGAGTAGGCGTAGGCACCCTCCGCGAGGTCCCCGGCCTGCTCGACGTACTTCTGGTCGTAGATGGTCGAGTCCTGCAGGTAGACGTCGGGGGTGAAGCCCTGCTGCCTCATCGCCTGCTGCACCTTGATGGTGTTCTGGTAGGGACCGAGGTAGTAGACGAGGTCGATGTCGCGGTCCTTCATCTGCTGGACGTAGGGCGCGAAGTTGAACTCGGCGACGTCGATCGCCTGGAAGTAGTCGATCTTCCAGCCCACCGACTCCCAACCCTTGCGGAACGAAGCCGCGTTGACCGGGGCCGCCCCGGCGTTGATGTAGAGCAGGGCGACCTTCTTGGTCTGCGCGGAGAACTGGTCGAGGAAGTACGTCGGCATGGCCCTCGGGATCTGCCCCGGGTTCACCGACTGGGCGCTGAAGCACGTCGAGCACGTGACCCGTTCGGGGTTGACCGTGGTCGAGCGGAGGTCGGGCAGGCCGCACTTCTGGGCCGTCGAGGCGCCACCGGAGTCGAAGGCCGACATCGACCCCACCGCGGCGAATGTCTCGGCGCAGGCCCGGGCATAGGCCTGCTGGTCGGCACCGGCATCGGCTCGGCTGTCGAGCTCGAGCAGCTTGATGTCGTGGCCGCACAGCTTCTGGGTGGCGTTGAAGTAGGCGACGTAGGCCCTCGTGCCCTGACGGGCGGACTCGAAGATGCCGGGCACCGGACCGGAGACGTCGGAGGCGTTGGCCAGCGTGATCGTGGAGGAGGTGACGCCGGGCTGGTCGTTGTCGAAGCCGTCGCACGAGGCCGCCTCGGAGCCGCCTCCGGCGTCGCCGGTCGCCGGCGCCGAGGGCTCGTCGGGGCCGGCGCCGTCCCCGCCCGACGGCGCGTCGGAGGCGGACGACGAGCCGGGGTCGGCGGGCGGCGGCGCCGCGCTGCCGGCACCGGGGTCGCCGGTGCTCGAGACGCCCTGGTCCACGCCNGTGACGTCGCCCGAGCCGGTCGAGGCGTCCAGGGCCGGGTCGCCCGGCACCGTGGCACCCCCCGAGACGACCTGACGCCCGTTGACCGCGGCCACGTCGGCGGCGTCCAGGCTCGAGCCGCACGCGGCCAGCATCAGGGCGCCGGCCGTCGCCAGGACGGCGGCTGCCGCGCGGCGTCGGGAGGGGGTGATCGTCATCAGGGGGTCCGTTGGTGGAGGGGACTACTTCGTGGAGGACAGGCCGTTGCAGGCGTACTTCGTGCCGCCGATCGACTTCCACTGGCCACCGGAGAGCTGGATGAAGCGCCAGCACTCACCGGTGCCCTTGCTGCCGACGGGCTGGGGGGCGTGCATGCCGTTGCCGGTCCAGTCGTCGACCTTCTTCACCTCGGCCAGCAGCGTGGCCCGGCTGAGCTTCCCGCCGAGCTTGGTGGCGAGGTCGGTGAACAGACGGCCCGCCGACCAGCTGAACACCCCGAAGAAGGCGGGGTCGGCGCTCGGGTTGACCTGGTTGAGCGAGCCGACGTACGTCGCCAGCTCCCGGTTGTTGCCGGCCTCCTCGAAGGGCGTGAAGTTCGTGTAGACGACCGTGCCGTCGACGGCGCTGCCGCCCTGCTGCACGAAGTCGGGGTTGTAGTCGGTGGGGTCGCGCAGGTAGAGCTCCGGCTTGTAGCCCTGCTGGGCCATCGCCTGCCGCATCTTGGCCGAGAACTGGTAGGAGGTGGTGAAGAAGACGACCTTGATGTCGTTGTCCTTCATCTGCTGCACGTAGGTGGAGTAGTTGAACTCCGAGGTCTCGATGCCCTGGACCACGGGGAACTTCATCCCGCGCTTCTCCATCGCCTTGACCTGGGCCTTCGCGTTCTGCGCCGCCGCCCCGGCGTTGGTGTAGAAGAACGCCGCCTTCTGCGCGGAGGCGGAGCCGACCTGCTGCTTGACGAAGTCGGGGACGGCGTTCTCGAAGAAGTTGGTGTTGACCGCCTGGACGCCGAAGCAGGTCGTGCAGGCGTTGCGCTCGAAGGTGACCGAGCCGCCGCGCAGGTCCGGCAGACCGCAGTCCTGCGCGGTCTTGGCGCCGCCGAGGTCGAAGGCCGAGACCGAGCCGACCATCGCGAACACGTCGGTGCAGCCCGCGGCGTAGGCCTGCTGGTCGGCCGAGGCGTCGGTGCGGCTGTCGTAGGTCTTCAGCACCAGCTTGCGCCCGCAGATGCCGTCGGGGTTGGCCTTGTTGTAGTAGGTCACGTAGGCCTTCATCGCGTCCTGCGCCGTCTCGAACAGACCGGGGACCGGTCCGGAGATGTCGGAGGAGTTGCCGATCGTGATCGTCGAGTCGGTGATGCCGGGACCGTTCTTGAACCCGTCGCAGGAGCCGGCCGGACCGCTGGAGTCGTCTCCACCCGAGTCGTCGCCGCCGGAGCCGCCTCCGCCGGAGTCGTCGCCGCCCGTGTCGGCGCCGCCGCCGGTGTCGGTACTCCCGCCCGTGTCGGAGCCGCCGCCGCTGGTGGTGCTTCCACCGGTGTCGCCCCCGCCACTGGTCCCGCCGGTGTCACCGCCGGTGTCGGTGCCGAGGTCCCCCAGAGCCGAGTCGTCGCCGAGGTCGGTCCCGGTGCCGTCCACGGCGACGCCGTTCTGGACGACGGTCCCGCCGCTGCCGGCCCGCACCTCGTCGGGGTTGAGGTTCGACCCGCATGCCGCGAGGACGAGAGCGAGCACCACGGCCACCGAGGTGGTCAGCAGGGCGCGCTGGGAGCAGGGGCGGGTCACGGTGCCTCCGGAGGGAGCATGGCGAAAACTAGAACAGGTACTAGTTCAACGATGCTCGACTCTAAAGGTGACGCGGGTCACGGCACCAGTTTCTGGGCGAAACTGGTACACCCCGAGGAGAAGTGCGTCCCCGGGCCGATGGCTCAGCGGGCGCGGGCCTCGGCGAGGGCGAAGAGGGTCACCGAGGCGGCCACCCCGGCGTTGAGCGACTCCAAGGAGCTGGCCATCGGGATCGAGACCAGGTGGTCGCAGGTCTCCGAGACCAGCCGGGAGAGCCCTCCGCCCTCGGCGCCGACCACCACGACCAGCGGTCCGCGGGCCAGGTCGGCGTCGGCCACGACGTCGGTCAGGGAGAGGTCGCCGTCGGCGGCCAGCCCCAGGACCATGCAGCCCGCCTCCTGGTAGGCCTTGAGCTGGCGCACCAGGTTGACCGTCTGGGCCACCGGGATGCGTGCGGCTGCACCGGCGCTGGTCTTCCACGCCGAAGCCGTCATCCCCGCGGCACGGCGCTCGGGGATGACGACGCCGTGGGCGCCGAACCCGGACGCGCTGCGCACGATCGCGCCGAGGTTGCGGGGGTCGGTGATGGAGTCGAGGACGACGATCAACGGCTTCTCGGCGTTCCGCTTGGCCAGCTCGAGCAGGTCGTCGGGGTGCGCGTAGTCGTACGGCGGGATCCGTGCCGCCAGTCCCTGGTGCACCGCGCCGGAGGTCATCTTGTCCAGCTCGTTCTTGGAGACCTCCAGCAGGCTCAGGCCCTTGTCGTTGGCCAGCTTGAAGGCTTCGCGCAGCCGACTGTCACGGTCGGCCCCCTCGGCGACGTAGACCGAGGTGATCGGAACTCCCTCGCGCAGGGCCTCGACGACGGGGTTGCGGCCGGCGATCCACTCGGAGTCGCCGCCTTTGCGGCGCGGCTTGGCGGCCGCCGCCTTCTTGCGCGCGGCCTGGTCGGCCTTGTGCGCCTGGTGGTAGGGCCGGTCCTTGGCCTTGGGGGTCGGGCCCCTTCCCTCGAGGCCGCGCTTGACCCGCCCGCCCGAGCCGGCGGTCGGCTTCTTGGCGCTCTTGCGGATCGAGCCCTTGCGTTGCGAGTTGCCGGACACGTCAGTGCTCCTTGCTCAGCGACCACTTCGGGCCGGTCGGGGTGTCCTCGACCTCGATCCCGGCGGCCTTGATCTGGTCGCGGATGACGTCCGCGCGCGCGTAGTCCTTGGCCGCGCGCGCCTCGGCGCGCTGCTCGAGCAGCCCGGCGACGAGAGCGTCGACGACGCCGGTCAGGGCCGCGTCGTCACCGGCGCTCCCCCACGCGGGATCGGCCGGGTCGAGCCCGAGCACGGCCAGCATCGCGCGCACCGATGCCGCGGTGCCGCGCAGCGCCGCACTGTCCCCGGCCTCGAGCAGCTTGTTGCCCTCGCGGGCCACGTCGAAGATCGCGGCTACCGCGGCGGGGGTGCCGAGGTCGTCGTCCATGGCCACGACGAAGTCGGCGCACGGCATCCCCGTCGTGGGGATCTCGCCGAGCACGGCGGAGGCACGCTCGAGGAAGTTCTCGAGGCGCCGGTAGCCGACCGCAGCCTCCTCCAGCGCCTCGAAGGAGAACTCCACGTGGGAGCGGTAGTGGGCGCTGACCATGTAGAAGCGCAGCTCGACGCCGCGCACCCGCTCCAGCACCTTGGGCACGAGCAGGGAGTTGCCCAGCGACTTGCTCATCTTCTCGCCGGCCGTGGTGATCCAGGCGTTGTGCATCCAGTACGACGCGAACGGCTGACCCGCCGCCCGGGACTGCGCCTGCTCGTTCTCGTGGTGCGGGAAGCGCAGGTCGACGCCGCCGCCGTGGATGTCGAAGCCGGGCCCGAGGTACTTGCGCGCCATCGCCGAGCACTCGATGTGCCAGCCGGGGCGCCCGGGACCGTAGGGACTCGGCCAGGCGGCCGACTCCGGCTCCGTCTCCTTCTTGTGGCCCTTCCACAGGGCGAAGTCGCGGGGGTCGCGCTTGCCGCGCGGGTCCGCGTCACCGGCGGACTCCATGTCGTCGACGGCCTGCCGCGTCAGCTCGCCGTACGACGGCCAGGAACGCACGTCGAAGTACACGTCGCCGCTGCCGTCCTCGGCCGCGTAGGCGTGACCGCGCGCGATCAGGGTCTCGATCAGCTCGAGCATCTCGGGCACGTGCCCGGTGGCTCCGGGCTCGTAGGTGGGCGGCAGCACGTTGATGCTCGCCAGCGCCTCGGTGAGCCTGGCGTGCATCTCGTAGGCCAGGTTGAACCACGGCCGAGACTGCTCGGCGGACTTGGCCAGGATCTTGTCGTCGATGTCGGTGACGTTGCGGATCAGGGTGACGGCGTAGCCCGAGTGGGACAGCCAGCGGCGCAGGACGTCGAAGTTGACCGCCGAGCGCACGTGACCGACGTGCGGCTCGGACTGGACCGTCAGGCCACACACGTAGATCCCCGCCTTCCCCTCCTCGAGGGGGACGAAGTCGCGCACCTCGCGCGTCGCGGTGTCGTAGAGCCGGAAAGTCACCCGCCGAGTCTAGGAGACGTGGGGGCCCAGGGCCGAGTCGACGCTGCGCCGCTGGGTGGTGCGGGAGAGCAAGCACGGGACAGATGAGGCGGGTGTGACGTACCGTCGTCGGGTGCGCCCTTCCCCCGCGCGCCGGCTGCGGCCAGCGCTCCTCAGCCTGCTCCTGACCGGCTGTTACGTTGCTGCGGTGACGTCGGTCGACCCCGCGAGCGCCGCCGCAGCACCCGGCGCGGTCAGCGCCAAGCGCGCCGACACCCAGCAGATCCACTACCACCAGCTCGACTCCGGCGCCCAGCTGCGCACCGGGTCCGGCAAGGGCACCCGCGTCGCGCGCGGACGCCTGCGCATCGACACCCCCACGGCGACCCGCAAGCTCGGCGGCACCCGCTACGAGCAGGCGACGTGGAACTCCCCCTGGGTCGAGCCGGGCTTCTCCTTCACCGAGCTGATCGCGTCGTGGTCGGCGGTCACCCCGGGCAACAGCTTCGTCGAGATCCGGGTCCGCGGCCGCAACGCCGAGGGCCGACGCTCGAGCTGGGACCTGATGGCGCGGTGGGCCAGGAGCGACACGTTCCTCAAGCGCACCACCAAGGCCGGCCAGGCCGACGACCTGGCCGACGTCAACGTCGACACCTGGCGCGCCCCGGCCGGGATGACGTCGTACCAGCTGCGGGTGACGCTGGCCCGCAAGGCCGGGACCAACCGCAACCCCGGCATCGACACCATCGGAGCCGTCGTCTCCCGACTGCCGGACACCGCGCCGGCCACGTCCAAACCGGGACCGGGGCGCGGGATCGTCCTCGACGTGCCGCGCTACTCCCAGATGATCCACGAGGGCGACTACCCCCAGTGGAACGGTGGCGGTCAGGCCTGGTGCTCCCCGACGTCGACCTCGATGGTCCTGGGCTACTACGACTCCCTTCCCGGTCCGAAGGCCTACTCGTGGGTGCCCGCCGGGCACACCGACCCGTGGGTCGACTACGCGGCGCGGATGACCTTCGACTACGACTACGACGGCGCGGGCAACTGGCCGTTCAACACCGCCTACGCGGCTCCCCGGGTCGGCCACGGCTTCGTCACCCGGCTGCGGTCGCTGCGGGAGGCCGAGCAGTTCATCAAGGCCGGCATCCCCCTGGTCGCCTCGATCTCCTTCGGCGACGGCCAGCTGACCGGCGCCCCCATCGGCGGTACGGCGGGCCACCTGCTGGTGATCTCCGGTTTCACCGAGGACGGCGACGTCGTCGTCAACGACCCGGCCGGGCGCACCAGCTCCGCCGTACGGCGCACCTACGACCGCGCGCAGCTCGAGCGCGCCTGGCTCAACGGCTCGGGTGGCGTCGTCTACGTGATCCACGACGCCGCGCACCCGCTGCCGCCGTCGCGGCACGGCAACTGGTGATCCGCGCCTGATCACGGGCAGTTTCTCCACTGAGGTGGAGAAACTGCCGTGGCCTCACACCCCGTAGCCGCCGTCCACGTCCAGCTTCTGGCCGCTGACGAACCCGGCGCGGTCGCTGGCCAGGAAGCAGACCGCCTCCGCGACGTCGCCGGCCGAGCCGAAGCGGCGCAACGGGATGTTGGCGCGGGTGACCTCGAGGTCGCCGTCCGACAGCTCGCCGGAGGCCATCAACCGCTCGGCCATCCCGTCGGTGAGCATCCCCGGCCCGACGGCGTTGACCCGCACCCCGAACCGACCCTCCTCGGCAGCGAGCGCGCGGACCATCGCCTCGACCGCCGCCTTGGGCGCCGACGAGAGGCCGTCGCGGACCGGGAAGCGGGCGGTGGCAGCGGTCGTGACGGCCACGATCGATCCAGCGGCCGCGCGCAGGTGGGGCAGGGCGGCGTGGGCGACGGCGAAGAACGCGGCGGCGTCCGCGGCGAGCTGGGTCGCCATCGCGACCGGGTCCACCCGCGAGAGGTGGAGCATCGGCACGTGCGGCCCGGCGGCATGGACGAGGGTGTGCACGCCCCCGCCCTGGGCGGCCACCTCCGCCACCACGCCGGGCACGGACGCCAGGTCGCCGAGGTCCAACCGGTGGGCAGCAGCCGTGCCCGACGGCGGGGTACGGCGGTAGGTGAGCGCCACCCGGGCTCCGCGGGAGGCCAGCAGCGAGGCGATGGGTGCCCCCAGGCCGCCGTTGCCGCCGACGACGAGGGCGACGCCGTCGCGATCGGCGAAGTCGCGGGAGAGGTCCTGCTCACCGGTGGCCACGATCGGATCGTGCCACGCCCCGACCTCCGGCGACGTCAGACGACGTCGACGTAGATCTCGTGCCAGCCGGTCGCACCATCGGGAAGGACGTCCGCGTAGGCGCCGGTCTGCACCTCACCGGCCTTGTTGATGGCGCGCACGCGGACCCGGTGGCTGCCGCGCTCCAGGGGGACCGAGGTGCGCCACTGCGTCCAGGAGTCGTCGGTGACCTCGCCGGCCAGCTCGGTGGCCTGCCAGGCGCCGCCGTCGACGGCGATCTCGACGCCCTCGATCCCGATGTGCTGGTGCCAGGCGGAGCCGGCGATGACGACGTCACCGGGCTCCACGGATGCGCCGTCGCGCGGCACGTCGATGCGCGAGGCCATCTTGACCGGACCGAGCTCACCCCAGCCCCGCTGCGTCCAGAACGCGTCGACGGCGTCGAAGCGGGTCAGCTCCATGTCGACGACCCACTTGGTCGCCGAGACGTAGCCGTAGAGGCCCGGGACGATGGCACGCACGGGGAAGCCGTGCTCCACCGGGAGGGGCTCGCCGTTCATGTACAGAGCGAGCATCGCGTTGCGGCCGTCCATCACGGTCTCGACGGGCGTGGCGCAGTTCCACCCGTCGTCGGAGGTCTGCAGGATGGCGTCCGCGCCCTCCTGGATGCCGGCCTCCGCGAGGATCGGGGCCAGCGCGACCCCGCTCCACCAGGCGTTGCCGACCAGCTCGCCACCGATCGGGTTGGACACGCAGTTGAGGGTGACCCAGTCCTCGAGCAGCTCACGCCGGACGAGGTCGTCGTAGGTCAGGGTGATCTCCTTATCGACCATGCCGTGGATCCGCAGCGTCCACTCCTCCGGGGTGATCATCGGCTTCGAGAAGGTCGTGTCGATCAGGTAGAAGTCCTCGGCCGGCGTCATCCACGGGGCCACTCCGTCGACGCCGACAGCAACGTCGGCGGGCACCTGCGGGGCGGTCACGGGCAACCGCAGCGGGCCGGCCTTCGTGGCGTCGGTGGCGGCGAGGTTGCGGCGCGCCTCCTCCACGGCGCGTCGCGAGCCGCCGCGGATGTTGCCGGCGATGCTCGCCACGGCAGCCACCCCGACGACGGCCGCGGCCACGGTCAGGAAGCTCCGGCGGCTCCGGACGTAGGGCTGGGAGAAGCGCTGCCGGTCGGTGATCGCCTCGAGACTCCTGAGCCGCTCGGCCAGCAGGGACAGCGCCACGATCATCACCGCGAAGCCGACGGCGACGGGGGTCACGTCGGTCACCTTGGCGCCGTTGGCACTCATCGTCGCGACGATCCCGATCAGGGCGATCATCCCGAAGCCGGCGACCGGGCGCCACCAGGCCCCGCGGGCGAGACGGCCGACCAGGGCGAAGGCCAGGAGCAGGATCAGGTAGATGCCGGCGACGAGGAGCGGCTTGTCGGCCGCGCCGAGGTCGCGGTTGTTGGCGGCGGCGTCCGGGGCCAGCTCGACGACGAGCTCGGCGACCGCGCTGACCGGGGTCAGCCGGAGGTTCATCAGGGCGGAGACCAGGTAGCCCGTGGCCAGGCCGGCGAGGCCGGCGGCGACACCGATCGCGGACCACCACAGGGCTGACGTCTTCATCCGACCATTGTTGCTCGGGCATGATGCCCGGGTGGCCCCCTCAGATATTACGGTCGGCGAACCAATGCTGCCGCGCACCGGCATCGGCACCGACGTGCACCGCCTGGTCGCCGGGGTCCCGCTCCACCTGGCGGGACTGTCCTGGCCGGACGAGCCGTTCGGGCTGGAGGGTCACTCGGATGCCGACGTGGCGGCGCACGCGGCGTGCGACGCCCTCTTCGCCGCCGCCGGGATCGGCGACCTGGGCTCGCACTTCGGCACCTCCGAGCCGCAGTGGGCCGGCGCCTCGGGCAGCACCCTGCTCACCGAGAGCGCGCGGCGGGTCCGGGAGGCCGGGTTCACGATCGGCAACGTGGCGGTGCAGGTGATCGGCAACCGTCCGCGCCTGGGTCCTCGCCGGGCGGAGGCCGAGGCGGCTCTGTCGGCCGCGGTCGGGGCACCGGTGAGCCTCAGTGCCACGACCACGGACGGGCTCGGGCTCACCGGCCGGGGCGAGGGCGTGGCGGCGATCGCCACGGCACTGGTGGCGCGGCGGGGCTGAGCTCAGCAGGTCAGGCCGCGACGACCTTGCGCTGCCCGACGTGCACGACCCCGTCGACCACCTTGACGTCGTAGGCGGGGATCGAGACGTGCGGGTCGTCGAGGCACTGGCCCGAGCGCAGGTCGAAGGCGTGCTTGTGCGTCGGCGACGCGACGAAGGGCACCCCTCCGCGCACGCCCACGATGCCTCGCGCGATCCGAGACGTCTTGGCGAACGGGTCGTGGTTGCCCACCGCGTAGACCGCGTCGGCCTGGCCGCGGAAGATCGCCAGCGCCTGCCCGTGGACCAGCGCGGTGACCCCGCGCTCGACCTCGAGATCGGCCATCTTGCACACGGCTTGCCACTCGTCGTGGGACGAGGAGCGCCGGACCATGGGTGGAAAGTTAGATAAGGGCTGCGCACATCGACGTTTCCCAGTGTTACGGCTGTGAAAACGAAATCTCGCTGGCCCGGCTGAGAGGATGAGCCGGTGACCGCTGCCCTCGTCGTGCTCGCTGCCGGATCCGGCACCCGCGTCGGCGCCGGCGTCAACAAGGTCCTGCTGCCGCTCGCGGGCGAGAGCGTCGTTGCCCGCTCCGTGCGGGTGGCCCTCGCGGTGACCGGTGTCAGCAGGGTCGTCCTGGTGGTGCGGTCCGGCGACGAGGGCGAGGTGCGCGCGCTGCTGCAGCCTGTCCTCGGCGATCGGGAGGTGCTGCTGGTCGTCGGTGGCGCCGATCGGCACGCCTCGGAGTGGGCGGCGCTGCAGGTCCTCGCGCCGGACATCGAGTCGGGCCAGGTCGACGTCGTGGCGATCCACGACGCGGCTCGCCCCCTGGCCCCCGTCGACCTGTACGACGCCGTGCTCGCTGCCGCGCGCCGCCACGGCGGGGCGATCCCGGTCACCCCCGTCGCCGGGCTCCTCGGGCCCTCCGGCGCCGTGAGCGGGGCAGCGGGCGTGCAGACCCCTCAGGCCTTCGAGGCCACGGCACTGCTGGCCGCCTACACGCACGCCGCACAGCAGGGCTTCTCCGGCACCGACACCGCGTCCTGCCTGGAGGCGTACGGCGGCCTGCCCGGGCCCGGCGTCGCGGGCGAGGTGTCGATCGCGGCCGTCGCGGGCAGCGCGCGGAACCTCAAGGTCACCTACCCGGAGGACGTCGCCCTGGCCGAGGCGCTGCTGGCAGTGCGGCTCAGCCCTCGCTGACGGCGGTCAGCGCCTCCAGGACGGCGACGTCGTCGGGCGAGTCCACCCGTCGCGCCTCCGGGGGCGCCTCCCGAAGCCGCACCGGGTAGCGGTCGCGCAGCACGGCGGCCAGCGAGGCCAGGTCGGCCAGGTCCTCGGGCCCCAGGTCCAGGCCCGCGACGACGGCCGGCGGGAGCACGATCGGCGAGCAGACCCGGACCAGGTCGTCGCGGTCCAGGGTGGCGCCGACGAAGCCGTCGACGACCTGCTTGACGGTGTCGCTGACCGGGCGCACGCCGATGACGACGTGCTGGTGCTCCACGGCGTCCACCAGGCACTCGGCCAGGAAGGACGGCGGTGTCATCGGGCAGAGCACGTCGTGCAGCACGACGGGCTCCCCGGAGTCGACCAGGCCGGCCCACCGGGTGCCGAGGTCGACCGGCGTGATGCCGGACTCCCCCAGGGACCAGGCTGCGGCTGCGACGAGGGCCTCGCCGTGGATCAGCGCGAACGGGAGCGAGCCGCGGTCGTCGACGAGGACGATGCCCAGCGCGTCGGGCACGTCGTACTCCATCGGCATGGCGACCACCGTAGCCCCGGGCGCGACGAAGGGCCCCGGCGCGGTGCCGGGGCCCTTCGGTGACGACTGGTGCTGCTGGTGAGCGCTCGGCCCAGGATCAGGAGGCGAGGACCTCGTCGAGGATGGTCTCGGCCTTGTCCTCGTTGGTGTGCTCGGCCAGGGCCAGCTCGGAGACGAGGATCTGGCGAGCCTTCGCCAGCATCCGCTTCTCACCGGCGGAGAGCCCGCGGTCACGCTCGCGGCGCCACAGGTCACGCACGACCTCGGCCACCTTCATCACGTCGCCGCTGTGCAGCTTCTCGAGGTTGGCCTTGTAGCGCCGCGACCAGTTGGTCGGCTCCTCGACGTGCTCGGCACGCAGGACGTCGAAGACCCGGTCGAGCCCCTCCTTGTCCACAACGTCTCGGACACCCACGAGATCGAGGTTGCACGCCGGGACCCGGACGACCAGGTCCTGCAGTGCGACGATCCGCAGGACGAGGTACTCCCGATCTTCTCCCTTGATCGTGCGGATCTCGATGTCCTCGATGATCGCGGCCCCGTGATTGGGATAAACAACCGTTTCGCCGACGGTAAAAGTCATGTGTGATGGACCCTTTCCTAGGCCGCCATCTTAGCACGTCTGCGGGGATGCTCAGGTGGCGTTTCCGCAGGTCAGAGGCACAATCGAGGCTTGACAGACGCAAAAAAATGTGGTGCGAGCCGCCATCGCGGGCCTCGGTGACCCCCCGACGACGCCCCGCCGAGGCCGGTGAGGTGCACCACAGATCACCCGGTGAGGTGATACTGACCCCCATGGCGAGAGTGCACCTCCCGAAGCGTCGACGTCCCGGCCCTGACACCCCTGGCACCACCGACTCCCCGCAGTCGGAGGGCTCTGCGGTGAGCACCCTGACGCAGGGTGACCCGCCCCGCGCGGCGAGCCCGGGCGAGGACGTCGACGAGGCCGACCGCCAGCCGTGGCGACGCCGCCTGTGGGACTCCACCCCGGTCACGCTGCTGGTCGCGGCCCACCCCCGTCAGGGGGCGGTGACGGCGCTGGCGATCGCCGCAGCCGCCCTGGTCGCGGGTCGACCGGCACGCGAGGCCGGCACCGTGCTGCTGACCGTCCTGGTGGGCCAGGCGATCCTGGGCTGGCACAACGACCTCGTCGACCGCGAGCGGGACTCCCGGCACCGGACCCCCCACAAGCCGATCGCCGACGGGCGACTGGAGGCCGGCACCGCCTGGTACGCCCTGGTCGTGGCCCTGCTGCTGGTCATCCCCCTGTCGATCTCGACGGGAGTCACCGCAGGCGTCCTCTACCTCGCCTCGCTGGTCGTCGGCATCCTCGGCAACGTCGTCCTGCGCCGCGGACGGCTCTCGCCCCTGCCGTGGGCGGCGTCGTTCGCCCTGTACCCCTGCTACCTGTCGTACGGCGGGTTCGGCGGCTCCGCGGAGGGCGACCCGCCCCAGGTGGCGATGGTGGTCGCGGCGGCGCTGCTCGGGGTCGGCGTCCACTTCCTGCGCGCGATCTGGGGTCTCGTCGAGGACGACCAGGACGGTTGGACCTACCTGCCCCTGGTCCTCGGGCGACGCCTCGGCGCCACGCGTCTGCTCGTCGTCTCCGCGACCTTCGCCGGCGTCGTGGTGGCGGTGCTGGTCGTCATCGGATCGACGGTCGGGCTGCGGCAGTGACGGTCCGGTCGGCCCGCTAGGCTGAGCCCCGTTCCAGACCCGGAGCTGCCGCTCCTCGACCTGCGAAGGCACAGACACATGCTCCACGGGCTCTCCCGACGCTCCACCGCGATCGCTGCCGGCGCACTCCTGCTGACCGGCGCCCTGTCGTCCTGCGGCTTCGACTACGCCACCGACCGGGTCAACACGATCAGCTCCGGCATCAACGACCGCGAGGGCGACGTCGACGTCCTGGGCGCCGTGATCATCTCCGGCGCTCCCGACACCGGCGTCTTCGCCGCGACGCTGTCCAACAACGACTACGACGAGCCCGCCGCGCTGGTCGGGCTCGGCGGCGAGGTGGCCCCGGCCGGTGAGCTGGAGGCCGTCGCGCTGCAGCGCGCGGGCTCGCAGAGCCTCTTCCAGACCGGTGGTATCCCATTGACCGGGATCATCGGCCTCGGCGACTTCATCAGCGTCAACCTCAGCTTCGACAGCGGTCAGACGACCACCATCAACGTGCCAGTCGTCCGCCCCTGCTACGAGTACGACCCGGCCAAGTTCCCCGCGATGGACCTGCCCGTCGCTGCCGACGCCGCCACTCCCGGCGAGGGCGCCGACACCGAGGACCCGACCGAGGCCGAGGTCGAGGAGGAGATCGTGGACGGGGCCGAGGAGCCCGAGGACGCCGACCACGGCGACTCGGAGGCGACCGACCCCTACTCCTGCACCCCGATCGAGCCCGTCGGGCACCACGGCGGTGAGGAGGAGTGAGCCACACCCTCATCCTGCTCCGCCACGGGCAGAGCGAGTGGAACGCCAAGAACCTCTTCACCGGCTGGGTCGACGTCGACCTCACCGAGCAGGGCCGTGCCGAGGCCGTCAGCGGCGGCGAGCAGATCAAGGCCGCCGGCCTCGCCCCCGACGTCGTGCACACGTCCCTGCAGCGCCGGGCCATCACCACCGCGGCGCTCGCCCTCGACGCCGCCGATCGGCACTGGATCCCGGTGCGCCGCTCCTGGCACCTCAACGAGCGCCACTACGGCGCCCTGCAGGGCAAGGACAAGGCCCAGGTGCGCGAGGAGTACGGCGAGGAGCAGTTCATGCTCTGGCGCCGCTCCTTCGACATCCCGCCGCCGCCCCTGGCCGACGACGACCCCTACTCGCAGGTCGGTCAGCCGCAGTACGCCGGGCTCGGCGACGCGATGCCGCGCTCGGAGTGCCTCAAGGACGTCATCGAGCGTCTGCTGCCCTACTGGGAGAGCGACGTGGCGGCCGACCTGAGGGCCGGGCACACGGTGCTCGTCGCGGCCCACGGCAACAGCCTGCGGGCGATCGTCAAGCACCTCGACTCCATCAGCGACGAGGACATCGCCGGGCTCAACATCCCGACCGGGATGCCGCTGGTCTACGAGTTGGACGACGAGCTCGCCCCGATCACGCCGGGCGGCATCTACCTCGACCCCGAGGCTGCGGCCACGGCCGCGGCGGCCGTCGCCAACCAGGGCAAGTAGCCCCACCTGCACACGCAGGCGCCTCCGTCGGGATCCCGACGGAGGCGCTGTGGGCGTGGGGCTGTGTGCCCGGTGGAGACGTGAGGGGTGCTACGCCCCGACGCTGGCGGGGTTCTCCCCGGTGACCACGAAGACCACACGGTTGGCGACCGAGACGGCGTGGTCGGCGATCCGCTCGTAGTAGCGGCCGAGCAGCGCGATGTCGACGGCCGCCTCGACGCCGTGGTCCCAGTCGTCGGAGAGCAGCTCGGTGAAGTTGGTCCGACGCAGCTGGTCCATCTCGTCGTCGTCCTCACGCAGCGCCGAGGCGTCCTCGAGGTCGCGGTTCAAGATGATCTTGGCGACGCGGCTCACCATGTCCTCGGCGACATGGGCCATCCGGCCCACGGTCGGACGGATCTCCTCGGGGACCGCGACGTCCGGCACCCGGAGTCGGGCGATCTTGGCGACGTGGACCGAGAGGTCGCCCATCCGCTCCAGCTCGGTGACCATCCGCAGGGCGGCGACCACGGTCCGGAGGTCACCGGCGACGGGCTGCTGCAGCGACAGCAGGTCGAAGGCGGCCTCCTCGACGGCCTCGCGGGCCAGGTCGATGTGGACGTCGGCGCTGATGACGCGCTCGGCGACACCCGCGTCGCCGGTCATCAGGGCCTCGGTGGCTTGGCCGACGGCGGCCTCCACCAACCGGCAGATGCCTGCCAGGTCGACGAAGATCCGGTCGAGCTGCTCGTGAAACTGTTCGCGCATGACCCCGACTCTAGGGGGAGGAGAAGATCGTGAGCCGCGAAAGCGTGAACGCAGGGTGAACAGGCCATGGTCACACGCGCGTGGGCGAACTCGCGGTGACCAGCATCGTACGATCCGGGGGTGGATCCGACGATGCAGGCGTTCGTGGCCGCGCTCCTCGGGGCCGTGGTCGCCGGAGGAGCCGTCCTCGCCTGGCACCTGAGCGACCGTCAGCAGCACTGGCAGCCGCAGGTCGAGGAGCCCGTCGTCCCCGCCTCGGTGGCCGCCGTGCTCTCGGTCCTGCGCAGCAGCGCGGTGATCGTCGACGACTCCGACGTCGTCCTGAAGGCCTCCGCGCCCGCCTACGCCATGGCGCTGGTGCGCGGCACGTCGCTGGTCTCCGACGAGCTCGCCTCGCTGGTCTCCGAGGTGCGCCGCGACGGCCAGATCCGTGAGACCGAGCTCGTGATGCCCCGCAGGAACGCGCCCTCGCGGCACGTCACGGTGCGCGTGGCACCGCTCGGCTCACGCCTGGTGCTCGCCCTGGTCGAGGACCGCACGCGCGAGCGCCGGGTCGAGCACGTGCGCCGCGACTTCGTCGCCAACGTCAGCCACGAGCTCAAGACGCCCGTCGGGGCGATCCGGCTCCTCGCCGACGCCGTGCGGGACGCCGCCGACGACCCCGAGGCGGTGGCGCGCTTCTCCGACCGGATGCTCACCGAGAGCGACCGGCTGACCCGGCTCGTGCAACAGGTCATCGAGCTCTCCCGGCTCCAGGGCGACGAGCCCATCGAGTCGCCGGTGCCGATCCCGCTCGACCACGTGATCTCCCTCGCCGTCGACACCAGCGCGATCGATGCCGCGGCCAAGGGGATCTCCGTCGTCTCGGGGGGCGAGGGCGACCTCAAGCTGCTGGGCAACGAGGAGCAGATCACCACCGCGGTCGCCAACCTGGTCGCGAACGCCGTGCACTACTCCGACCCCGACTCGACCGTCCTGGTGACCACCAAGGGCGTCGAGGGCTTCGTCGAGATCAGTGTCGTCGACCAGGGCATCGGCATCCCCTCGGTCGAGATCGACCGGATCTTCGAACGCTTCTACCGCGTCGACCCGGCCCGCCACCGCTCCACGGGCGGCACCGGCCTGGGCCTGTCGATCGTCAAGCACGTCGCGGCGACGCACGGGGGCGACGTACGCGTGTGGTCGGTCGAGGGCCAGGGCTCCACCTTCACCCTCACGCTCCCCCGCTCCGGGAGCCGTTGCGCCACCCCGCCGGACCCGGGCCAGGAGCCGCCGGCCGAGACATCACTTCCATCGAGCGAGGCACAGACCGTGTCCGCGGATTACCAGGAGGAAACACCGTGACCCGGGTACTCGTCGTCGAGGACGAAGAGAGCTACAGCGAGGCCTTGGCCTACATGCTGCGCAAGGAGGGCTTCGAGGTCGCGATCGCGGCCGACGGCAACACGGCCCTGACCGAGTTCGACCGCAACGGAGCCGACATCGTGCTCCTGGACCTGATGCTGCCGGGCATCCCCGGCACCGAGGTGTGCCGCACGATCCGGCAGTCCTCCAACGTGCCGGTGATCATGGTCAGCGCCAAGGACGACGAGGTCGACAAGGTGGTCGGCCTCGAGCTCGGCGCCGACGACTACGTCACCAAGCCCTACTCCCCGCGCGAGCTCGTCGCGCGGATCCGTGCGGTGCTGCGCCGCGGCCAGGACCCCGACCTGCTGCCCGACACCCTCGAGGCCGGGCCGGTGCGGATGGACGTCGAGCGCCACGTGGTGACCGTCGACGGTCACGAGCAGCGACTCCCGCTCAAGGAGTTCGAGCTGCTCGAGATGTTCCTGCGCAACCCCGGACGGGTCCTGACCCGCGGCCAGCTGATCGACCGCGTCTGGGGCTCCGACTACGTCGGCGACACCAAGACCCTCGACGTCCACGTCAAGCGGCTGCGCGCCAAGCTCGAGCCCGACCCGGGCGAGCCGAAGTACCTCGTGACCGTGCGTGGCCTGGGCTACAAGCTGGATCTCTAGGCGGCAGTTTCACCGCTCAGGTGGTGAAACTGTCGCTTCCTGTACGAAGTTTCTTGACAGAAGCGGGAGTTTCACCGCTGGAGCGGTGAAACTGCCCCCGGCCGGCAGGATCTCGCGCCCAGACGTCCGAAACCCGCGCGACAGCCGCACATGAGCGTCCGTAGTCTTTGCCCATGACCAGTACGCCGACGACGGGCCCGCCGGTCGCCACACCGATCGACGGCCCGCCGGGCTGGCTGCCCCTGGCCGCCGTCGCCACGACCTTGCTCCTGTGGGCCTCGGCCTTCGTGGCGATCCGGCACCTCGGCGAGGACTTCTCTGCCGGTCCGCTCTCGCTCGGGCGGCTGCTGGTCGGCGCCGTGGCGCTCGCCGCGTTCGCCCTGCCGCGGGGGCTGCCCCGGCCCAGCGCTCGGCAGTGGCGCTCCATCGTGGTGATCGGCGTGCTCTGGTACGGCGTCTACATGGTCGCCCTCAACGAGGGCGAGCAGCGGGTCGACGCCGGCACGGCCGCGATGCTGATCCAGGTCTCGCCGGTGCTGATCGCGGTGCTGGCCGCGGTCTTCCTGTCCGAGCGCTTCACCCTCCAGCTCGTCGTCGGCCTCGCCCTGGCCTTCTCCGGCGTCGCGCTGATCGCGCTGTCGAGCTCCCCGGACGGCGACCGCGACCTGCTCGGGGTGGGGCTGTGCGTGCTGGCCGCCGCGGTGTACGCGGTGAGCCTCATCGTGCAGAAGCCGCTCGTCGCCACCATGTCGGCGCTGCACGTGACCTGGCTGGCCTGCACCGTCGGGGCCGTGGCGTGCCTGCCGTTCGCGGGCTCCCTCGTCTCCGAGCTCCGCGACGCCCCGGCCTCGTCGGCGTGGTGGCTGGTCTACCTCGGGATCTTCCCCACCGCGATCGCCTTCACGACGTACGGCTACGCCCTGCAGCACATGACCGCCTCGAGCCTCGGCGTCACGACCTACCTGGTGCCGCCGATCACCGTGGTGATGAGCCTGGTGCTGCTCGACGAGGTGCCCCCGGCCCTGGCCTACCCGGGCGGGGTGCTCGCGCTCGTCGGGGTCTGGGTGGCGCGGCGTACGTCGAGGAAGTCGCGGCGCGCCGAGCTCAGCCTCCGATCACAGCCTGACCTCGGGTGACCGAGGCTCAGTTCTGCTCGTCCGGCGCCGGGGTGTAGTCCTCGGACTCCAGCCACCCCCGGAACGCCTCGAGGTTGTGGGTGGGCTCGCCGCGCAGCTTGCGCCACTCCCACTCCTTGCGGATCGAGGAGGCGAAGCCCAGCTCGAGGATGGTGTTGAAGGACTCGTCGGCGACCGAGAGGACCGAGCCGAGCAGGCGGTCGAGCTCCTCGTCGTTGATGCTGCTCAGCGGCAGTCGGGCGTCGAGGTAGATGTCGCCGAGCCGGTCGAGGGCGAACGCCACGGCGTACAGCTTGAGGTTGCGCTGGAGCAGCCAGCGGTAGACCTCCTCGTGGTTCTCGTCCGGCGAGCGGCAGACGAAGGCGTGCACGGACAGAGCGTGCGAGCCGACGTCGAGGCGCACGGCGGTCTGCAGCTTCTTCTCGCCGGGCAGGGCGAACGAGAAGACGCCCTCGGTGGCCTCGTCGAACTCGATGTCGTTGGCGCCCAGGTAGTCGCGGACGGTGGTGACCGGCTCGGTGCTCATCCCACCGAGGATCGCATGCGGTGCCTCGCCCGTTGGTAGACGGCCGCCGTGGCGTCCGCGGTGGCCTCCCACGAGAACTGCTCGGCCTGCACCAGCGCGCCGGCCGCGAGCGTGGAACGCAGGTCGTCGTCGGTCACGACGCGGCGCAGGGCGTGCGCCCAGTCGGCCGGGTCGTGGGTCTCGACGAGCAGCCCGCTGTGACCGTCGCGCACGACGGTGGTCAGTCCTCCGACCGCCGCGGCGACCACGGGCGTCCCGCACGCCTGGGCCTCGGCCGCGACGAGACCGAACGACTCGTTGTACGACGGTACGGCGACCACGGACGCGGCGGCGTACCAGCGGGCCAGCTCGCCCTGCTCGACCGGCGGCACGAACCGGACCACGTCGGCGACGCCCAGCTCGTCAGCGAGGGCCGCGAGCGCGGACGGCCGGTCGAGGCCGCTGCCCGAGGGGCCGCCGACGATCGGGACCACCAGGCGCGACCTGAGCTGCGGTTGGCGTTCGAGCATCAGCGCCACGGCGCGCACGAGGACGTCCGGCGCCTTGAGCGGCTGGATCCGCCCGGCGAAGAGCAGCACGAGCGCGTCGGGCCGCAGCCCGAGCGCGGCCCGCACACCCGAGCGCGGCCGGAATACCTCGAGGTCGACACCCGGGTGGACCACCTCGACCCGGCCGGGCTCGGCGTCGTAGGAGTTGATGAGCTGCTTGGCCTCCAGGTCGGTGTTGGCCACGAGCACGTCGGCGGCCTCGACGACCTGCTCCTCGCCGATCACGCGCGCGGCCGGCTCCGGGGTGTCGTCGGCGGCGAGCGCGTCGTTCTTGACCTTGGCCATCGTGTGCATGCTGTGGATCAGCGGGACCCCCCAGCGGTCGCGCGCCAGCGCACCCACCTGGCCGGAGAGCCAGTAGTGGGAGTGCACCGCGTCGTAGTGCCCGAGCGGGTGGGCGGCCTCGGTGCGCAGCACCTCGCGGGCGAAGACGCAGAGCTGGCCGGGCAGCTCGTGCTTGGTCAGGCCCTCGAAGGGACCGGCCGGGACGTGGCGCACCCAGACACCGTCGGCGAGCGGCACGACCGGTGGCAGCCGGGAGCTGGTGGCACGGGTGAAGATGTCTACCTGGACCCCGCGCGCGGCGAGGCGACGGCTGAGCTCGACGACGTAGACGTTCATCCCGCCGGCATCCCCGGTGCCGGGCTGGTGCAGGGGCGAGGTGTGCAGGCTGATCATCGCCACACGGCGCAGGTCGTCCACGGCTCGCCCCCTCGCGTGCAGGTCGCACGCTCTCGATCCTCGTCGGTCCGGACGCGAGCGCCAGGGGCGCACCGCTGTCCTAGCCCGACAACCACCGCTCAGCGGCGATGATTCCCGGGGCCGGTCGTCCGGTCGACGCTCAGCACCCGCGCACCCCCGTGGCGGCGCCCGCGCACGGGCAGCAGCATCGCGATGCCGACCAGCAGGGCCGCCCCTGCCCCGATCACCGCGTCGACCACCTGGGCCTCCCCGGCGTCGCGCAGCAGCGCGGCCAGCGACCCGGACAGCGCCGCCGTCCCGATGCCGGCGACGGCGGCCACCCACGGCAGCCGAGCCAGCCCGAGGCCGAGCAGCCCCGCAGCCCCCAGGAGCAGCACGGCGCCGGGCCACCAGAGCGCACTCGCGTCGACGTACAGGTTGAGCACCCAGCAGATGCCGCCGAGCAGGGCCGCGGCAAGAGCGAGGAGGCGGGTCATGCGAGACACGGGGGGAGTCTGTCACCCGCCGGGGTGAGGGTGCCGGGTCCCCCGCTCGCCGGTCCCGGCCGGCGCGGAGCACAATGCCGTCCATGAGCACCCGTCGTACCGCCGTGGTCACCGGCGCCAGCAGCGGCATCGGGGCCGCCACCGCCCGGGCCCTGCACGCCGAGGGCTTCCACGTGGTCTGCGCGGCGCGCCGCACGGAGCGGGTCGAGGCGCTCGCCACCGAGATCGACGGCACCGCGGTGACCTGCGACGTCACCGACGCCGACTCGGTCAGGGCGCTGGTCGCGGCCGTCGAGACGCTCGGCGGCGCCCTGGACGTCCTGGTCAACAACGCCGGCGGCGCCTTCGGGTCCGCGCCGGTGGCCGAGGCCGACGTCGAGGCGTGGCGACGGATGTACGACGTCAACGTGATCGGGCTGGTACAGGTCACCCGCGCGCTGCTGCCCGCCCTCCTGGCCGCCCCCGCCGGCATCGTGTGCAACGTCGGCTCGACCGCCGGGCGGATCGCCTACGAGGGAGGTGGCGGCTACACCGCCGCCAAGCACGGCACCCAGGTGGTGACCGAGACGCTGCGCCTGGAGCTCTACGACCGGCCGGTCCGGGTCGTCGAGGTCGCCCCGGGGATGGTGCGCACCGACGAGTTCGCGCTGGTGCGCTACGACGGCGACGCCGAGGCGGCCGCCGCGGTGTACGCCGGGGTCGCCGAGCCGCTCGTGGCCGAGGACGTCGCCGACGCGATCAGCTGGATGGTCACCCGTCCCGCCCACGTGAGCGTCGACGAGCTGGTGATCAGGCCGCGGGCGCAGGCCGCCCAGCACAAGGTGCACCGCGTCGAGCCCGGTCGCTGAACCTCACCGGCCCGACCGCAGCACCAGGTCGACGATCCGCCGCAGGTCGTCGCTGAGCTGGTGCTCGGGCAGGCGCGCGCGCGACCCGCACAGGTCGAGGTCGTAGAGGAACATGTCGGGCATCGGGGTGGTCGGCCTGCCCGCGGCGAGGTCTCCCTGCTGCTGCACCCGCGCCACCAGCCGGGGCAGCTCGGCCAGCTCGCCCTCGGCGCGTCGCTCGACCTCGTCGAGGTCGACGCTCGCCACGGCCACCCGGCCGGCGAAGCCACCGCTGCGCTGGACGCGCACGGTCCGACCTTCCGCGTCCGAGGGTCCGGGCCCCGACGCCCCACCCGTTGCCCCATCCGTTGCCCCATCCGTTGCCCCGTCCGGCGCGCCGTCGCCGGTGTCGAGGAGCACCCCGACGTCGGCCCAGGCCCGGGCCACGACGGCGGTGTGCGCGCCCGCGGCCGCGACCGTCGCCGCGGCGAACCCGGCGAAGTCGGTGTCCGGACCCACGGCGCCGCCGACCAGGGCGTCGTACCAGATCCGACCGGCGCCCTCCCACGACGGGCCGCCGATCCCCACGGCCGCGAGGTGGAAGGCGCGGTTGGGGATGCCGGAGTTGATGTGGACGCCACCGTTGTCCTCGGGTCCGCTCACGTAGCCGTCCAGGTGCCCCGGCTGCGGGTCCGTGCCCAGCCGCGGGTCGTCGTAGGCGGTGCCCGGCGCGCGCAGGTCGCGCAGGCCACGCGCCTGCACGCTCGGCAGGAAGATCTCGGCCCCGATCAGCCAGTCGCCCTCTGCCGCCTCCTGGCCGAGGAGCCGCTGCTTGAGGCAGGAGGCGAAGACGTCGGACAACGACTCGTTGAGCGCGCCGGGCTGGTCGGCGTAGACGAGGCCGGCGGTGCGCTCGGTGACGGCGTGGGTCAGCTCGTGGGCGAGCACGTCGACCGAGCGGGTGAACCGGTCGAAGACCTCTCGGTCGCCGTCGCCGAAGACCAGCTGGGTGCCGTCCCAGAAGGCGTTGGGGTAGTCGCGCCCGTAGTGCACGGTCAGGCTGACCGGCGCTGCCTGCGCGTCGTACGACGCGCGTCCGTAGACCTCCTCGAACAGGGCCAGCGACCCGCTGATGCCGGTCGCCGCCTCGTCGACGGCCTCGTCGCCGCTGACCGGCTGCCCCGCGGCGCGCACCGGACGGCCCGGCAGCTGCCGGGTCTGCTCGGCGGTGTGCACGGTCCAGGCAGGCCCGGCGATCGCGGTGGCACGGACGGCGAGGCGGTCGGCGCGGGCGCGCGCGGCACGGAGCTCGTCGTCCACCTCGGCCTCGGCCAGCCGGCCGAGGCGTCGCATCAGGTAGGGCGGCACGAAGTGGCAGGTGGGGGTCGAGGTCCCGAGAGTCATGGGTCCAGACAACCCCACGCCTCCGACACGGCGCTACCGCTCGGGTCGGGCGACCGGCAGGGCGCGAGGGACGAGACGACACCGCGAGGGGTGAGCACGCGCGGCGGGGATGCGGGTTGACTCGTGTCCTCGGACCACCGACCAGGAGCAGCATGAGCACCCCCACAGCCCACACCGCCCCTCCCACCCCCACCGCCTCCGGCGCCGACGACGCCCGCCTCGCCGACCTGCGCCGGTGGAACCTCGGTCTCACCGTCCTGCACGCCGCTCAGGCCGTGGCGGTGCTGGTCCTGGCAAGCTCGTTCGCGATCACGGTCACCTCGACGTTCCCGCAGGGCCCTCCGGGCACCGAGCCGGCGGCACCGGAGGCCCTGTTCGACGTCCGGGTCGGGGTCGCGATCGCGCTGTTCCTGGCGCTCGCCGCGATCGACCACCTGCTCACCGCCACCGTGCTGCGCGGTCGCTACGAGGCCGACCTGCGCCGCGGGATCAACCGGTTCCGATGGATCGAGTACTCTGTCAGCGCGACGCTGATGATCGTCCTGATCGGCTTCTACAACGGGATCACCGACGTCGCCGCCGTGGTGGCGATCATCGGCGCCAACGTCGCGATGATCCTCTTCGGCTGGCTCCAGGAGGCGATGAACCCGCCGGGACGCGAGCACACCACGATGCTCCCGTTCTGGTTCGGCACCGTCGCCGGCGCGGCCCCGTGGGTCGCGATCGTGATCAACACCGCCGGCGCCGACGAGGTGCCCGGGTTCGTCTACGGGATCCTCGTGTCGCTGTTCGTGTTCTTCTCCAGCTTCGCGCTCAACCAGTGGCTGCAGTACCGCGAGGTCGGGCCGTGGCGCAGCTACGCCTACGGCGAGAAGGCCTACCTCGTGCTCAGCCTGGGCGCGAAGTCGGCGCTGGCCTGGCAGATCTTCGGCGGGTCGCTCGCTGGCTGAGGCGGAGCTAGGAGGTTCGGACCCATCCACTGCGGTTGCCGAACCGGTCGGTCACCCGCACCCATCGCGCCACCCCCGGCGAGGCGACGCGCAGGCTCGTGCGGTAGCCCGTGGTGGTGCCGTGGTTGGTCCGGCCGGAGGCGTACTGGATCGTGGCCACCGACGAGACGTCGGAGGCCCGCACCCGCAGGCGCCACCTCTTCTTGGCGTACCTGACCTTGGCACTGGTGATCCTCGGCGCGGTCCGGTCGAAGCGGATCCGGTCGCTGACGACCTGTCCCGCCGACGCACCGCCCACCCAGCGGACGTAGACGGTCGACGGCGTGGAGTCCTTGGCCGGGGCCGCCAACCTCCACGGGGCGGTGCACGACGCGGAGAGCGCCAGGGTCTGGGCCGAGGCGAAGGAGGCGGTGTTGCTCGCCTCGATCCCGGTCGCGTCGGCGGGAGCCACGACCCGCAACGTCACCGCCGCCGAGCCGGTCCGCGCGGCGCCACCGGCGATCTGCACCTGGGGCGGCCCGGAGCACGGACCGGAGGTCGGGTCCTCCCCCGAGCCGATCCCCTCGGGGACGACCGCCTCGGAGGTCGCCGAGGCAGAACCGGCCTGGTTGGTGGCGATCACCGTGCAGGTCAGCGAGGCGCCGAGGTCGGCCGAGCGCACGCGGTACGACGGGGTGTCGGCGACCTGGACGGAGTCGCGCAGCCACACGTAGGAGAAGCGGGGACTCGGCGCACCGCTCCACGAGCCGGTCGAGCACAGCAGCGTGTTGTCGCGCTGGGGCGTGCCGGTGATCATCGGGGGCGAGGTGCTGCTGGGCGCGGACGGTGTGCCGACGTACCACGGGTCGCTGGTCGCCGTCGTCGACCCGGTGGCGTTGGTCGCGGTCACCCGGCAGGTGATCTCGGCACCGTCGTCGGCCGGCGCCAGGGCGTACGACGACCCGCTCATGCCCGGGCGCACCACGCCGTCGCGCAGCCAGCGGTAGGCGTAGCTGGCGGTGCCTCCGGTCCAGGTACCCGGGTTGCACACCAGGGTCGTCGCGCCGGCACCCTCGGTGATCCTCGGCGGCGTCGCGCTGCGCGGACCGCCGGTGGTGGGCGGCGGTGCGGGGTCGTCGGGGTCGGTCGGGTCGTCGGGGTCGGTCCCGGTGGGGGTGGGCGCGCGGAGCTCGGTCGCCCAGAACGTGTAGCCGCCGCCGGAGTCCCAGCGCTGGACGCGGCCGTTGCGGGTGTCGGCGATGAAGAGGTTGCCCGACAGACCGCCGCCGTCGCGGGCGTGCTGGGCGAGGTCGGCCGGGGCGTCCAGGTAGCCGTCGCTGCTGCCGGCGCGTGCGGGGTGCCCGAGCACGCGGTAGCGCTGGTAGCGCCGACCGGTGCTGTAGAGGTAGATCGCGTGGTTGCGGGCGTCGGAGACCGTCAGGTTGCCGGCGCCGTCCACGGTCAGGCCGGTCGGGGTCGGCTTCTTCCCCTTGCCGGGGCGGGTGATCGCGGTCCGCTTGACCGGGCTAGAGCCGTCGCGCAGGCTGCCGGCCGCGTAGGTGAGGACGGCGGCGGCCCCGGGCACCGCGACGAAGAGGCGTCCGGTCTTGCCGCCGGTGGTGCGTCCGTAGGCGAGCCCATTGCCGCGTTGGCCTCCGGGCAGCCGCACCCGCGCCACCGCCTTCCCGGTGCTCTTGTCGTAGACCTCCACGACACCCGCGCAGCGGCTGGCGACGTACAGGGCCGACGGCCCCACGGCCAGGCCGCCGAAGACGCGCGAGGAGCTCCTCGCGTCGTCCGCGCACGTGTCGGGGACGACCCGGTCGATGCGCCGCAGGACCGTGCCGTCGCCGCGCAGCCGGGTGATCGTGTCGTTGTCGACCACCCAGACCCGGTCGCGGCTGTCGGCCTCGAGCCCGATGACCGGGCCGTCCTGGTCGATCGCCACGGTGCTGCGGCGCTTGCCGGCGTCGGTGACCCGGGCGAGGGCGCCGCCGCGGGCATACCCGACGTACGACGTGCCCCGGGAGTCGACGGCGATGGAGATCGGCCGCGCACTGCCGAGCGGTGCCGCCGCGGTCCCCGTGGTGGTGACCGTGGTGGTACCTCTGATGGCCACCGTGGCGGTCATGGCGGGCGTGGCCTGCGCGTGAGCGGGCGCGCCGAGCGACGTCAGGCCCGCCGCGAGCAGCGTCAGCCCGACGATCCTCCCCACCGTCGATCGCACGACAGCAGGCTAGTTCGGCGCTGTGGGCCGCGGGCCGAAATGGCAGAAGACCGCCGATGCAGGCCCTCCCCGCCCGCGCCAGTAGACTCGCCGAGGCCCTTTCGGGCCCTGATCTCCACCCCTGATCCCCAGCGAAAGCGACGTCGTACGTTCATGTCTACCCTCCGCTCCGACCTGCGCAACGTCGCGATCGTCGCCCACGTCGACCACGGCAAGACCACGCTGGTCGACGCCATGCTGCGCCAGGCCGGCGCCTTCACCGAGCACCAGGCCGAGAGCGTGGCCGACAGGGTCATGGACTCCGGCGACCTGGAGCGCGAGAAGGGCATCACGATCCTCGCCAAGAACACCGCGGTGCACTACGAGGGACCGGCCGCCGGCGGTGAGCCGATGGTCATCAACATCATCGACACCCCCGGCCACGCCGACTTCGGCGGCGAGGTCGAGCGCGGGCTCTCCATGGTCGACGGCATCGTGCTGCTGGTCGACGCCTCGGAGGGTCCGCTCCCCCAGACCCGCTTCGTGCTGCGCAAGGCGCTCAACGCCGACATGCCGGTGATCCTGGTCGTCAACAAGACCGACCGTGGTGACGCGCGCATCGCCGAGGTCGTCGACGAGACCTACGAGCTCTTCATGGACCTGCTCGACGAGTCCCACAGCCAGGACGCCCTCGACTTCCCCGTCGTCTACGCCTCGGGCCGCGCCGGCATCGCCAGCCTCGAGCAGCCCGAGAACGCCTCGATGCCCGACGGCGACAGCCTCGAGCCGCTCTTCCAGACCATCCTCGACACCATCCCGGCGCCGACGTACGACGAGGGCGCACCGCTGCAGGCGCACGTCACCAACCTCGACGCCTCCCCCTTCCTCGGCCGGCTCGCGCTGGTGCGGGTGCACCAGGGCACCCTGAAGAAGGGTCAGCAGGTCGCGTGGATGCAGCGCAACGGCGACGTCAAGAACGTCAAGATCACCGAACTCCTGGTCACCGAGGGCCTCGAGCGCAAGCCCGGCGAGTCCGCTGGCCCCGGCGACATCGTCGCCATCGCGGGCATCCCGGACATCACCATCGGCGAGACCCTCGCCGACGTCGAGAACCCCGTCGCGCTGCCGCTCATCCACGTCGACGAGCCGGCCATCTCGATGACCATCGGCACCAACACCTCGCCGCTGGTCGGCCGGGTGAAGGGCTCGAAGGTCACCGCCCGCCTCGTCAAGGACCGCCTCGACGCCGAGCTCATCGGCAACGTCTCGCTGCGCGTGCTCCCGACCGAGCGCCCCGACGCCTGGGAGGTGCAGGGCCGCGGCGAGCTGGCGCTGGCGATCCTCGTGGAGCAGATGCGCCGCGAGGGCTACGAGCTGACCGTCGGCAAGCCGCAGGTCGTCACCAAGGAGGTCGACGGCAAGCTCCACGAGCCGTTCGAGCGCCTGACGATCGACGCCCCCGAGGAGTACCTCGGCACGATCACCGAGCTGCTGGCCAGCCGCAAGGGCCGGATGGAGCAGATGACCAACCACGGCACCGGCTGGGTGCGGATGGAGTTCATGGTGCCGGCGCGTGGCCTGATCGGCTTCCGCACCGAGTTCCTCACCGACACCCGCGGCACCGGCATCGCGCACGGCATCTCCGAGGGCTACGAGCCCTGGGCCGGCGAGATCCGCTCGCGGGTCAACGGCTCGCTCGTCGCCGACCGCAAGGGCGCGGCCACGGCGTACGCGATGACCAACCTGCAGGAGCGCGGGACGATGTTCGTCGACCCGACCACCGAGGTCTACGAGGGCATGATCATCGGCGAGAACTCCCGTGCCGACGACATGGACGTCAACATCACCAAGGAGAAGCAGCAGACCAACATCCGGTCCGCGACCTCCGACAACTTCGAGAAGCTGATCCCGCCGCGCAAGCTGTCGCTCGAGCAGTGCCTGGAGTTCTGCCGCGACGACGAGTGCGTCGAGGTCACCCCGGAGATGGTGCGCATCCGCAAGGTCGTCCTGGACGCCAACGAGCGCGCCAAGACCGCCAGCCGGGTCCGCAAGGGCGGCAAGTAGCCCTGGCTCCTCGCGACGTCGAGCGGCAGGCCGGTGGATGATCGCGCGGCTCGCCGCAACCGCGCCCGTCTGACCACCCTGGCGCTCATCACCACCGTGGCCGCCGTGGTGAGCAGCCTCGGGGCGCCGCTGGTCCCCAGCATCGCCGAGCAGTACGACGTCTCGGTCACCGCCGCGCAGTGGGCGCTGACCGCCACGCTGCTCGCCGGTGCGGTCGCGACCCCGGTGCTCGGGCGCCTGGGCAGCGGCAGGCGGCGCCGCCCGGTCGTGCTCGGCGGCATCGCGGTGGTGCTGCTCGGGACGTTGCTGGCCGCGTTGCCGCTGGGCTACCTCCCGCTGGTGCTCGGACGGGCACTGCAAGGCGTCGGGCTGGCGCTGGTGCCGCTGGTGCTCGCGATCGCCCGCGACGCCTACCGCGGCGTCGAGCAGACCCGGGTCCTGGCGCTGCTGTCGGTCACGACGGTCGCCGGCGCCGGTCTCGGCTACCCGGTGACCTCGCTGATCGCCGCGTACGCCGGCCTCCACGGCGCCTACGTCTTCGGCTCGGTGCTCGTCGGCGTCACGCTGCTGCGCGCGCTGCGCGACGTACCGGCCGATCTGGACGTCGCGGCGCAACCGGTCGACCTGACCGGGGCCGGGCTGCTGACGGCGGGCACCCTGTCGGTGCTGCTCGTCGTGAGCCAGGGCGAGACCTGGGGCTGGACCTCGACGCCCGTCGCGGTGCTGGCCCTGCTCGGCGTCGCCGCGCTCGTCGGGTGGGGCCGGTGGAGCCTGCGCCGGCCTCAGCCGCTGGTCGACCTGCGCCTGGCGGCGAGGCCCGGTGTCGTGGGGCCGCACCTGGTCGCCCTCGTGCTCGGCGTGGGCATGTACGGACTGCTCAGCCTCGCGGTCGTCATCGTCCGCGCCGACGGCTCGGCGGGATTCGGGCTCGACCTCGGCGTCGCCGTCGCCGGTCTCGTGCTGGTGCCCTACTCGGTGGCCAGCGTCGTCGGCAGCCAGGCTGCGCGGCGCGTCGAGCGCCGCTGGGGCGGCCGGCCGCTGCTGCCCCTGGGGTGCTCGTCGTTCGCAGCATCCCTCGCGCTCCTAGCCTGGCAGCACGAGCACCTGTGGCTGCTGCTGGTCGCGATGGCCGTGGGCGGGCTGGGCAGCGGCTTCTCGTTCTCGTCGCTGGCCGGACTGATCGTCCCGCACGTGCCCGACAGCGAGACCGGCTCGGCGCTCGCCCTCAACCAGCTGCTGCGCTACCTCGGCTTCGCGACCGGCTCGGCGATCAGCGTCGTCCTGGTCCAGGTGTACGGCGGCGACGGCGCCGCGCTGGTCGCCGCGCTGCTCACTCTCGCCGGACTCTGCCTCGCGACCGCCGTCGCCGCGTCGGCCCGTGACCCGCGCGGGGCGGCTGCTTCCTAGCAGCGGTCGCGTCGGCGCCGACCGAGGGGTGGAGCGGTACGATGCGACCTCCACGACAGCGCTGGGGGGCGTCATGTTCAAGGATTTCCAGTGGCGGACCGGTCTGCTGACCGGGGTCGTCACCGTGCTCGCGGCCAACGTGATCGGCCTGCTGCTCGGCTTCCTCGCCGAGGCTCTGCAGGGCCCCGTCGACGAGCCGGTCTACGACGCCACGATCCGCGCGGGCAACACCGACTGGACCGACGTCGTGGAGACCATCACCAAGATGGGCAACGTCCCCCAGACCCAGACCTGGACCGCCGTCTTCGCGCTCGGGCTGGCCACCTGGTTCTTCGTCAAGGGCTGGCGCTGGTGGATCCCCCTGGTCGTCTGCCCCCTGGCCTGGATCGTCGGGCGTTGGAGCCAGCGGGTCCTGGCCAAGATCATCGACCGCGACCAGGACCTGATCAGCCTGATCGGCACGCCGATCGGCAACTACCCCTCCGGCGGCTGCCAGCGGCTCATCGTGGTGCTCGGGGTCGCGGCCTTCCTGGTCGTCCACTACGCGCGGACCTCCCGCCGGACGACGATCCTGCTGTTCTCGGTCGTCGGGTTGCTCGGCCTCGTGGAGGCCTACGCCCGCGCCCGGCTGGCCCAGCACTGGTTCACCGACATCGTCGGCGGTGTCATCTTCGGCTGGGTGCTGCTGGTGGCGATCATCCTGACCATCCGGGCCTTCGACCCTGACCCTCCGAGACCGCAGCCGGGTCGTGAGGCACGAGCGGACCGGCGTGGCGGAGGACGGTCGAGCGAGCCCGCAGCCGGGTCGTGAGGCACGAGCACGCGGGGCGAGACGAACCGGTGACGTGCCCGGCCGCGGCGACCCCCGGTTGACCCGTTCGACATCATCGTCGGCCGGCCCCCGGCCGACTTCGAGGAGTTCGTCCTGGCCCGCCGCGGCGCGCTGCTGCGCACGGCGTACCTCCTGGTCGGCGACGTCCACGACGCCGAGGTCCTCGTGCAGGTCGCGCTCGCCAAGGTGGTGCCGCGGTGGAGCGGGATCGCGCATCGACCGGAGTCCTACGTGCGCAGGGGGTGCTGGCCAGGGAGAGCGTCCCCCGGTGGCGCACCCGGCGATGGCGGGAGAGCCCGCAGGCGAGCCTCCCCGAGAAGGAGACCGCGGCGGCGCTGGGCATCGCGCTCGGCACCGTGAAGTCACAGGCCCGCGACGGGCTCGCCCGTCTGCGCGTGGCGCTCGGCGAGGACGTGGCCGGTCGGGTCTGAGACCCGCCCGGCCACGTCGGTCGGTCGGGTTCAGCGGCCGTCCGAGGACGGTGACGCGCCACCTCCGCGCAGCGGCGCCGCCGCGCCGGTCTCGGCGCACAGCACCTGGACCTTGCCGGACTGCACGTCCCCGCTCCCGTTGAACGCCTCCACACCCCACCCGACGGCCACGCCGGGGCTGGTCAGGACGATGCCCCCGGCGGTGGTGCCGCCCTGGTCCTGGATGTACATGGTCGAGCTCGGCACGTTGTCCCAGTAGAACCCACCGCCGGTGGCGACCTCACCGGCCTCGCACGAGGCGAACGCGTAGTCCCGCGCACCGGCGGCGACGCTGAGGACGGCGACCCGGACTGTGACGCTGGAGAGACCGGGGTCTCCCTGTGGGCCAGGCTCGCCCTGAGGACCCGGCTCGCCCTGCACGCCCGGCTCACCGTCGGCGCCCGTCAGCTGGGAGAGCGTCTTGCTCGAGAGGTCGGCAGTCTTGACGGACTTGTTCTTGATGTCCTTGCCGGTGACCGAGCCGTTCTTGATGTCCTTGCCCGTGATGAGCCCGCCGGCGACGGCCGCGCCGCTGGAGCCGAGGACGAGTGCGCCTGCTGCGATCAGGATCGTGCTGCGATGTGAGGTCATGGCTCGAGCCAACCGCTCTTTACCCGTGGCGGCTGTAGTCAATGGCGAGCAATCGGAGTTCCATTCGGGTGGTTTTGTCGCTGGGGCTGCCTGGTCTCGAGTCGTGAGGCGCTCACTGCGCAGAGTCTGGGAGCCCGCTCGCCCGACGACGAAGTAGAACACGTTCTAGACTCCCCGCATGCTTCTCGACGTCCAGCTCGACGCCCGCCCCGACCTCGTCGCCGACCGTGCCCGTGAGCTGGTGGGCACGGGCATCGCAGGCCTCTTCACCTTCGAGGGGCCGCACGACGTGTTCCTCCCCCTGGCCACCGCCGCGAGCGTCGTCGAGACCGACCTGATGACCAACGTCGCGATCGCGATGCCGCGCAGCCCGATGCACCTCGCCAATGCCGCCTGGGACCTCCAGCTGATGACCAAGGGACGCTTCCGGCTCGGCCTGGGTTCGCAGATCAAGCCGCACATCGAGAAGCGGTACGGCGCCACCTGGTCGCCGCCCGCGGCCCGGATGCGCGAGATCGTCCTGGCGGTGAAGGCGATCCTGGCCTCGTGGCAGGACGGCACCCGGCTGGACTTCCGCGGCGAGCACACCCAGCACACCCTGATGCCACCGACGTTCGTCCCGGGCCCCAACCCCCACGGCACCCCGCCGGTGCTGCTCGGCGCCCTCGGTCCGCTGATGACCCGCACGGCCGCCGAGGTCGCCGACGGCCTGCTGGTGATGCCCTTCAACTCGCTGCGCCACTTCCGCGAGCGCACGCTCACCGCCGTGGCGGAGGGGCTCGAGCTCGCCGGGCGGGACTCGGTGGCGATCTACCCGCAGGCGATCACCGCGATGGGCCGGACCCCCGACGAGCAGGCCGCCGCGGACCTCGGCGTCCGCGGACTGCTCGCCTTCTACGGCTCCACGCCCGCCTACCGCCCGGTCCTGGACGCCGAGGGTTGGGGCGACCTGCAGCCCGAGCTCAACGCCCTGTCGAAGACCGGCGACGTCGCCGCGATGATGGCGCTGGTCAGCGACGAGATGATCTCGACGATCGCGGTGCGTGGCACCCCCGAGGAGTGCGCCGCCGAGCTGCGACGTCGCTTCGGCGACGTGGCCGAGCGGGTCTGCTGCTACTTCCCCGGGTACGACGCCCCCCTCGCCGCGATCGGCGAGCTGGCGGCGGCACTGGCCGCCTGAGGCCCGGGGCGCAGACCAACCCCACGGACCTACTCGTCGAAGCGGATCAGCCACGCCGCCAGCGCGCCGCCGACCGCGCCGAACAGGTGCCCCTGCCACGAGATGCCCGGCTGACCCGGCAGCACACCGAGGAGCAGCGTCCCGTAGAGCAGGAACAGCATGATCCCGAGGATGATCTGCCCGACGCGTCGCGTCCAGATCCCCCGCAGCATCAGGTAGACGAGCCACCCGAAGATCAGCACCGACGCACCCAGGTGGATCGAGTTCGTCGGCGCGACGAGCCAGACGCCCACTCCCCCGACGACCCAGATCACCGCGGTCGCCTCCACCCCCTTGGCGATGCCGGAGAACAGCACGAGGAAGCCGAGCACCAGCGCCGGGACCGTGTTGGCCTCCAGGTGGGTCCAGCTGCCGTGCAGCACCGGGGCGAACAGGATGCCCCACAGCCCGTCGGCCGAGCGCGGCTCCACGCCGAGCCGGTCGAGGCGGTGGTCAGCGATCACGTCGGCGAGCTCGACGACGTACAGCAGGGCCACGAACGCCCCGGACACGGCGGCGGCCGTCACCCAGGTGCTCGGGCCGTCGTCGACGCCGGACCGGGTACGACGGAGCGCGCTCACGCCCCGCCCCCCTCGACGAGCTCCCCGACGAGCCCGGCGACCTGCTCGACCTGCGCCACGTCGGACCCGGTCGGGATCAGGTGGACCTCGTCGGCACCGAGGTCGGCCAGCCGGTCGAGCACCTCGCGCAGCTGCTCGGGCGTGCCGGCGAAGCCGGTGGTCGGCGCCATCGCGTCGACCAGCTGCGCGGGCAGCCAGTTCATGTAGTGCCGCAGGTGGCGGTGCACCTGGTCCCGCGCGGTGCCCGAGCCGTCGTCGAGGGCGAACCAGAACGACGTGGTCAGCCGGGGCGCCGGACGGCCTGCGTCCGCCCACGAGCGCCGGGCCAGGTCGAAGAGGTCGCCGACCGCGGCCAGGTCGAGGTCGAGGGTGACCCCGGCGAGACCATCGGCCCAGGCCGCGGCGCTGCGGATCGTCCTGGGACCCATCGTGCCGACGAGGAGCTCGGGGCCTTGGGACTGCGCCGGCGGCGGACCGACCGGTCGGACGGAGTCGGTGAGGTGCTCACCGGCCCAGACCTGCTTCATCACCGCCACCCGCGCGGCCATGTCGCCCATGGTCTGGGTGGCGAGGTCGCCGCCGACAGCGCGGTAGTCCTCCTCGCGCCCGCCGACACCGAACCCGACCGTCAGGCGTCCGCGGGCAAGCTGGTCGCCGGTGGCCAAGGACTTCGCGAGCAGGACCGGGTCGTGCAGCTGGGGGACGATCACGGTGGTCACGATCCGCACGCGGGAGGTCCACGCGGCGACCGCGCCCAGCAGGGTCAGCGTCTCGGGGTTGTCGAAGGCCATCCGCTCGCCGAAGCACAGCGAGGCGAACGGTCCCTCCTCGGTGGCGCGGGCCCACTCCTCGAGGACGTCGGGTCCACGACTCCACAGGTCCGGCTCCATCACCGGCAGGGTCATCCCGATCTGCATGGCTCCACTGTGACAGAGCGGTCCCACCGCGACCGTGCTGCCGAGCCCGCGAGCAGGTCGGCCCGTCGGCGCCCCGGCAGGACTCAGCGCGTGTCGACGGCCACCGGCGCGCCCTCGCGCCGACCGAGGAGCTCGGGCGCCAGGGCCGCCAACGCCCCGACCGGCAGGACGGCGAGCACCAGCACGCCGTACCCGATCCCCCAGACGCCGCCGAGCCCGCCGACCACGGCGGAGCCGACCGATCCGCCGACGAGGAAGACCAGGGTGGAGACCCCCAGCGCCACGCCGCGCACCTCGGGCTCGACGCCGTCGGCGACGGCGGCGCTCAGCGCAGGCTGCCCGACCCCGAACGCCACGGTCACCAGGATCACCGCGACGGCCAGCAGGGCCGGCCACACGAGCGCCGAGCCCAGCGCGGCCACCCCGAGGGCGACCGTCGTGACGACGGCGGCGAAGGCGAGCGCACGAGTCGGGCCGACGGCCTCCATCAGGGGTCCGGTCAGCCGCGGCACGAACAGTGCGATCACCGCGCTCGGCACGAGCAGCAGGCCGACCTGCCACGGCTCCCAGCCGTCGGCGAGCAGGACGGCGGGCACCGCCACGAGGAGCGCGAACCAGCCCGCGGGCACGGACGCGCCGGCGAAGGCGTTGCGCAGCACGATCGGGTTCTGGATCACCGAGAGCGGCAGGAAGCCGTCGGGGTGGCGGCGCACCCAGGCGGCGCTGAGCGGCACCCCGACGACGGCCAGGACGATCCCCGCGACGAGCACCACCCGTCCCGTCGACGGCGACTGCACCATCAGCACGAACCCGGCCGCGCTCACGGCGACCAGCAGCGCGCCGACCACGTCGAGCCGGGCGAAGCTGCGCTCGTCCGTCAGGGCCCGCCACAGGAACGGCACGACGAGCAGACCGAGGATCGGCAGGGCCAGCACGGCGCGCCAGCCTGCCCAGCTCTCGACCAGCCCGCCCAGCAGGGGTCCCAGGCAGCTCACGGCGGCCGCCATCGCGGCCAGCCGCCCCAGGGCGAGTCCACGCACGCCGCCGGCGTAGCGGCCGTTGATGATCGCGACGCCGAGCGTGGGTACGGCGGCAGCGCCGGCGCCCTGCAGCAGTCGGGCGGCCAGGAGCACCGAGAAGGACGGGGCCAGGGCCGCCATGAGCGCACCGCCGGCCATCAGGCCGAGCCCGATGAGCAGCGGGAGCCGGGTCCCCAGCAGGTCGGAGACACGGCCGTAGACGGCCGTCGTCACCGCCAGCATCAGCACGTACAGGCTGATCGTCCAGGTGGCCGTGCCCTGCCCGATGGCGAGGTCGTCGGCGATGAGCGGCACCGCGATCGCCGCCGAGGATGAGCCCATCCCGGCGATCCCGAAGAGCAGCCCGAGGGTCAGCGACACGCGGCGGGAGTCGTCGCGGGTCGCAGGGGTCACAGTCGGCGGCAACCCCGGAGCACGCCCGGACATTCCCGCGCCCGCTCACCGGGGTGGTCGTCGCGCGGCTAGATTCGTCCGGATGGACCTGATCTGGAGCTCCGGAGACGCCGCACCATCGACCGGGCTGAGCGACGACGACGTCCGCGACGCCTACCCGTGGCCCGGCTCGACGTCCGCGCGACGCTGGGTGCGGGCGATGATGGTGACGACGCTGGACGGCGCCGCCGCCGGCCCCGACGGCCTGAGCGGCTCGATCTCCTCGAGTGTCGACAAGGCCGTCTTCCACGCCGTACGGCGACTGGCCGACGCCGTGCTCGTCGGCGCCGGCACCGTGCGTGCCGAGGGCTACGGCCCGATCCGTGCCGCGGCCGCCGACGTCACGGCCCGCGCCGAGGCGGGCCTCGCACCGGCCCCGGTCCTCGCCATCGTCAGCGGCTCGCTGGACCTGGACTTCACCGGAGGGCTCTTCACCGAGTCCACGGTCCGACCGATCGTGATCACGGGCGCGGCCCCCGACCCGGACCGCGCCGCGCTCGCCCACGAGCACTGCGACCTGGTCGCCACCTCCGAGCCACGGCCGAGCGCCGCATCGATCCTGGCGATCCTCGAGGACCGCGGGCTGCGGCGTGTCGTGTGCGAGGGCGGGCCGACCCTGCTGGAGTCGCTGGTGGCCGAGGGCCTCCTCGACGAGGCCGACATCACCGTCTCGCCGACCTTCGCCGGCACCGGGTCGACGCCGCGCACCTCCGGCCTCGAGTCCGTGGCCGGCTTCGAGCTGGCGCACGTGCTCACCGCCGACAGCTTCCTGATGTGTCGCTACGTGCGCGCCGCGGCGGGCTGAGGAACCTCGGCCGCACACGCAGCAGGCCCCGACGACCGAGGTCGTCGAGGCCTGCTGGTGTCAGCCGCCGATCGGTTGCCCGATCAGCGAGGGATCACGGGGTACCGGTCCCCTGCGGGATGACGTTGCCGTTGACCGTGCACACGCTGACGGTCGGCGGCGTCGCCGGGTCCTGGTGGTACACGTCGGCACCATCGGGAGCGGTGTTGCCCATGAAGGTGATGCCCGTGGCGGTGAAGGTGCCGGAGTTGCTGCACCACAGGCCACCGCCCTCGTTGGCCGCATCGTTGTTGGAGACGGTGCCACCGGTGTAGGTCACCGTGTTGGCGCCACCGGCGTGGAAGCCGCCACCGTTGCCGGGGTTGTCCCCGGCGGTGTTGGCGTCCATGTCGACGTCGGTCAGGGTGACCGTGCCGGCGTTGGTCTCGATGCCGCCACCGGCGCGGACCGCGTCGTTGCCGTCGATCGTCGTGGTGCTGATCGTCAGCGACCCCTGGTCGTTGAGCACGCCACCGCCCGAGCCGGAGGTCCCGGTCGCCGAGTTGTTGGTGATCGTGGAGTTGGTGACCGTGAGGGTCCCCGTCCCGGCGTCCTGGAACAGGCCGCCACCACCCTGGGTGGCGTCGTTGCCGGCCGCGGAGTTGCCGTCGACCAGCGTGTTGTCGACCGTCATCGTGCCGACGGCCGAGTTCCACAGACCGCCACCCTCGGCCGTCGCGGTGTTGCCCGTGACCTCCGAGTTGGTGACGGCGACGTCACCGGCGCCCGTGGTGTGCAGGCCGCCGCCGTTGCCGGGAGCAGCGCCCGCGGCGTTGGTGGAGAGGACCGAGTCGTCGATCGTGACGGTGCCGGCGTTGTTCTCGATCCCGCCGCCGGCGCGCTGGGCGTCGTTGCCGGAGATCTCGGTGCCGGTGATGGTGACCGTGCCGCCCGCGTCGTTGAGCAGGCCGCCACCGGAACCGGCGGTGCCGGTCGCGGAGTTGCCGGACACGACGGAGTCGGTGACCGTCAGCGTGCCGGTCGCACCGTCCTGCTGGAACAGGCCGCCACCACCCTGGGTGGCGTCGTTGCCGGCCGCGGAGTTGCCGTCGACCAGCGTGCCGGTGACCGTCATGGTGCCGACGCCGGAGTTCCACAGGCCGCCGCCCTCGGCGGCTGCCGTGTTGCCGGTGACCGCCGAGTCGGTGACGGTGACGTCACCGGCGCCGGAGGTGTGCAGGCCGCCGCCGTTGCCCGGCGCCGCGCCCGTCGCGTTGGTCGACAGCGTGGAGTCCTCGATCGTGACCGTCGCCGCGAGGTTCTCGATGGCGCCACCCGCCCGCTGGGCGTCGTTGCCGTCGAAGGTCGAACCAGAGATGGCCAGCGCGCCGGTGTTGCTCAGCGCGCCACCGCCCGATCCGGCAGCACCGGAGGCGGAGTTGCCCGAGACGGTCGAGTCGGTGACCGTCAGGTCGCCACCGTCGTTGTAGAGACCGCCACCACCGTTGTCGGAGGCCGCACCGAGCGCCTCGTTGCCGGTGATGTCGGAGCCGGTCACGGTCATCACGCCGGGAGCGGAGTTCCACAGCCCGCCACCCTCGAGGGCCGCGGTGTTGCCGGAGACCTCGGTGTTGACGATGTCGACCGTGCCCGCGCCGGACAGGTGCAGGGCACCGCCGTTGCCGGGAGCGGCCGAGGCCAGGTTGTTGGACAGCACCGAGCCCGCACGGATGGTCGTCGAGCCGGCGTTGGCCTCGACACCGCCACCGGCGCGCACCGCGTTGTTGTTCATCAGCGTCGAGGAGACGATCTCGACCGTGGCCTGGTTGTTGAGCACACCGCCACCCGAGCCGGCAGCGCCGTCGGCGCTGTTCTCCCGGATGTCGGAGTCGACGATGAACAGGTCACCACCGTCGGTGTAGACGCCGCCACCACCCTGGTCGGCGTCAGCGCCCGAGGCGGTGTTGCCGACGATGTCGCTGCGCTCGATCGACATCGTGCCGCCGACCGAGTTCCACAGCGCGCCACCCTCGGCCGAGGCCGTGTTGGCCCCGAACGAGCTGGCCCGGACGACGACCGCGCCGGGACCGGTCAGGTGCACGGCACCGCCGTTGCCGGGGGCTGCGCCCGCGGAGTTCGACTCCAGCGAGGAGCGGACGATGGTCGTCGTACCCTCGTTGGCCTCGATCGCGCCACCGGCACGGTTGGCCGAGCCGCTGTCGATCGTGGAGTTCACCACGGTCAGGTCGCCGAGGTTGTTGAGGATGCCGCCGCCGGAGCCGGCGGCGCCGGTCGCGTCGTTGGACTCCAGGCTCGAGCCGCGCACCATCATGGTGCCGCCGTCGTTGTAGAGTCCGCCGCCGCCGTTGTCGGCCGCCGCGCCCGCCGCGGTGTTGCCGGTGACGGTCACCTGGGCGACCTCCATCGAGCCCGGGGCGGAGTTCCACAGGCCGCCGCCCTCGGCGGAGGCCGTGTTGTCCACGACGCGACCGCCGGAGACGAGCACCGTGCCGGCGCCGGAGAGGTGCAGGGCACCGCCGTTGCCGGGGTTGGAGCCCGCGGCGTTGCCGCGCATGGCCGAGTCGAGCACCTCGGTGGTGCCCGCGTTGGCCTCGATGGCGCCACCGGCACGGTTAGCCGAGTTGCCCGACATCGTGGAGTTCTCGACGCCGAGCTCGCCGTCGTTGTTGAAGATCGCGCCGCCGGAGCCGGAGGTGCCGGAGGCCGTGTTGTCCAGCATCTGGCTGGTGACCACGAACAGGGCGCCACCGTCGTTGTAGAGCGCGCCACCGCCCTCGTCGGCCGCAGCGCCCTTGGCCTCGTTGGCCTCGAAGGTCGTCCCGGTGACGGCGAAGATGCCCTCCAGGGAGTTCCAGAAGGCACCGCCCTCGGCGGAGGCGATGTTGAGGTTGGCCTCGCTCTTGTTGACCGAGACCGTGCCGTCGCCGGTCAGGTGGATCGCGCCACCGTTGCCGGGTCCGTCACCGGCCGAGTTGCGACCCAGCAGCGTCTGGTTGACGGTCGTCGATCCGGCGTTGGCCTCGATCGCGCCACCCGCGCGGAACGCGGAGTTGCTGACCAGGTCCGACTTGCGGACCACGAGCACACCGTCGTCGTTCATGATCGCCCCGCCGGAGGCACCCACGCCCGTGACGCGGTTGCGGTTGGCGGTGACGTTGCTCAGCACGACGGTCGCGCCGGTGCCGCGCACCGCGCCACCGCTCTCGCCGGCGGCGGGGATGCCCCGCTTGAGGGTCACGTTCTTGACGTCCAGGCGGACGCCGGAGGTCACGTCGAAGATCCGGTCGACGCCCTTGGCGTTGATCTGGAACCCGCCACCCTCGACGATCAGGTCGTCGGTGACGTCGAGGTCGCCCTTGCGTGCCCCGTTGCCCTTGCCGCTGCCGCCCTTGAGGCGCACCGTCGAGGTCAGCACGATCTTGTCCGTGCCGCTGCGCTTGTTGGCCTTCGCGACGGCCTTGCGCAGCTGCTTCTGGTTCTTGACGTCGGTGGAGCCCTTCGCCTTCTGCTTCTTCTTCGCCGCCTCACGCGTGGCCTTGCGGGCGACGTCGTAGTCGGTGTCGTCGATGCGGGGCGCGGCGGCGGAGGCGACGGGGGCCGCGCTCACCAGTCCTGCCCGGTCGGGTACGGCGGCTGCCGTTGCGGGTGCCGGCACCAGGGCCAGCGCGCCGAGCGCGAGCGCTCCAGCAGCACTGCCCGTGAGCAGCCGGACCGCTCGGGTCCTCGATGGGTTCATCAGTTCGTGTTCCTCTCGGATCTCGGTCGGGCGCTGAGCACCCCCTGACGCGACCACCACGAGGCGGCCTCGCGAGTCACTACGGGACCCGCAGCGGTTGCGTTCATCACAGGTTCGAGACCGTCTGCGATCCGGATGGGGCCGGGACCGCAGCGCCCCGACGAGTCACCCGGTCGGGTGAACGGCCCCGCATCGGGCGCCGTACACATGCAGGACGACGTCGACCCGAGCCCCTGGCTGAGAGGGTGTGCCCATGGATGACACCGCCGTGGCGGGGTTGAGCAACGAGGACGAGGTGTACTCCGCCTACCTCCTGCACGGCCCGGAGCTCTACCGGTTCGTCCTGCGTGGACTCGGCGACCGGGGCGCCGCCCAGGACGTCGTCCAGGAGACCTTCATCAAGGCGTGGCGGTCTGCGGAGCGCTACGACCCGACGCTCGCCTCCCTGCGCGTGTGGCTCTTCGGGATCGCCCGCAACGCGATGATCGACCACGCGCGCGCCGCGAAGGTGCGGCCCTGGCAGGGCAACCTCGTCGACCCGCCGACGGTCCAGGACCTGGCCGGCTCCGACCAGGGCGACCCGGTCGAGAAGATGATGACGTCCTGGGTGGTGGAGGAGGCCCTGCGACACCTGGCCGAGCACCACCGGGTCGCGATCGTGCGGACCCACCTGCAGGAGCGGCCCTACGAGGAGGTCGCCGCAGAGCTGGGGATCCCGGTGGGGACCTTGCGCAGCAGGGTGTTCTACGGACTGAAGGCCTTGAGAGTGGCGATCGACGAGATGGGGGTGACACCGTGAACACCTGGGACCTGGGCAACAACGAGGAGCACCAGCGACTGCGCGACCTGTTGGGCTCCTACACCCTCGGACACCTCGGCGAGGCCGACGAGGCCATGGTGGGCGCGCACCTCGACGGGTGCGCGGCGTGCCGGGCCGACCTCGAGGAGATCGCCCCGCTCGGCGCCATGCTCGACCTCGTCGACGCCCGCCACTTCGACCTCCCGGCACTGCCTCCCGGTGACCTCGGCGCGGCCATCCGCGAGCAGGTCGCCGGGGAGCGCGAGCAGCAGGAGTCCGACGACCTCGCCCTCGCCCGCGTCCGCGCCCGACGTCGTACGGCGTGGCGCGCCGGCCTGGGAGCGGCAGCCGCCATCGTCGTGCTCCTCGCCCTGGAGGGAGGCGTCCTCATCGGTCGCAGCACCTCACCGGGCTCCACGGCTCCCGCCCCACCGCCGGCCACGGTCACCGTCACCGAGGCGCCGCCGTCGGTCACGCTCGAACCCGTCGCGCTGAGCAGCAGCACCTCCCGGATCAAGATCGCCACCTCAGGACTGGTCGCCCACACGTGGGGCGTCGAGCTGCGGATGAGCGGCAAGGGCTTCGCCAAGGGCGACGTCTTCGAGGCCGCCTTCCGCGACGGGGCCTCCGGCGAGCTCGTCACCGCCGGCGCCTTCATCGGCACCGGACGCAACGAGATGACCTGCAACCTCCAGTCGGCGCTGATGCGTGCCGAGGCCACCGAGGTCGTGGTGATGGATGCGAACGGCGAGATCGTCCTGACCGCTCAGCTCTGATCGCTCTGACCGCCTGGGCCGCTGGGGGTCTGACGTGGTGGGCCTGGTGGTCACCGGTGGTGGGGCCGCGCGCGTAGCCGACCTGCTCCCGCCGTCAAGGATCGCCTGCGGCGCCCGCTGCGCGGCGGCCTGCGGCCGTCCTTGACTGCGGGACCCGGTAGGTCGGCTGTTGCGGCGCTTGCGGGCGGTCCCCGCCTC